>JBCQTK010000136.1:0-2120 GCA_047178665.1 Rikenellaceae bacterium | reverse complement strand
CACACCGCAATGCAGTGGGCGCACTTGATACACTTGTCGCTGTCGGTCGATGGTTTGGGCGAGCCGATTGCTCCAACGGGGCAGGCAGCGGCACAGATTCCGCACAGATCTTTATCTTTTTTTGTTGCCTTGATGCACTTGCTTTTGTTGGTGCGTGGGGTGAGAGGATTGCTTCCTGGGGTCTTATATGGGTTGTTGCCAGGAACTTGCAGAGGTTCAGAGGTCGGCACAATAAGAGCCGCCTTAGCTCCAAACTCCTTAGCTTTCTGCACATCACTCTCGTCGGGGCGTTGAAAGGCCACCTTCGGGAATATCGAGTGCTCAGCCACAAATGCCCCTGCTGCAACGGGCACGAAACCGCACTGAGTAACAATATCACGAAGCTCCAAAAGCGCATCATCATACTCACGATTGCCATAGACCGCCACGAGAATCGCCCTCGCCCCCTCGCTCTTGAACCTACGAATCTGCTCCACCGCAATGGCAGGCACACGCCCAGCATAGACAGGAATCGCAAAGATCGCCAGATCCTCTTTAGCAATCGCAGCCCCCTCACAGTCCATCTTAATAAGCGAAAAATCCACCGCCTCAACATTAGCCACAACCGAAGCAACGCCCTCAGCAATCGCCTCAACAACTCGCTTAGTAGTGCCCGCAGCACTGAAATATATTTTGTTTAGTTTCATCTTCACATCTGATTTATAAGCAATAGTAATTCACAAATTTATATTATTTTTTTCATATCTTCAATCATTATAGGAGATATGTCATAATATCACTATTTTTGCCTTGTAAGATGGATTTAGAATAGACTATATTTATGCCAAAGAAAAAGATTGAGGTCGAGATGACGAGCTACGGGATTTACACGCAGTGGGAGCGTGACTCGAAGCAGCTGCCGAAGATTAGAAAACACACAAAAGAGATACCCTCCGAGCTCGATATTGAGTTCGGCTACATCCTCCGTATCCTGCGTGCTAAGGGTTCGAAGATCACCTTTGTGATGAAGCACCCTCCCTTCTGCGACGATGAAGGGCGAGTTCGTCCTGACTTTGTGGGCGAGGAGATGGTCAACTCCAACGAGTGGCACTTCTTCTTGGGAGACACCGTGTGGGCACCGATCGAGGATAAGTGTGGCGAGTGGGAGCTTATCACAATGCTCGATGGCAAGGAGGTTGCTCGTATGAAGTTTAATCTTTTTAATCCGAATGTATAGTGTTATGAACCGCTGCAAATGGAAAAACTTAGAGACGAGCCCCATCTATATCAAGTATCACGATAAGGAGTGGGGCGTGGTGTCACGAGATGATCGCCACCTCTTCGAGATGCTTATCTTGGAGTCGTTTCATTGTGGGCTCTCGTGGTTACTGATACTCAAAAAACGTGAGGCGTTTCACAGTGCATTCGATGGCTTTGAGGTGGAGCGTGTGGCTCAGTATGACGAGGCGAAGATCGAGGAGCTGATGCAGAACGCTGCCATTGTCCGCAACCGTGCAAAGATTGTCGCTGCGGTGGCTAATGCTCGTGCATTCATCGAGGTGCAGCGTGAATTTAGCTCATTCACTGACTACATCTGGTCATTCACCAATGGCGAAGTGACTTATGGCGATTTCAACCTCGGCATCACCCGAAATGCACTCTCCGACAGGGTGGCAAAGGATCTCAAACGACGAGGTTTCAAGTTTATGGGCACCGTCACCACCTATTCATATTTGGAGGCAATCGGAGTAATGAACAACCACGCTTCAGATTGTTTTCGGTATCATCAAAAATAGGAGAACGGTTACAATCCCAACTCCCGCTCGATAATCTCCAACAACTCAACCCTCAAAGCCTTAGGTGTGACACTCTTGCGAGCCACTAATAGATAAGCATTCAATATCTGCTGGCGCATAAAATCATCGTCCAAACCTTGATCGACATAGATGTCGTTCCAGTGCTTTTTGTTGAGGTGAAAAGCAGGCGTAATGGCTGAATATCGCTCACGAAGCTCGATTGCCTCGTCGGGGTCACACTTCACAGCAAAGTGGTCGAACCCCTCCATAGTTGCCAGCGTAAAGACCTTACCCCCAATCTTGTAGACCAAGGTAACATCATCAAACGGCAATGTCTCCTCCACT
>JBCQTK010000135.1:0-2196 GCA_047178665.1 Rikenellaceae bacterium | reverse complement strand
CGCCAAGTTTTTCTTCTAAGATACTGAAAATTAGGGGCTTTTGCAAATATTCACAGGTGTTTATTTGTTGATTATCAATTGGTTATGTGTCACTTGTTTGTTTTTGTCGGGTAGTTAGCTCTTGCGCTCCGCCTCCTCGTATAGCTGTTTCCACTGCTGTATTAGAGCCGTATCGTTGGCGATTTTCTTTGCCCTGTCGTTTTGTCGATAGTGCATAAAAACACCCACGCCGCTGCCTCCTAAAAGCATTGTGCCAATCGAGAGTATTATTGTCATCGTATCCATTTAATCTACTTTATATGCGACCATTCCGTTTATTATGTTTCTCTCGCTCATCTTTCAGATTTAAGTTTTGAATATATACCTAACCCACGCGTATCTCATTCGGTTCGTGAGGTAGTCGGGATCATCTTCGTGGTCATACGCCTCCTCCTCAAACGATATGTCGTGATACGCCTCGTCATAGGGCGGCGCGCATACCTCCCAGAGCCACTCGACAAAGTACCAAATGTAAAAACCTATGTAGAGCATCTCTTTCATCTGCGCAGTGTGTATTGCTTCGTGGCGTAGTGTTCTGTCGCTGATCGCGCCATCACCCTTGACGAAGTAGACGCCGCAGATGTTGATCGCCGTGAACTTCCCAAAGGGGAAATGTTTTGTTCTGACTATTTTCATATCTACTCCTCCGAATATTGATGCCAGGTGATTTCGTAAGTGTCGTAGTAGAACGACACAGCTCCCCATACGTCTACATAGTGCATACCCGAGGGTATTGTTACTATGTGAGGCGTACCATCCATCGCGCCTATTACTTCATCGTAGTTTGTAGCTCCACCCGTATTGCCTGTCGACATACTGCCATCCCCCAATCCTACCATATCGTCAGAATCGACACCACCGATCCATAGTGTCGCATAGTCCGAAGATGAACTTGCGATTGTCGGCGGCACTATCGCGAACTGCGCTTCTTGGCTAGTGATAAAATATATTCGATGTTTGAATTTCGCATCATATACGGAGTTTTCGGGAAAACTAAGTCCACACACGCCTGTGTCTCCAACTAAGCTTGCGGGGTGGCAGAATGTGTTTATGCTGTTGCTCGTCGCTCCACCTGCCGACAAACTACCCATATCTACCGAAAACGTAAACGGCGCAGATGTAGGCGTCGAATCCGACCCCTCGATCGAGACGTCTGTGGATGTGGTGAGGGTGACGGTTACGTCGCCAGTATTTTCCATAGTCACGTCGTCATAGGCATATACATATAGCCACAAATCAATAAAATGCGATCCTGCAGGGATAGTTGTCGTTATGACGTCAGACTGATATGGACCATTGTAGGCACTAACGTCCGAATAGTTGCCGATGCTATATTGACTGTATTCGTACCCTGTAGCATCTTCGAACCAATCCCAATCGCTAGAGTCAAATAATCCAGACATAGGCGTATCAACATAGCTAACCCAGATATTGCTATTGACATAACCAGACCCTCCTGTATTAAAATTGTCTAAGATCAGCTTAAGATCTACATCTGTCTGTTCGGACAGATTGAAACTAAGTCGCATCTTAAACCTACGACTACTAGTGTCATCTGTCACTGAGTTTGTGACAGCAAACACGTTGTCGCTCGTTTCTGTCAGTGCTCCCGACTCTACATAATAACCACTATCTTCACTATACCCAAAATCATCATAGAAAGCGTCGACCTTTGATATAGTGTTAGCCGTAGGCGCAGACTCGCTGTCGCCTCCGCTCTCGATAGTTCGCACCAGATCCCCCCACCCCGAAAACGGAGTAGTCCCCACAACGAGCCCCTGCTCCTCCATTGCGCTCTTCAAGTCTGCCTTGGACTCGAACATTAGCGCCAATCTTTGTGCTGTCGTTGCCATTAGTCGATTATTAGCAGTTGGAAATACGCAGTTGCCGTGTTGGCGTATATGGTGTTGTTGTACGCTTTGACAGACACGCTATATGTGCCTGCTGCGAGCTCCACGCTTGCGCTTTCGTCGACTGACCACGCCTCCGCAGATACGTAGCTATCGTAGAGCCCCAACCCCTTAACTTCTGAGTCGTAATCATTAGTGTCCCATTAAAATTGGGACAAGTTAAAAATTAAACAAATTTGGCTCATTAAGCCTAAAAAGTTCTTTGTCATTTTGAAATTTAGTTTTGTCCAACAGCTCAAGAAGCGGC
>JBCQTK010000134.1:0-2311 GCA_047178665.1 Rikenellaceae bacterium | reverse complement strand
CGTAGCCGTAACATCTCCTGTGTTGTAGCACGAGGTGATAGAAGAAGAATAATGAGACCATCCCACTACGCCGCCGACATAACTGCTTCCCGTAACACTACCATCAACGCCGATATTCTTGATCGTGCCCCCATATACATATCCAAAGAGACCTTGACAGTTGGAGTCGGTGTTGATATATAGCCCACTCACTAAGCAGCCTCCACCATCGAAGGTGCCTGTGTATGGGGCTGAATCAGCTGAACTAGTAAAATTATATGCTCCTATTGGAGTCCAATTATCACCACCCTCATAGCAAACTGTTGAGAGGTCGATGTTTTTCATCAGTGTGCCGTTGATGCTGGTGCTTCCGCCATTCACTAAGCTGGCAAACTCAAAGAGTCCCGTGGCGGTGTAGATGAAGTAGTCGTCACCATCGCTAGTGATATCCACCTGCTCGCCCACGGTAATATCATACTCATACGAGCTGCTGCTCTCCCACGCTTCGGTGGTGATGCTCTTGACAAATGTGTTGCCTTGGGCATTGATCCAGAGCTTTACGTTGCCTGCGACCGCCTCCATTGGGGGAAGGTAGGCGGTGATGGTGTTGTCGCTCTTTATGCTGAGGGCGATGTCGGCTGTCGACTCATCATCGAACGCGAACCCTCCGCTCTCGATGTCGAAAGTAGCTTTGGCGTTTGCCCCCGTGAGCCACGCTGTTGCGCTATCCAACGATGTTACATCTACGCCACCTGCGGTGAGCGAAAACTGCACCTTGGCGTACTTGTGCGCGAATTGAAGCGCCACCGACGTATTGTTCGTGGTCGCTGTTGCCCACAAGAGGGGTTCGCTCTGGTCTGAGGTGCGGTCGATCTCTATTGTGGTTGCCTTGCCCAGCGTCGAGTCGTATGGGTGGTAGGCGTAGTAGCTTCTCTCTCCCGAGGGGAGGGTGTAGAGGAGTGTCTCGCTCTTGTTCGCCAACGCCCCTGTCGCTGTGTCGGAGATCGTAAATAGGAGGTTATCCTCTCCCGTTTGGTCGGTGTAGATTCCCACCTCGTCATCTGATCCCCACGCACAATCGTTGTCGCTCGCCACACGGGTTATATCCCCTGCGAAGAGGCTGACAACTCCATCTGATGTCGTGTTGCTTATTGTCTCATCTTTGGCACAGCCGATAGCAGTGAGGGCTATACCTATACATAATAGTATCTTTTTCATAATCATTAATCATTATCTACTACTGTTATTGACTTGAAGGTTGTGGAGATAGTCTCCTCCTCACCATAATATTTCAATGTATTTCCATCTACAGATACGGTAGTTGACTCATTTGAAATCTTGATTGTGAGGTCAACGTTTGTCTCTGTATCTATTTCATAAAACGCAAATTCTCCAATCGAGATGATACCATTACCTGAGCTACCGAGGTCAAGAGTGGTGAGGGCGGTGCAGCTATGAAACGCACACATTCCAATCTCCGTAGCACTTGGCAACGAAATCGAGGTGAGCTTAGAGCAGGTGTAAAACGCACTCATTCCAATCTTCGTAGCACTTGGTAACGAAATCGAGGTGAGGTAACTACAGCTGTTAAATGCATCCGCTCCAATCTCCGTAGCACTTGGCAACGAAATCGAGGTGAGGGCGCTGCAGTTATAAAACGCATACTGTCCAATAGTCACAGCACTTGGCAATGAAATTGAGGTGAGGACGGTCCAACCGAAAAACGCCTCCTGCACCAGCGACTCAAGATTTGAGAATACTATGGTGATTTCTTTACCATCGTTATATGCAGTTGCCAAGGCACTCTTTAAGCCACTGAAATAAGAATCTTTGGTTGCCTCTGTATCAGATATATACCAAGTAGTATCGGGAGTTGGGTAGTAAGAGGACGTGAACTTACTTAGCGTCCAGTAGGTCATACTTGGGTCTGTTCCGATGTTTAGCGATGGGTAGGCGGCAGCAGCATCACCATCCCCAACAAGATTCTTCGAAGTGTCGTATATCCATCCGCAGGCTTGGGTAGCATCTGGGTTATCCTTGTTATATGCGTAGGCATTGTCGTTGAGGGTTGTTGCAAAGTCCTCGCATTGCATCTCGGTGGTGGACATAGGTATGGTGGTTGAACTATTGCTACCACCTCCAATTCCATCACCACTGTAAATTGTAGAATTCCAGTAGCAGCTGGTGAGGGTGCCGCCGTTTACTCCAACCACACCGCCAACTTCAGGACTAGAACCATTCACATTACCACTTATATTACCCGTGTTGTAGCAGTTGGTGAGGGCACCGCCATTGTTATATCCGACCACACCACCAGCATAACTACTACCAC
>JBCQTK010000133.1:0-2311 GCA_047178665.1 Rikenellaceae bacterium | reverse complement strand
AGATCATTGGCGACAGAGAGACCGCAGGGATAGTAGAGCGACATTTCGCCCTCTCGCAGCACGACACAACGACCCTCGAAGATATAACTTTCAATCCAAATGAGATGAGGATTGGCGACAATATTTTATGCCTACACACCCTCTCAGAGCTAGATGACCTACCAAGCGCAGTGAGCACCGACAGACGCCACGAACGCCTCTCCACCGACCGCTCCGACTGCCGCCTGAGCTTCGCCAGCCCCGTGTCGCTACTGCTCGACTGCAACCACATCTACAACCAATATATCTTCGTCGACGACACCGCCGAGACTCTCCGCACGTTCGAGCGCACGGCTCTCAATATGAACTCGCTGTCGAGATATAGTCGAGCCAATCAGATCAACAAGGAGTGGATCGAGGAGTACCTCAATGATGCCCACTCGATGGGGCTGACACCTGTGCGCACCCACGCCAACATAATTGCGTGGAGTGACGAGCCGCAGAGACTCAAACAGATCAAAAACGATGTAGGTTCGGCGATAGCCCTGATGGGTTGCAAGCCTCGCCACAACACCATCGACCTGCCAACTTTGTACTGGGCAGCGATCCCTGGCAACGCTGCGGACTTCCCTGCGGAGGAGAGTTTCCACACCTTCGTGGAGCAGGGGACAGCACTATTTTGCGAGGAGACGAGCTACAAAAATGCACCCTCCTCGTTCGGTCTAAAGCTCTGCGACAGATCGGGGCGACCCATCCATATTGACATCTCCGACCTGCCGATGCAGAGGGGGATTATCACCAATCGCAACAAGTTCGTGTTGGGCGGTTCGGGTACAGGTAAGTCGTTTGCTATGTGTCATATAATTAGGTTCTACTATGAGTCGGGGGCGCACATTCTCACCGTCGACGTGGGCAACTCATACAGCGGACTCTGCGAGATGATCCGCAAGATGACAGGCGGCAGGGATGGGATATATTTTACATATACGGAGGAGAATCCGATCTCGTTCAACCCATTTTACAGCGAAGATTACCACTTCGATGTAGAGAAGAAAGATAGCCTTAAAACTCTGCTTTTGACACTTTGGAAGAGCGAGTCAGAGATTGTCACCAAGACTGAATCGGCAGAGTTAGGTAGTGCCGTGAGTGCATATCTCGATATGATTTGTGAGGACAGAACCATCACGCCAAACTTCAACACATTCTACGAATTTATGAGAGATAGATACCGAAAAGAGTTAGATAAAAGAGAGATCAAGGTGAGCCGAGAGGAGTTTAACATCGACAATTTCCTCACCACAACACGCCAATATTACAGAGGCGGCAGATATGATTTTCTGCTCAACTCAACCGCCAACATCGACCTGCTCACAAAGCGATTTGTGGTATTCGAAATTGATAGTATAAAAGATAATAAGGAGCTATTCCCAGTGGTGACAATCATAATTATGGAGGCCTTCATCAGCAAGATGCGCAGACTAAAGGGCACTCGCAAAGTTTTGATAATCGAAGAGGCGTGGAAAGCACTAAACTCACCCACGATGGGCGACTACATAAAGTATATGTACAAGACTGTGCGCAAGTATTACGGTGAGGCGATAGTGGTGACGCAGG
Organism: Rikenellaceae bacterium; assembly: GCA_047178665.1. Lineage (GTDB taxonomy): Bacteria > Bacteroidota > Bacteroidia > Bacteroidales > Rikenellaceae > Alistipes. Next base: position 718 of record JBCQTK010000133.1, on the reverse strand, counting down.
AGGTCGACGATATAGTCTCCTCACCGATCGTCAAGGATGCCATAATTAACAACTCCGACTGCAAAATTCTCCTCGACCAACGCAAGTCGATCAACAAGTTCGATGCAATCCAAAACTTGCTGGGGCTATCCGAAAAGGAGCGAGCGCAGATCCTCTCGATCAACCTCGCCAACGACCCAAAGCGAAAGTACAAGGAGGTCTGGATAGGACTTGGCGGCAAGCAGTCAGCCGTCTACGCCACGGAGGTTTCGATGGAGGAGTACCTTACATACACAACTGAAGAGTCGGAGAAACTCGAAGTGCAACAAAGAACAGCCCTACTCGGTGGCGACATCGAGAGAGCAATTACAGAATTAGCAAACGAAAAACGAGCAGTATGAAAGCCATAATTTTAGCGATACTTTGTTGCATAGGTTTCACCCAACACACCTACGCCATCTTCGGGGTTGGAGACGTTACATTTGACCCCACGAACCTTGCACAAAGCATCGCCAACACCTCAAAAAATGTCACCTACACCGCCTCGACAGCCGCCAATATGTTCAAGGCTTACGAGGAGTCGGTGAAGATATATGAGCAGGGGAAGAAGGTCTACGATGCACTCAGCACCGTGAAAAACATCATCTCCGACTCCTACAAAGTCTACCAGTCAGTCGCAATGTTGGTCGAGATAACAGAGATCTACACCTCGGGTTACAACCTGATGCTCAGCAACAAT
>JBCQTK010000132.1:0-2372 GCA_047178665.1 Rikenellaceae bacterium | reverse complement strand
CGCCTACACCGCAGAGTATCAATCACTAACAACAGAATTGACGGGTGCAATTCAGATAAAGCAGGAGGAGTATGGGAAGTTATAACAAACGAACACATCTACAACAAAACATCGAGGCGATTAGGGTTGCACTCGACATCGCCAAACGCAACACCGCCCCGACCACCGAGGAGCGTGCGACACTCCAAAACTACTCTGGATTTGGGGGGCTGAAGTGCATCCTCTCCCCTGCCGAGCGACCCGAGGATATTGAGAAGTGGAGCAGCGACAAGGAGCTATTCCCCCAAGTGTTGGAGCTGCACAACCTCATCCGTGAGCAGAGCGCAGATGATACGGAGTATAAGGCATATATATCGAGCCTCAAGAACTCCATCCTCACCGCATTCTACACCCCACGTCCTGTTGTCGACGCAATCACACGAGCGATTCAGGAGGCAGGTGTCACACCTCAAAAGGTGCTCGAACCCTCAGCTGGGATGGGTGAGTTTGTCTCGTCGTTGCGAGGGATCGCAGATGCAGGTAGCTCGATCTTTAGCTACGAAAAAGATCTTCTCACGGGGCGGATATTGTCGGCTCTGCACCCCGATGCAAAGGTGCGTGTGCTGGGGTTCGAGCAGATCGACAGCCGCCTCAATAACTACTTCGACCTCGTTGTCTCGAACATCCCATTTGGGGACGTGGCGGTCTTCGACCCTGAGTTTATGCGACGCAACGACACGGCACACAAGATGGCTCGTCAGTCGCTGCATAACTACTTCTTCGTTAAGGGTGTGGAGACTCTGCGAGATGGCGGACTCCTCGCCTTTATCACCTCGCAGGGGGTGATGAACTCAGCCGTGAACCGCCCTGTTCGTGAGTGGCTGATGAACAACACGGCTCTCCTCTCTGCGGTGCGCCTCCCCAACAATCTATTCTCGGAAAATGCAGGGACGGATGTAGGCAGTGACCTGATCGTTCTGCAACGCAGCTCCAACAAAGAGGCACTCACCAACGAGGAGGCGAGATTTGTGGAGAGCGAGCTGCGCCCGAAGTCTGGCGTGCAGTGGAACAGATACTTCAACAATCTCGATCGTGTAGTCCACTCCACCCTAAAGGTCGACACCGACCCCTACGGCAAGCCTGCCATCATCTTCAAACACGATGGCGGTGTGGAGGGTGTTGCGCAGGGTATTGGCGAGATCCTGAGCCGTGACCTTCGGAGTAATCTCAACTTGGAGCTCTATCGTCAGGCGACACATCGAGCTGTGGAGGTGGTTGTACCGACACCGCAAAATGCCCTCTTCAACCTATTTGGAGAGGTCGCAGCGCAGCAACGAAAACCCCGCAGACGAGCGGCAAAAGTGAAGGAGGAGATGGTGGCTGTTGACCTCACACCACGTAAGTTCGATGGCGTAGTTGGCAGCCACATCCGTGAGGGATCGATGATTACCTCCGATGGTCATCTTGGAGTGTTGGCAAAGAGTGTGGAGGGATATAGCCTCTTTCAACCCCTTGATCTACTGCATAATACGCTGCAAAAGGCACTCGCCTACATCGCCATTCGTGACAACTACCACGAGCTATACAACTATGAGAGCAACAACCACGAGGCGGACGACCATACTAGAACGTTACTCAACGAGAGATACGACGACTTCGTGAAAAAATATGGACATCTGAACGACCGCAAGAATAATGAGTTGATCCAGATGGATGCATCGGGTCGTGAGGTTCTCTACCTCGAACGCAGGGTCAACAATCAGACTATCAAAGCGGATATTTTCACGCAGCCCGTGTCGTTCAACCCCAACGAGATTACGCAGGTGGAGACGGCAGACGAGGCTCTCTCGGCATCGCTCAACAGGTCGGGCGGTGTCGATCTGGAGTATATGCGCTCGCTGCTCTCAGCCGCCTCGACCAATGAGATCATAGCCGACTTAGAGGGTAAGATCTACTACAACCCGATGGTCGGCATCTACGAGATTGCGGAGAAGTTCATCGCAGGAAATGTAGTCTCGAAGATCGAAGATATTGAGAGTCACCTACTTACTGTGCCCAATGACAGCCGCGCCACGCAGTCGCTCATCGCCTTGCAGGAGGCGCGCCCTGCGAAGATCCCCTTTGCCGATCTCGACTTCAACTTTGGTGAGAGGTGGATTCCCACAAGCGTATATGATACGTTCGCAACTAACCTCTTCGGGGTGAAAATTAACGTCGGCTACAACTCCAGCGCAGATGAGTATTCGGTTGACAACAATGGCTATAGCGCCACTATATATGAGAAGTATTGCGTGCGTGCCGAGAGCCGATCCTACAACGGCATCTCGCTGATGAAACACGCTCTGCTCAACACCTCGCCCGACATAACGAAGAAGATTATGGTTGGCGATCGT
>JBCQTK010000131.1:0-2381 GCA_047178665.1 Rikenellaceae bacterium | reverse complement strand
CCTAAGACAGGAACAATGGATTCTGTGTCATACTCTTGATTATTAGAGAAAATCATAAGCTGACACAGATTCAAAAATTTCCTAAATCGTCTATTTTTGAATCGCTTGTTAATTCGATCTCTTTCGGCTAAGACTCCCTCTTTGTTATTGGGCTTCTTTACCTCTATAAATGCAAGAGGCAATCCATTGATTAGTATGGTAATATCTGGTCTGAACTCATCATCGCCATTCTTGCACGTAAACTCCGTAACGCACACAAAGTCGTTTTTATATGGATCGTCAAAGTTGATAACTCGTAAACCAGAGGTAGCTGTAAGTATTTTGCTATAAAATTCTCGTCCTAAGTCATCATTATCTATGACATTAGAAATCCTCGCAATATATTGCTCGACTTCAAGTTGAGTAGCTTTGGGATTAAACTCAATGAGTTTTTCTTTCAATATAGAGTTAGCAATATTACTATCAATGTCATACTCTAAATTCTTTAGCGAAACATAACGATAGCCCAGCCTGTGCAAATGTATTAGTGCAGGTAGCTTCACTCTGCTATCCTCATTAAACTTCCGTCCCATAATATTTACTATTTAATCATCTGCAATCTACACACTTATATGCTTTGTTATAGTCAAAATTTAATTGTAAAGTTAAAGAAAAATTCGTAACTACTCAGCCCCCTACAGTACCCGCAAAGTCACGGAAGAATGATTAAAAACATTAGAAAATAATGCGCGAAATAGTTGCGTAAATGGTTGATTTTTCGTATCTTTACACTCGGGATGAAAGATGCAGGATTTGATATAGAGTACGCGTTGCGACGTCGGTTGAATTGGGGCAGGTGTGGTGAGATTAACAATCAAACTGTCACCGAAAGCTCCATCATCGACGAGGTGGATAGTCGTTTTGCGAGCCTCAAAAAGAAGATCTCGTATCGCGACAAAGTCATCACCCAGAGCCGCGAAATCATATCTGAGCAAAAGGCGACAATCGCAGCAAAAGATCTAACAATAAGCACTAATATAGTTCGAATCAAAGAGTTAGAAGAGGAGATTTCGAGGCTAAAATCTATCGTCAGCGACAGCGCTCCAACACCACGCTTAACCTCGAGGAATAGCTCCGTGCCACCCTCAAAGAATCCACTTGGCACCCCTCAAACTCGATCTTTGCGCGAGAAATCAGGCAAGAAGAGTGGCGGTCAAGCAGGACACGTAGGAGCAACGAAAGAGTGGAACAACAGCCCCGACACCATCGAGGAGATGCAAGCACCGACCATCTGCCCATCGTGCGGACGAAACATCGAAGATCTACCACAATTCGAGGGCGAGCGTCGTCAAGTTGTCGACATTCCATCGGTTGTCGTGCCGATGGTCAAGGAGTTTGTCGAGATGCGTCGTCGGTGCACCTGTGGTAAATGCGCAAAGGGCGAGTTCCCCAAGGAGGCGAGTGGCACGGTCTGTTATGGTCACAACATCGAAGCTACGGTAGCTTATCTGAGCACCTTGCAGAGTGTTCCATTTGCGAGATTGACCCACCTAATGGAGGTGTTGTTTGGGGTTAAGATGAGCCAAGGCTCTGTATCGAACATCTTGAAGCGTATGCGCAAGAAGGCGCAACTTCCCTATGAGATGATCCGCAAAGCGATAGAGCACGCGGCGGTTGTTGGGGCGGATGAGTCGGGCGCAAAGATTGATGGCAAGAACCACTGGATGTGGACGTTTCAGACGGATGTGGCGAGCTATCTAGCGATTGACAAGAGCCACGGAGGTAAGGTTGTGGATAGCCATTTCCCTGATGGATTTCCAGAGGCTACGTTGGTGAGTGATCGGTTGGCGTTGTACTTTAATGTTGTGGCGAAGGATCATCAAATATGTCTGGCACACCTGCTTCGTAATACGATATATATAGATGAGCTGTTGGGTGGTCACAAATGGGCGAAGGAGATGTTGGAGTTGCTTCGAGGGTCGATTCATCGGCGAAAAACGGAGGGTTGCAGCGAGGAGCTGAAGGCTGAATATCGAGAGCGATTAGATGAATTGTTGGATCGAGAGGTTGTGCTGAAGAGCAAGAAGCGGCAAGGGGTTTTTGACAAATTCAGGGAAGGGCTGTCGAAACATCGGGCTAATATTTTCACGTTTCTGACGCGTGAAGATGTGCCATCGGACAACAATGCTAGCGAGCGGTCGCTGCGAGTCGTCAAGACAAAACTCAAGGTGAGTGGGCAGTTCAAGTCCACGGAGGGCGCGCAGCAGTATGCGACGCTCCAGTCGATCGTGCAGACGGCTCGCAAATGCGGAGGGGATCCACTTGTGGCTTTGCTTGCTGTCGCTGTGTTGTAGGGGCTGAGTAGTTACAAAAATTCCCATCTGACCAAAATTGTGCGCATA
>JBCQTK010000130.1:0-2431 GCA_047178665.1 Rikenellaceae bacterium | reverse complement strand
ACCGCGCGCTATCGGCACCAAGTTGCACCCAAAAACAAGATAAGTTTTTTTCGATATTTGGGATCTCTGGTGGTATACTTTTCAATTATTAGGTGGTGGATTTTTCGGGTAGTATATACACAGGGGCGTGTAATGACCTCGACACCATCGGGCGAGCAGGGTTACAGCTGCGGCTGGATCAACTACGCACTCATCGAGTCGCAGAGACCACTCCCTCACTGCAACAACTGGGGAGGGGAGGATCGCTTTTGGTTAGGACCTGAGGGTGGGCAGTATGCGATATTTTTCGTCCCCGATAGCTCCAACGACTTCGACTTCGAGGATTGGCAGGCACCTGCCGTAATCGACACAAAGGGGTGGGAGAGAGTATCGTCAGATCCGACAACTGCGAAGTTCACCACAACCGAGCAGCTCACAAACTGGAGCGGCACGACCCTCTCCGTGAAGTTAGATCGAGAGGTTAAGTTGCTCAGTGACGAGGAGCTCATCTCGCAGCTTGGCGTTGCGCTATCCACAAATGTAGAGGCGGTCGCTTTCGAGTCGTTCAACACCCTCACCAATATCGGTGCAGAGGCGTGGAGCAAGGAGAGCGGAGCACTCTCGATATGGATCTTGGGGCAGTTCATCCCAGGCGATGACAACAACATCATAATCCCAACAAAGTCGAGCGACACCGCTGTAATTAACGACAGCTACTTCGGCAAGATCGAGGAGGCACGTCTGCGACAGGAGGGTAGTAGCTACTACTTCAAGGGCGATGGCAACAAACGAGGTAAGATCGGCATACCACCCGAGATGACAATACCGACGGTCTGCGCACTCGATCGAGAGAATAAGATCCTGACCATTGTGAAGTTCTCATTCGAGCCTGAGGCAACCGACTACATTAACTCGATGTGGGAGTACCAGAGCGAGCCATACCGAGGTGACGTCGTCAACTCCTACAACGATGGACCTCTCGACGACGGCACGGTGATGGGTGGATTCTACGAGATCGAAACCTCCTCGAAGGCACTCTTCCTCTCACCAAACGAGAACCACACCCACCGCAGCACCACGATCCATATCAAGGGCGAGGTTGCGGAGTTGGAGGCTCTCCTAGCAGAGATCGTGAAGTTGTCATAAACCAGAGCAACTTCACCATTACCCTACACTATTTAACCACACTAAAACTTCAACATAATAATGAATAATACTTCATCCAAGGTGGTGGAGAAGAGGTATCTTCTACCATTCATCATCATCACCTCACTCTTTGCGCTGTGGGGCTTCGCCAACGACATTACCAACCCGATGGTGGCAGCTTTCAAAACAGTAATGGAGATCTCAACCGCTAAGGCATCTCTCATTCAATTCGCATTCTACGGAGGGTACGCCACGATGGCGATCCCTGCCGCCCTCTTTGTTCAGCGATATAGCTACAAAAAGGGTACTCTGCTGGGGCTGTTGTTGTATGCTTTGGGGGCACTGCTTTTCTTCCCTGCGGCACACCTTCAGCAGTTTGAGATGTTTCTTGTGTCGCTCTATATCCTCACCTTTGGATTGGCGTTTTTGGAGACTACCGCCAACCCATATATCCTATCTATGGGTACGCCCGAGACCTCGACACGTCGTCTGAACCTTGCGCAGTCGTTCAATCCAATCGGCTCGCTGTTGGGAATGTTCGTCGCCTCGAAGTTGATTTTGGCACGATTGCAGTGTGACGCACAGGTCGATTCGTTGGGTGAGAAAGTTCACTTCACCACACTCCCCGAGGGGCTCAAGGAGCAGATCCGATTGGAGGATTTGATGGTGATCCGCAACCCCTACGTAATATTGGGTCTCTTCGTGTTGGTTATGTTTACGGTGATTCTCTGTATGAAGATGCCCGACACAATAGACTCGTCGAAGGTTGGATTCAAAGAGTCGCTCACGGCACTACTCAAAAACAAGATCTATTGTGGAGGTGTTGTGGCTCAGGTATTTTACGTCGGCGCACAGATTATGTGTTGGACATTTATAATTCAATATGCAGGTCGTTTGGGGATTGCGAAGGCTGACGCACAGATGTATAATATTGCGGCGATGGGGATGTTCCTCGCAGGTCGTTTCATCGCCACCTCGTTGATGAAGTTCGTCAACTCTCGGATGTTACTCTTTATCTTTGCCGTGTGTGCGTGTGCTACGACCCTCGGTGCGATCTTCATTGATGGGATCGGCGGTCTCTATTGTCTGATGGCGACCTCAATATTTATGTCGCTGATGTTCCCGACCATATATGGTATTGCGTTGGAGAATGTCGGTAAGTATGCAACGTTGGGCGCAGCAGGATTGGTGATGGCGATTGTCGGAGGCTCAGTGATGCCACCACTTCAGGGCGCAATCATCGACCTAAAGCAGGTGTGCGGACTCCCCGCGGTAAACGCCTCATTCATCCTACCCCTGATCTGTT
>JBCQTK010000129.1:0-2533 GCA_047178665.1 Rikenellaceae bacterium | reverse complement strand
TCTACATCTACGAGAATGGCGACCTCGCATCGGGCGAGCGAGTTTTGATGGAGATCAATGCAACGTTCGATGCCGATGGTAACGATGAAACGATAGACGATCAGTCGGAGATTATCTACTCCGTGGAGCTCACGGGCGATGGCGAAGGTGCGTTCACTCGTAACGGATTTTACACCCTCGCTGCTGCGATCAATGGACTTGTTGGTCAGGATTGCAAGGTCTCGATCTCAGTCGCTGATTGGGAGACTCCTGTGTCGCAGAGTGTCAATTTAGGAATGTAATAATTGGGTGGTGTACTCTTCGGGGCGCACCACCCATAAACAAAAAATATATGAGAAAAATCATCTTTCTACTACTCTCGATTTTCGCCATAAACACCACCTCCGCCCAATTTTGCAGCGCACGTATCAATGCCCTCGCAGCGATGACTGGGACGCTTGACGTGGGTTTGGATGTCGCCCTCACCGACAACATCACCCTCGACATTGCCGCACACTACAACCCGATCAGCACGGAGTCTTTAGCCCTCAAAAACTACGGCACGGAGGTGGGTGTGAAGTGTTGGATGTTCGAGAACTTCGTGGGGCACTTTGTCGGCTCGCAGCTTGGCTACACCGCCTATGACGTGGGCAATGAGGCGAGGCGATATGATGGCGAGTCGTTCCGTTGGGGCGTGAGCTACGGCTATACCTGGATCTTATCGGTGCACTGGAACGTGGCGGCAGAGGTGGGGTTTGGGCTGCGCTACACACGTGACGAGGAGTATGACCCAACCCCCGATGAATGGGAGACGGAGTATATCTACCACCACAAGCGGATTGCATTCTCGCCAACACGTATTGGGCTAACATTTAACTACTTATTCTAATGAGGACAACTATTTCACTCTTTGCGCTGACTCTCTTTGCGAGCTGCTCTGTCACCTCACGTCTCCACCGCCACGAGAGCGCCGCACAACTCTCGCAGCTCACAAAGGTCGAGCGAGAGATGCAAACGGAGCAGCAGACTCCAATGATACTGTCGAGCGAGCGTGAGGGAAAACGATTCTTCGTTGCCCCGACCGAAACCATCGATGGCGAGCAGGTGATGTCGCTCCAAATGGAGCAGGTGACGGTGGTGTCGAAGCTCCGAACAATCCCCGAACGAGGGGGCGAAATTACCCTTGACTTCGTGGTCTCGATCCCCAAAGAGTTGTTGGGCAGCAGTCGCAACGTGACGATCACACCAGAGCTACACAATGATGAGGGGGCAAAGGCGTTAGAACCTCTAACCATACGTGGCGCACTAGTCGACAAGATCCAAAGGCGTGACTATTGGCAGTATGAAACTTATCTGTCAAGATACTCACCAACGGAGGAGGTTGCACAGCGAATGTATAGTAGATTCGTGAAGTTTCCACGACCCGAAGATTCACGGCTCGACTCGCTTATCGATAACCGCAGCCATATTACTTATTACTACTCGCAGAATCTCCGCACGGACGAGCAGACAAAGAGATTGAAAATTACTCTTAACGGACGAGTCGAGGGGGTGGATGATACTATATATAATATGCCGCCATCTGATACACTCACCTACACGATCTCTTCGATGTTGTCATTTCTCGATACTGCACCTCGCTTTAGAGTAAAAATAGTCGATAAGTATATCACCGTGAACGACCGCAGCTATATCCGCTATCCGCTGGGTCGTTGCGAGATTGTCGATACGTTGGGCGAGAATTTCTCAGAGTTGAAAAAGATCCGCAAACTAATGCGAGAGATCACGGAGCAAGATGAGTTCTTCGTGGACACTATCACCCTCACCGCAACATCATCACCAGAGGGTTCGCACGCACTCAACAAACGCCTATCGGAGCGCAGAGCCGTAGCCCTCAAAAATTACTTAGGTCGTGAGGTCGAGCAGATGATAACAGTGAAGTGGATCGCTGAAGATTGGGTGAGACTGCGAGAGTTGATAGCGGAAAATGAGGGTTTGGCACACCGACAGCAGATCCTCAAAATCATCGACACGGAGAGTAATCTCGACAGGCGAGAGGTGAAGATTTGGAGCAGCTATCCACTCGACTACGCCATCATCAAACGTGAGCTATATCCGCAGCTGCGAGCGGTCGACTTCAAATATAACTTGCGGCGCAAAGGGATGGTAAAGGACACGATCCAAACCACGGAACTCGACACCACCTATGCAAGGGGCGTGAGATTCCTCCAACAGCGCAACTATCCGCAGGCTCTCTATATTTTGAATGAATATCGAGATCGGAACACCATCATTGCACACCTCTCGATGGCGCACGACAATGAGGCGTTGCGGCTCCTTGACGAGCAGCCGACAACTGCCACAACAAACTATCTGAGGGCGATTGCACTTGCGAGATTAGGGCGAAAAGAGGAGGCGATAGAGGCGTTTGACGAGGCGTGCGAGTTAGAGCCGAGGATGAAGTTTAGAGCGAACCTCGACCCCGAAATAACTAAACTTTTGGAGCAATGATACGGAGATATTTATCGATATTGATAGCCGCAACCCTCACAAG
>JBCQTK010000128.1:0-2534 GCA_047178665.1 Rikenellaceae bacterium | reverse complement strand
TCTACATCTACGAGAATGGCGACCTCGCATCGGGCGAGCGAGTTTTGATGGAGATCAATGCAACGTTCGATGCCGATGGTAACGATGAAACGATAGACGATCAGTCGGAGATTATCTACTCAGTGGAGCTTTCGGGCGATGGCGAAGGTGCCTTCACTCGCAACGGATTCTACACCCTCGCTGCTACGATCAACGGACTTGTGGGTCAGGATTGCAAGGTCTCGATCTCAGTCGCTGATTGGGAGACTCCTGTGTCGCAGAGTGTCAATTTAGGTATGTAATAATTGGGTGGTGTACTCTTCGGGGCGCACCACCCATAAACAAAAAAATATATGCAAAAAATCATCTTTCTACTACTCTCGATTTTTACCATAAACACCGCCTCCGCCCAATTTTGCAGCGCACGTATCAACGCCCTCGCAGCGATGACTGGGACGCTTGACGTGGGTTTGGATGTCGCCCTCACCGACAACATCACCCTCGACGTTGCCGCTCACTACAACCCGATCAGCACGGAGTCTTTAGCCCTCAAAAACTACGGCACAGAGGTAGGTGTGAAGTGTTGGATGTTCGAGAACTTCGTGGGGCACTTTGTCGGCTCACAGCTTGGATATACCGCCTATGATGTTGGCAATGAGGCGAGGCGATATGATGGCGAGTCGTTCCGTTGGGGCGTGAGTTATGGTTATGCGTGGATATTATCGGTTCACTGGAACGTGGCGGCAGAGGTGGGATTTGGGCTGCGCTACACACGTGACGAGGAGTATGACCCATCGCCCGATGAGTGGGAGACGGAGTACATCTACCACCACAAGCGGATTGCATTCTCGCCAACACGTATTGGGCTAACATTTAACTACTTATTCTAATGAGGGCAACTATTTCACTCTTTGCGCTGACACTTTTTGCGAGCTGCTCCGTCACCTCACGCCTCCACCGCCACGAGAGCACCGCACAGATTTCGCAGCTCACAAAAGTTGAGCGAGAGATGCAGACGGAGCAGCAGACTCCGATGATACTGTCTAGCGAGCGTGAGGGAAAACGATTCTTCGTCGCCCCGAGCGAAACCATCGATGGCGAGCAGGTGATGTCCCTCCAAATGGAGCAGGTGACAGTGGTGTCAAAACTCCGAACAATCCCCGAACGTGGGGGCGAAATTACTCTTGACTTCGTGGTCTCGATCCCCAAAGAGTTGTTGGGCAGCAGTCGCAATGTGACGATCACCCCAGAGCTACACAATGAGGAGGGGGTAAAGGCGTTAGAACCCTTGACGATCCGTGGTGCATTAGTCGACAAGATCCAAAGGCGTGATTATTGGCAGTATGAAACTTATCTATCAAGATACTCACCAACAGAGGAGGTTGCGCAGCGTATGTATAGTAGATTTGTGAAGTTTCCACGACCAGAAGATTCACGGCTCGACTCGCTCATTGAGAACCGCAGCCATATCACTTATTACTACTCGCAGAATCTCCGAACTGACGAGCAGACGAAGCGGTTGAAAATCACTCTCAACGGACGGGTCGAGGGGGTGGATGATACTATATATAATATGCCGCCATCTGATACACTCACCTACACGATCTCATCTATGCTCTCATTCCTCGATACTGCACCCCGATTTAGGGTGAAGATAGTCGATAAGTATATCACCGTGAACGACCGCAGCTATATCCGCTATCCGTTGGGTCGCTGCGAGATTGTCGACACGTTGGGTGAGAACTCCGCAGAGCTATCGAAGATCCGCAAACTTATGCGAGAGATCACGGAGCAGGATGAGTTCTTCGTGGACACAATCACCCTCACCGCAACATCTTCACCAGAAGGTTCGCACGCACTCAACAACCGCCTATCGGAGCGCAGAGCCGTAGCCCTCAAAAACTACTTGGGGCGAGAGGTCGAGCAGATGATAACTGTGAAGTGGATCGCTGAGGATTGGGTGAGATTGCGAGAGTTGATCGCAGAGAGTGAGAGTTTGGTACACCGACAGCAGATCCTCAAAATCATCGACACGGAGAGTAATCTCGACAGACGTGAGGTGAAGATTTGGAGTAGCTATCCACTCGATTATGCCATCATCAAACGAGAGCTATATCCGCAGCTGCGAGCGGTCGACTTCAAATATAACTTACGTCGCAAAGGGATGGTAAAGGACACGATCCAAACCACGGAACTTGACACCACCTATGCGAGGGGTGTGAGACTCCTCCAACAGAGGAACTATCCGCAGGCACTCTATATTTTGAATGAATATCGAGATCGAAATACCATCATTGCACACCTCTCGATGGCGCACGACAATGAGGCTCTGCGGCTCCTTTATGAGCAACCTACGACTGCTACAACACACTATTTGATGGCGATTGCTTTGGCGAGATTGGGGCGAAAAGAGGAGGCGATAGAAGCATTTGACAAGGCGTGCGAGTTAGAGCCGAGGATGAAGTTTAGAGCGAACCTCGACCCCGAAATAACTAAACTTTTGGAGCAATGATACGGAGATATTTATCGATATTGATAGCCGCAACCCTCACAAG
>JBCQTK010000127.1:0-2688 GCA_047178665.1 Rikenellaceae bacterium | reverse complement strand
CGCCTACACCGCAGAGTATCAATCACTAACAACAGAATTGACGGGTGCAATTCAGATAAAGCAGGAGGAGTATGGGAAGTTATAACAAACGAACACATCTACAACAAAACATCGAGGCGATAAGGGTTGCACTCGACATCGCCAAACGCAACACCGTCCCGACCACCGAGGAGCGTGCGACACTCCAAAATTACTCAGGATTTGGAGGGCTGAAGTGCATCCTCTCCCCTGCCGAGCGACCCGAAGATATTGAGAAGTGGAGCAGCGACAAGGAGCTATTTCCCCAAGTGTTGGAGCTGCACACTCTCATCCGTGAGCAGAGCGCAGACGAGGCGGAGTATAAGGCATATATGTCGAGCCTCAAGAACTCCATCCTCACCGCATTCTACACACCACGCCCTGTTGTCGACGCAATCACACGAGCGATTCAGGAGGCAGGTATCACCCCTCAGAAGGTGCTCGAACCCTCGGCAGGGATGGGCGAGTTTGTCTCGTCGTTGCGAGGGACCGCAGATGCAGGTAGCTCGATATTTAGCTACGAAAAAGATCTTCTCACGGGGCGGATATTGTCGGCTCTGCACCCCGATGCAAAGGTGCGTGTGCAGGGGTTCGAGCAGATCGACAGCCGCCTCAATAACTACTTCGACCTCGTTGTGTCGAACATCCCATTTGGGGACGTTGCGGTCTTCGACCCTGAGTTTATGCGTAGCGACGACACGGCTCACAAGATGGCTCGCCAGTCGCTGCATAACTACTTCTTCGTCAAGGGTGTGGAGACTCTGCGAGATGGCGGAGTCCTCGCCTTTATCACCTCGCAGGGGGTGATGAACTCAGCTGTGAATCGCCCTGTTAGAGAGTGGTTGATGAACAACACGGCTCTCCTCTCTGCGGTGCGCCTCCCCAACAATCTATTCTCGGAAAATGCAGGGACGGATGTAGGCAGTGACCTGATCGTTCTGCAACGCAGCTCCAACAAAGAGTCTCTCACCAACGAGGAGGCGAGATTTGTGGAGAGCGAGCTGCGCCCGAAGTCTGGTGTGCAGTGGAACAGATACTTCAACAACCTCGATCGTGTAGTCCACTCCACCCTAAAGGTCGATACCGACCCCTACGGCAAGCCTGCCATCATCTTCAAACACGATGGTGGTGCGGAGGGTGTTGCGCAGGGTATTGGCGAGATCCTGAGCCGTGACCTTAGGAGTAATCTCAACTTGGAGCTCTATCGTCAGGCGACACATCGAGCTGTGGAGGTGGTTGTACCGACACCGCAAAATGCCCTCTTTAACCTATTTGGAGAGGTCGCAGCGCAGCAACGAAAACCTCGCAGACGAGCGGCAAAGGTGAAGGAGGAGATGGTCGCTGTTGACCTCACACCTCGCAAGTTTGATGGCGTAGTTGGTAGCCATATCCGTGAGGGATCGATGATTACCTCTGAGGGTCAGCTTGGAGTGTTGGCGAAGAGCGTGGAGGGGTATAGCCTCTTTCAACCACTTGATATACCGCAGAATACGCAGCAAAAGGCACTCGCCTACATCGCCATTCGTGACACCTACCACGAGCTATACAACTATGAGAGCAACAACCACGAGGCGGACGACCATACACGAACGTTACTTAATGAGAGATACGACGACTTCGTGAAAAAGTATGGACATCTGAACGACCGCAAAAACAATGAGTTGATCCAGATGGATGCATCGGGTCGTGAGGTTCTCTACCTCGAACGCAGGGTCGACAATCAGACTGTCAAGGCGGATATTTTCACGCAGCCCGTGTCGTTCAACCCCAACGAGATTACGCAGGTGGAGACGGCGCACGAGGCTCTCTCTGCGTCGCTCAACAGGTCGGGTGGTGTAGATTTAGAGTATATGCGCTCGCTGCTCTCAGCCGCCTCGACCGATGAGATCATAGCCGACTTGGAGGGAAAGATCTACTACAATCCGATGGTTGATGGCTACGAGATTGCGGAGAAGTTCATCGCAGGAAACGTAGTATCGAAGATCGAGGATGTTGAGAGTCACCTACTTACTGCACCCAACGACAGTCGCGCCACGCAGTCGCTCATCGCCCTGCAGGAGGCGCGCCCTGCGAAGATCCCCTTTGCCGATCTCGATTTCAACTTTGGCGAGAGGTGGATTCCGACAGGCGTATATGAGTCGTTCGCTACTAACCTCTTCGGGGTGAAAACTACCGTCGCCTAC
This sequence comes from Rikenellaceae bacterium, assembly GCA_047178665.1. Lineage (GTDB taxonomy): Bacteria > Bacteroidota > Bacteroidia > Bacteroidales > Rikenellaceae > Alistipes. Next base: position 487 of record JBCQTK010000127.1, on the reverse strand, counting down.
AACTCCAGCGCAGATGAGTACTCGATTGAGTGCAGGGGCTACAACGCCTCGATCTACGAGAAGTATTGTGTGCGTGCCGAGAGCCGATCGTACAACGGTATCTCGCTGATGAAACACGCACTGCTCAACACCACGCCCGACATAACGAAGAAGATTATGGTTGACGATCGAGAGGTGAAGGTGCGTGACGCAGAGGCGATACAGCTCGCCAACTCGAAGATTGATGAGATCCGAGGAGCATTCACCGAGTGGCTCAGCGAGCAGGGTGAGGAGTTCAAGGCGAAGCTCGAAAAGATCTACAACGACAAGTTCAACTGCTATGTCCGCCCTAAGTTCGACGGCTCGCACCAGACATTCCCCGACCTCGACCTCAAGGGGCTAGGCATCCCCGATCTATATCAGAGTCAGAAGGATTGCATCTGGATGCTGAAGATGAATGGTGGCGGCATTGCAGACCATCAAGTTGGGGCAGGCAAGACGTTGATTA
>JBCQTK010000126.1:0-2693 GCA_047178665.1 Rikenellaceae bacterium | reverse complement strand
AAATAGCTGCATATTTTCAAAGTATTTTAACCTAAAAATATGCAGCTATTTTTCTTCCGAACACTCCTACCGCGCGGGCGGCAAGCTAGCTTGCATTTGCTTTTTGTTGCGGCTATTATAGCCGAGTTTGACACCAAGGTGACATCATCCGTGACATCATCCCTAACACTCGCAATACAGGTAAAAGGGACGAAGTCCCCCTTATTTACACGTTTAGAATCTATTTTCGTCGTTGAGCAGCAAAAAGTTACGAAAAACATTCGTATATATATTTTTTTTGATTACCTTTGCCACGCTGAAAAAGCATACGACACAACCTCTTATATTTGGGTGCCGACGGAAGTGTTTTTGGGGATTAGCGAGCAAGGGCTTGTTATGGTACTGAAGGTGCAGCGATAATGTTGTGAGTATAATTAAAATAAAATATCTATTGCAATGAACAAAGATGCATTGATTAGGCTCGTAAACGAGCAGATGTGGACAAAGCCAGAGTCTGAGGTACCAGCATTCGGCGCAGGTGATACTATCACCGTTACTATCAAGATCGTCGAGGGTAACAAGGAGCGCTTGCAGTCTTTCCGTGGAGTAGTAATCCAGGTAAAGGGAACAGGCAAGACAAAGATGTTCACTATTCGTAAGATCTCGAATGGTGTAGGTGTGGAGCGTATCTTCCCACTTTACTCACCACAGATCGAGAAGATCGAGGTTAACAAGTTTGGTGTTGTACGTCGTGCACGCATCTACTACTTCCGCGGTCTTACAGGAAAGAAGGCTCGCATCAAAGAGAAGCGTATGCCACGTCCTGCAGCTACGAAGTAAACCACGTCGGGTGGCCAAAAGTAGAGGAGGGTATGACTAGTAGAGATACTGGTCATACCCTCTGTTCGTCTCACCACATTAGTTTTGGATCTAAACCTCGGATCTACACCTCGTCAGTTTATGGGTGCCACCACCTATACGCAACAAAAGTAAAAGCAAGCAAGCTTGCTTTTTTATGCGTTTACGCTGAAAAAAATAGCCTCTCATAGCACTACAATTGATTTTTTTGTGTAGCTTTACCCCCAGAAACGACAATGCAACAGAGACAATGTACGACAAGAACGAACTGCGAGAGGTAGCAGATCTACTCCTCGACACAGCAGCGGCACTAATGGGTGCTGGATCACACACATCGCGAGTGGTGAAGTGCGTATCGCGTATGGCACAATCATTCGGATACGATATATTCATCACCATATTTCAGAAGAATATGACGATGATGGTACGAAAAGAGGGACAGGTGGAGTCGATAACACTCATACGGTCGACCAAACATATGGCGCTCAACTTCTATGTAGTATCCGAGCTCAGCTCGCTCAGTTGGCACATCCACGACGATGACCTCACAATAGAGCAGGCACGCAACAAATTCAACGACATAATGGAGCGCCCTCGACTCCCCAAGTGGATCGTCACACTCCTCGTCGCCTTCGCAAACTCCGCATTCTGTGGACTCTTTCAGGGCGACATATATAGCTGCCTAATCGTCTTCTTCTCCACGTTCGTGGGATTCTCGGTGCGCCAGAAGCTGATGGGGCTACGTATCAACCACGCAGTTATATTCGCCATAACAGCTATGGTGTCGTCGTTCATTGCTGGGCAAGCTCTAGTTTTCGGCGTGGGGTCAACCCCCAACATCGCTGTCGCCACGAGCGTTCTGTTCCTCATACCTGGTGTGCCACTAATCAACTCGTTGATGGATTTGATGGAGGGGCACGTGCTGACAGGATTCTCGCGATTCATCAACGCCACGATGCTAATAATAGGTATATCAATCGGTTTCCTCGCTACAATGCTGATCCTCGGAGTAGAGAAATTTTAATCACCACACCCCTATGTCACTTCTCACCAACATCCTCGTCGACGCGCTCCTCGCAGCAGTTGCCGCAACAGGCTTCGCCGTAATATCGAACCCACCAAAACGCGCCGTCGCAGCCTCAGCACTACTATCCGCCGTGGGTCACTCGTTCCGATACTTCCTGCTCCACCAGACATCACTCGACATCGCAACAGCTACATTTGCCGCAGCACTACTCATAGGATCTATGAGCTTCATCTTCGCCAAACTCATCCAATGCCCCAACGAGGTATTTACATTCCCCTCACTGCTGCCAATGATACCCGGTATGTATGCCTACAAAATGTTCCTATCTCTAGCAAAATTCGCTAGAACCAACGAACCAACAAGCTACCCATCACTCATCGAAGATATTTTCTCAAACGGACTCACCGCATCATTCATACTCCTAGCACTAGTAGTCGGAGTATCACTCCCCGTAATGATATTCCATAAAGAATCATTCACCCTGACCCGAAAATCAAAGGAGTAGGTCTCTATAGGGACTCTTTCGGGGACTTCGTCCCTTTTACCTATATTGCGAGTGTTGCGTATAATGTCACAGATTGGATTCACACCTTGATGTTAAATTGGTGTCAAACTCGACTATTATAGGGATGTCAGCCGACGGCTGACATAAAAAGATTAAGGTATAGCGCGTTGAAAGTTAACTTTCATAAAGCGCTACACCTTAATTTTTTGCAGTGCGAAGCACCCCTATAATAGCCGCAACAAAAAGCAAATGCAAGCTAGCTTGCCGCCCGCGCGGTAGGAGTGTTCGGAAGAACCCCCTCCTTATCCAAAGAACAAGCTAGGG
>JBCQTK010000125.1:0-2744 GCA_047178665.1 Rikenellaceae bacterium | reverse complement strand
CGCTTGAAACGGTCAGTAAAATGATGGGACACAATGATTTAAAGACAACCGAAATTTACGCCCATCTAACGAGCCAGAAGATTGCTGAGGATATGAAATTGATTGCGAAAAAGACTAAGCGGAAGTATAAACTATTTGAGGATAAGAGCGTTCCAGTGGTGGAAAAGTATAACTATTTTGAATATAAACAGCGATATGAAAAGAGGTATAATAACAATTAGCGATGGCGGTGCTGTTTGCGTGCCAGCCAATGTACAGATGTCAGAATTTGAGATTGCGCAGTTATTGGGGATAATGGTTCCGACTGTTCGAGGGGTGATCAAACGGCTTTTGAATAGTCGTCCACTGATTGGTTGTAGTGGCGGAGTTGTTCGAGGTAATCGGGTTGTTCCTGAATACTTTGGATTGGAGGTCGTGATTGCCATAGCGATGCAGGTTGAGAGCTATGAGGCGGATATTTTCCGCAGGTGGCTACCGCGCAAAGTTACACGATCCAACCAACCCCCGATCTATATTCAAATAAATAGGCAAGATGGTGCGATAAGCTAATCCCCTCAGCCATCATCATTGCAGTGGCAAAGGAACAACTTTGCTACGGAATAGTCAAGATCAAGCCCCCCCATTTTTAGATTTTGGGGGTTGAGCATAGCTCAAATCTTGCCCATACCTCCGTCAAAGCTGAATGAGAGCCACAGCAACGATGACGACTGAGGCGAAGATAAAGCATAGAACGAGAAATGGCATAGGTGAGATTTTACTTCACCTGTGCCATTTCTCGTTAATGTTTTATGCAACTCTGACTCCTTTCGACTCAGAACAGCATATCAATCAGCTACGGAGTTTTCCAAGCCTTCTGATAGTGCTTTTCGAGGAACTTCTGAATATCGGATTCTCGATAGAGAACCTTGCCATTCACCTCAAATTGGAGGTAGTCGATCTTACCCTTGCTGCGCCAATCTTGGGTGGTGCGGTCGCTGATTTTGAGTCTCTGCGTTAGCTCGGCATCGGTGATGAATCGGTCACCTCCAAAGGTTGGTTTGTAGGTTTTGGAGAGCTTAGAAACAGCCTCTCTCATTCGGTTGGTGGCGGATATGAACTTTGTCACCATCTCGCTCTGTTTTGTGATAATCTCGCCCATCGCTACGCTACCTTTAGAAGTTTTGCGACATCGTCGGGGTGATACATTATCACATTGCCGATCTTCGAGAAGCCGATCTTGCCGCTGTCTCGGTAGTTCTGCAACTGCCTCTTCTTGATGTTGAGCAGACAACACACGGTGGTAGCATCCATCCACTCATCTAAATTTCTATCCTCTGCATTTCTGCATAGTTGCTCCACCTCGTGGGTGAGAGCGTCAAAGTGTGCCAGCATACTCTCTAACGCACATTTTTCGATGTTTTTAATCTCCATTTCAAATCTATATTAAACATATTTATTACTTCATAACAGTCGCAAATATATGATGTTACTCTCGACTTCTCATCACTTAAAATTCTCGATGTACAAGAATGTGCAGAGATGTGCGAGAATGTGTCGCAAGCAATATATTCGCAGTTCCAACAAGTGCAAATATAGTGGGTGATTTTGGTATATCAGAGCCTTTCGCAACATCGTCACCCACAATGTCCCAAAGTGTCCCCAATTGTCCAACTCTCGTATATCCGCAGTGCAAAGAAATAGCGAATATCTGATATAACCAAGCGATTTGGCAGAGGTGAAATAGAATGAAACGTTTTGAAATAAAATGATACTCCACAGGTGGGTAGGTGGCAAAATGGCGCAAACTAAACAGAGCGTAAGTGGTTGATAATATGTATTATGTAGCAGATCTACGCAAAGGAATCACACTCAGTTTATTTGCTTGGATATGATGATTTTATGTGCTTACTTCGCTCTCGATAATGTGTAAACTATGTTGAGTTTGCACACCAAAAGTAGTCATTAAAATTTGAAAATTATGTTAGATGAAAATGTGCTGTTCACTCCAGAAACAGAGTACAGCGAGACAACAGAACCACCTAAACGCACCACGCAAAAGCAACGCAAAGAGTCGATGGCGGAGTATCGGCAGATGTTCCTTACACCACCAAAGATTGTAGATCGACAGACTATATTTATTAGTCGTGAGTTACGTGATCGGATAGATCGAATCGTGCGTCAGATTGGGGATAGAAAGTTGAGTGTGTCGGGGTTTGTGCAGAATGTTTTGCAACACCATTTGGATATGTATCGTGAGGATATTGAGCGATGGCGCAAAATGTAGTCTTGAAAGTTGTGCAGTGGGTATAGTTGATATACTCACTGCTGCTTACACACAAATAATGGAAACCTGTTTTCAAGACATATTGTCATAAATAATTATTTACAACAATAATTCTAGGAATAAAAATCAATGAATCCGTTGCTACGTATTTTCTGTTGGCGACTCGGGTTCTAATGTTAATTAGGCGAGGTGTGTTTCGTGCATCACGAAACATTTTGCGTCGCACACAAAATCCTCGCCCTATTTTGAGAATAGGGGGATATACTCCGAAGTCGTATATCCTAAAATTCAAACTAAAGTAATGAAAAGAATCAAGAATAATGCAGGTGGTAGACCACCTAAACTAGACAAGGCGAAGAACCGCCTAACGGTAAATTTCACCGATATGGAGCACTGCGATTTCCTCACGATGTGGGAGAAGTCGGGCGTTGAGAGCAAGTCGGAGTTCATCAAAGCGAGGGTCTTTGGTGAGAGTTTCCGT
>JBCQTK010000124.1:0-2895 GCA_047178665.1 Rikenellaceae bacterium | reverse complement strand
GGATGTAGACGATTGTGGTGGAGACTTGGGTTGCGCCTGCGGGGATGTCGACCCTCCACATCTCGGGGATTACGAGCGATGGGACGGTGTATGTGCCGCTTGTGCTGGAGTATGCGAGGGGTTCGAACATCACTGTTATGTCGTACTTTAGCGACTTCGATAGCATCACGGTTGCTGTGTAGTCGACCGTGATCGTGGCGAACATATCTGTCACCTCTCGCTCGCTGTAGATCTCCATATGGGCACTCGATAGGCTGATGGTTGCCGATATAGGGAAGTATGTCACATCGACCCTCATATCTTCGCTCTCCGTTCCGTATATTGCCGCCTCGACCTCATAAATTGTGTTGCGGTCAACGTTAAAATCGGAGGTGTTGTTGCGCCCCAAGTAGACACGATATGTCACCCACGCATCTATTGTAGTGCCTGTTATTTCGAGATATGCAGCGGTAGATGGGGCGTTTGCCTCGCTCTTGTCGCTCTCGTCTGTGATCTTCGTATTCTCGCCCGATAGGTTCTCCAACATATAGATCGAGAAGGTCGACTTGTCGCTACAATCTTGATAGTCGTAGCTTATCAAATCACTCGATGACAGCGCACTACTCTCGCCAAATAGCGTGCAGCGTTTGGGTGCGTTGACGAGTCGAATACTCTGCAAGGAGACATTTCCCACCGCTGCGGAGGTGAGGTTTACGCTCACATCAATGCGTGCCACCACCCTCGAAAGCAACACACTCAACGACAAAGTATCATCGACAGTAAATATCGACTCGTGAGTCATAAGTAGCTGATTGTCATACGACAAGTCGCTCTCGCTCACAATCTCAAAACTAAGGCTCTGCACCTCCTCCTCACTCCGCTCACCCATATCCTCACCATAGTTGGCGATGGCGTAGACTCGCCAATCACCTGGCGTGATGGGCAGAATCAAGGATTCACTATCACTCAAATATAGCCTTTGCGAAATATCAAAAGTCTCGCTAAATAAATAGATGTTAATGTTGTTTATTGTCCGTTCCATCGTAGTTCCCGAGGAACGTGTCGTCTGCTCCTCCGCCTCAAACGAGACTGCGAGGCGTGCCGACTGCCCCTCAAGTTCCACCCACCCCTGTGCGTAGAGGTCATCAAAATTCTCCTGCTCTGGTTTTGTGATAATCGTTGTATCCTCAAACTTCTCGATGTTGCAGCTAGTAAGGCTAACCAATGCGAGCATCGCTAATTTCATTATATTTCCCATTGTTGTTCTTCGTTTTTGTCCCAGTCGGGGGTTAGTACTTCTTCTAATTCAAATTGTGGTGGGTCGATCTGCTCGACCTCTACTTCCTCGTATAGTTCGCAGCTCGTGAGGGTTGCGGCTATCAATATCGCTAAATATCTCATTCTCATTGCTCCAGTAATTTTGTGATTTCAGGGTCAAGATTGGCTCTAAATTTCATCCTAGGCTCTAACTCGCACGCCTTGTCAAACGCCTCTATCGCTTCCACTGTCCGCCCCAATCTCGCCAAAGCAATAGCCCTCAGATAGTGAGTGGTAGCAGTCGTCGGCTGTTCATCAAGGAGCCGCAGAGCCTCATTGTCGTGCGCCATCGAGAGGTGTGCAATGATGGTATTTCGATCTCGATATTCATTCAAAATATAGAGTGCTTGCGGATAGTTACGTTGTTGGAGCAACTTCACGCCCCTTGCGTAGGTGGTGTCGAGTTCCGTGGTTTGGATGGTATCCTTTATCATCCCTTTGCGACGTAAGTTATATTTAAAGTCGACCGCTCGCAATTGTGGATATAGCTCTCGTTTGATGATGGCATAGTCGAGCGGATAGCTACTCCAAATCTTCACCTCTCGCCTGTCGAGATTACTCTCCGAGTCGATGATTTTGAGGATCTGTGAGCGGTGTGCTAAACTCTCACTCTCTGCGATCAGCTCTCGCAGTCGTACCCAATCTTCAGCGATCCACTTCACTGTTATCATCTGCTCAACCTCACGACCTAAGTAGTTTTTGAGGGCTACGGCTCTGCGCTCCGATAGGCGGTTGTTGAGTGCGTGCGAACCCTCTGGTGAAGATGTTGCGGTGAGGGTAATAGTGTCCACAAAGAATTCATCTTGCTCCGTGATCTCTCGCATAAGTTTGCGGATCTTCGATAGCTCTGCGGAGTTTTCGCCCAAAGTATCAACAATCTCGCAGCGACCCAGCGGGTAGCGAATATAGCTGCGGTCGTTCACCGTAATATATTTATCGACTATCTTCACCCTAAAGCGAGGTGCAGTATCGAGAAATGACAGCATCGAGGAGATGGTATAAGTGAGAGTATCAGAGGGCGGCATATTATATATAGTATCATCCACCCCCTCGACTCGTCCGTTGAGTGTAATTTTCAATCTCTTTGTCTGCTCGTCAGTCCTGAGATTTTGCGAGTAGTAATGTGTTATATGACTGCGGTTCTCAATGAGCGAGTCGAGCCGTGAATCTTCGGGTCGTGGGAACTTCACGAAGCGGTTGTACATCCGCTGCGCAACCTCCTCTGTGGGGGTGTATCTCGACAGATATGTTTCATACTGCCAATAGTCACGCCTTTGGATCTTGTCGACAAGTGCGCCACGGATAGTCAATGGCTCTAACGCCTTTGCCCCCTCCTCATTGTGTAGTTCGGGGGTGATCGTCACGTTGCGACTGCTGCCCAACAACTCTTTGGGGATCGAGACCACAAAGTCAAGGGTAATTTCGCCCCCACGTTCGGGGATTGTTCGGAGTTTTGACACCACTGTCACCTGCTCCATCTGGAGCGACATCACCTGCTCGCCATCGATGGTTTCGGTCGGGGCAACGAAGAATCGTTTTCCCTCACGCTCGCTCGACAGTATCATTGGAGTCTGCTGCTCCGTTTGCATCTCTCGCTCG
>JBCQTK010000123.1:0-2897 GCA_047178665.1 Rikenellaceae bacterium | reverse complement strand
AATTTGCCGACCTCACCTACGCCTACCGAGTGGAGCTACCCGAGATCTTCACCCTCGCAACGTCGGAGTATGAGGCGATGCAGTCAGCGTGGGTCAAGGCTCTCAAAACACTCCCCAACTACACGGTCATCCACAAGCAGGATTGGTACGTCAACGAGGAGTACAAGGCAACGCAACAGAGCAGTTTTTTAGGCAACGCCTACGAGAGCCACTTCGCAGGTCGCTAACACCTCCGCCACGAGTGCTATATCTTCTTCACAAAGACCACTAGAGAGCATATGCGCCAGCAGAGCAACTTCACGATCTTGTGCCGTGGCAACATCATCCCCAAGGAGGTAAACTCTGAGAGCATCGCCCGATTCAAGGATCAGGTAGAGCAGTCGGTGAGCATCATCAACGAGAGCAGTCTGGTAAAGCTAACGCCTCTAACCGATGACGAAATCACAGGCACAGACAATACAGCAGGGATTGTCGAGAAGTACTTCTCATTGTCCCTCACCGACACCACAACGCTCGAAGATATTTCGTTGGGAGCAGATGAGCTGCGCATAGGGGACAAGAGAGTCTGCGCCCACACCATCTCCGATGTCGACGATCTGCCAAGCACAATCTCCACGCACGCACGTTACGAACGACTCTCGACCGACAGATCGGAGTGTTTGCTATCGTTCGCTGCGCCCGTAGGTCTGCACCTAAAGCGCAACCACATCTACAACCAATACGTGTTCATTGACGACCCAAAAGATGCTCTCCACAACTTCGAGCGCACGGCTCTCAATATGAACTCGCTGTCGAGATATAGCCGTGCCAACCAGATCAACAAGGAGTGGATCGAGGAGTATCTAAACGAGGCGCACTCACAAGGGTTGACATCGGTTCGCACCCACGCCAACATAATTGCGTGGAGCGACGAGCCGCGCGGACAACTAACCGACATCAAAAACGAGGTGGGTTCAGCGATAGCCCTGATGGGTTGCAAACCTCGCCACAACACGGTGGATGCACCGACACTCTACTGGTCAGCCATCCCTGGCAACGCTGCGGATTTCCCTGCGGAGGAGTCGTTGCACACCTTTTTGGAGCAGGCAGTGTGCCTCTTCACAAGCGAGACCAACTATAAGAGTCGACCATCGGCGCACAGCCTAAAGTTGGCAGATCGGTTGTCGGGCGTTCCGATAGATCTCGACCTCACCGATGCACCGATGAAGTTGGGGGTCATAACCAACCGAAATGCGGTGGTGATAGGCGGCTCAGGCACAGGGAAGTCATTCTTTATGTGCGTGAAGATCCGAATAGCATACGAGCAGGGGGCGCACATCCTCACTGTCGACGTGGGCAACTCATACAGCGGACTCTGCGAGATGATCCGCAAGATGACAGGCGGCAGGGATGGGATATATTTCACCTATACGGAGGAGAATCCCATATCGTTCAACCCATTTTTCAGCGATGACTATATCTTCGATGTCGAGAAAAAGGATAGTCTCAAAACGCTGCTTTTGACACTTTGGAAGAGCGAGAGTGAGATTGTCACAAAGACAGAATCGGCAGAGTTGGGTAGTGCCGTGAGCGCATATCTCAATATGATTTGCGAAGATAGAACCATCACCCCAAATTTCAATACATTCTACGAATTTATGAGAGACAGGTATAGAAAAGATCTGGAAGATCGAGAGATCAAGGTGAGCCGAGAGGAGTTCAATATCGACAATTTTCTAACTACAACTAGGCAATATTACAGAGGTGGCAGATATGATTTTCTACTCAACTCAGAGGCGAACATCGACCTGCTCACAAAGCGATTTGTGGTATTCGAAATTGACTCCATCAAGGATAACAAGGAGCTATTCCCAGTGGTGACAATCATCATTATGGAGACCTTCATCAGCAAGATGCGCAGGCTCAAGGGTGTGCGAAAAGTATTGATAATCGAGGAGGCGTGGAAAGCTCTCAACTCCCCGACAATGGGTGACTACATAAAATATATGTACAAGACCGTCCGCAAATACTACGGCGAGGCGATAGTGGTGACGCAGGAGGTCGACGACATAGTATCATCGCCCATCGTCAAGGATGCCATCATCAACAACTCCGACTGCAAGATACTGCTCGACCAGCGCAAGTCGATCAACAAGTTCGATGCAATCCAAAACTTGCTGGGGCTATCCGAAAAGGAGCGAGCACAAATATTATCCATCAACCTCGCCAACGACCCAAAGCGAAAATACAAGGAGGTGTGGATAGGGCTTGGCGGCAAGCAGTCAGCAGTCTACGCCACAGAGGTCTCGATGGAGGAGTACTTGACATACACAACCGAGGAGTCGGAGAAACTCGAAGTACAGCAGCGAACAGCCCTACTTGGTGGCGACATCGAGCAGGCAATAAAACAATTAGCAAACGAAAAGAGAGCAGTATGAAAACCATAATTTTAGCGATACTTTGTTGCGTAGGCTTCACCCAACGCAGCTACGCCATCTTCGGAGTAGGAGACGTAACATTCGACCCCACGAACCTTGCACAAAGCATCGCCAACACCTCGAAAAATGTAACCTACACCGCCTCGACAGCGACAAATATGTTCAAGGCTTACGAGGAGTCGGTGAAGATATATGAGCAAGGGAAGAAGGTCTACGACGCACTAATCACGGTGAAAAACATCGTCTCCGACTCCTACAAGGTCTACCAATCGGTCGCAATGCTGGTCGAGATAACAGAGATCTACACCTCGGGTTACAACCTGATGCTCAGCAACAATCTCTACGCAGCGGAGGAGATCAGCGCAATCGCCTACGGCTACACACGCCTACTCGCCGAAAGCAACGAGGTTATAACAGAACTCAAAGATATTGTGAGCGTTACGACCCTATCGATGAGTGACAAAGAGCGGATGGATATGG
>JBCQTK010000122.1:0-2927 GCA_047178665.1 Rikenellaceae bacterium | reverse complement strand
CTGCAGCTGATGGGCGAGTTCGTCGCAGCAGGTGTAACGACCGAGTCGGAGTACGACGATCTATACGCAACAGTGGTGGAGCAGGTCGAGGCGCTGGAGCTACGCAATATGTTGCGTCGCGAGGAGGATCGACTTGGCGCTATTGTCGACGTCAACGCAGGTGCAGGAGGCACGGAGGCTCTGGATTGGGCGGCAATGTTGGTGAGAATGTATAGTCGTTGGGGCGAGTCGCACGGCTACCGCGTGAAGGTGCTCGACTATCAAGCTGGCGATGAGGTGGGGGTAAAATCCGCCACGTTGGAGTTTGAGGGAGAGTATGGCTATGGCTACCTGAAGAGCGAGAGCGGAGTGCACCGAATGGTTCGACTCTCGCCGTTCAACGCCAACAACAAGAGGCAGACGACCTTTGCATCAATCTTCGTCGCACCAGCAGTCGACGACAACATCGAGGTTGTGGTTAACCCATCCGACATAGAGTGGGACACATATCGCGCGAGCGGCGCAGGTGGGCAGAATGTAAATAAGGTCGAGACAGCAGTACGACTACGCTACAAGTCGCGCGATCCGCAGACAGGCGAGGCTGTAGAGTTTCTGATCGAGAATATGGAGACACGATCGCAGCTGATGAACCGCGAGAACGCAATGCGCATCCTCAAGTCGAAACTCTATCAAAGGGAGCTAGAGAAGCGACAAGCGACACAGCAGGCACTGGAGGCTACGAAGAAGAGAATCGAGTGGGGTTCTCAGATCCGCAGCTACGTATTTGATGACAGACGCGTGAAAGACCACCGCACAAACTTCCAGACTTCGGACGTGGAGGGTGTTATGGATGGCAAGATCGACGACTTCATCAAATCATACTTGATGGAGTATAGCGCCGAGTAACTTTACACATATTTTCGAGGATTTGCCCTCTATTCACCCCTCGAATACAATTCAGCAATATTTACATTATGTTAAATAAGGTGGGCGGTGACTAGATTGGAACTACTTATACATCGAGGCAAACGCACGAAAGCGGCGGCGGAGTGCTCTCCGCGGAGCTATTTTCTTATTGCGATTGTAAACTAAGTAGCCTTGCGCCTACTATTAACAATCGAGTACAACAGCTAACAATAGTGCTCAGAGTTGTCACCGATGATGTCACACTCGCAACTTAACTCGACAATTATAGGGATGTCAGCAACGGCTGACATAAAAAGATTATAGCCGCAATAAAAGCAAATGCAAGCTAGCTTGCCGCCCGCACGGCGTTAGCGCAGACCCCGCCTCACACACTATAAGTCGCGGCAATTTCTCTTATCGACAATTACGCTCTCTCGTAGAGAGATGATACCGTAGCTTGCTCGAAGCGCGGTCTTCATTGTCGTCGGGTCGATGTTGAAACACTCCACGCCCATAAAGGTTCCGCTTGGAGCGATGACGCGCGGAGTCACAAATATGATACGGCTGCTATCTCTATTAGCAGCAACGAATCGTCGGAAGTTATCCCTGCACTCATCATCAATACCTGTGAGCGACTCTGCAAAGAGGATGTGAAGATCTCCTGCTGTTGCGAGGATGTCGTCCGTGTGCAGATCACCGTTTCGATCGCGGATAGAGAACTCTGCGACAAGTGCGCGAATATCGGGCACATCATCCTCCACTATAGTCTCCACCCACTCCCACTTTGTGCTGTCGTGCCACGCCTTGTCGTCTAGGTCAAAGTGACGCAACTTGCCGCTCTTGATGTTGCGGTAGACCAGAACGACCTTTGTGTTATCGTTCGTAGCGCTCTTTGCTGCACGAATCGCCTCGGGGAGGTTTACACCTACGTGATATGGCAGCAGATCTATTAGCGGCAGGTGGCGATAACAATAGGTCGGTATGCCCATTGCGACCAGAAAAAATGATGTTGCGAGAATCAGCTCTATCCTCTTGAAGAGGAATATTTTGTCGGGGCGGTAGCGCCAATAGACGATAAACGCCATAGGTAGCAGTAGCATATTCTTCGTGAATGTCTGCCACGGCGTGAGCTTAAACGCGTCGCCAAAGCATCCACAATCTTCCACAGGCAACACTGTAGCACTCAGAAATGCGACGACCGTGAAGATCGTCATTGAGAGCAGTGCAAAGATCGAGACGAAGCGAATACGCACCTTAAAGGTCAACATACACCCCATCATAAGCTCCGCGCCACACATCCATATCGAGACCCCTATGCTCCAGGGAATCAGCGCCTCCCACCCATATATCGCCAAATACTCCTCTACCTTTATCATCGTTCCCCACGGGTCGATAGCCTTCACGAATCCCGAGACGATGAATACAAGACCCATCGTCGTACGACATACGTGTGCTATGTTCTTCAGAGCTCTGCTTTGCTCTGCCTTGGGCGATATGGTAGACATCTGTATAGCTACTTTATTAACGGAACTATGACACCCTTTATCTTCGCGAATATTCCCTCGGGCGACTCCATCTCACCCGACTCCGACGAGCAGTTGATGATGTGAAGTTGCTCGTCGCTCGCGGCTGCCGAGAGGTAAACTTCACGCACTCGCTGCTGAAAATCTAGCGATGACTCGTGAATATCTTTCTTGCCATTTAGGTAGTCGCGGTCGTCACCCTCGCGCTGCTCCTCTAGCTTGCGCTTAGTGAAGTTGAATGGGACATCCAGGAAGAGTGATATTGTTGGTTGCGGGATGTTGAAGTGGTTGTACTCTAGGTTCAATATCCACTCCGACAGCTCTTTACGAGCCTCGTCATCCTCGATCTTACCACACTGGTAGCTGATGTTAGAGTAGACATATCTGTCGAGTATGACTACCCTACCGCTCTCCATCCAACCTCGCAACATCGCGGCAGCGTCGGCTCGATCACCAGCATATAGGAGTGCCACCAAATAGGGGTTGACATCGTTTAGTCCCCCTAGCTCACCACGTAAA
>JBCQTK010000121.1:0-2928 GCA_047178665.1 Rikenellaceae bacterium | reverse complement strand
AGAGTTGGATCACCAAGCAGGGCGACTTCTTCGTTGAGTCACCGATAATCTTGTTGGCAAGTATCATCTGGTATCTCAAAATTTACGAGGATGGCAAATACTGCACATTCCCCCACGCCATCGAATTTCTGTGTAAACCATACGAGAAGATCTTCCCGATTCTCACCTCATATCGAGAGCTAGAAAACTACCTTTCGCCCTTTATGGATGCGTGGAAAGGCGGAGCTGCGGATCAATTGATGGGGCAGATAGCAAGTGCAAAAATCCCCCTCTCAAGAATGATCTCCCCACAGCTATATTGGGTAATGTCAGGCGATGATTTCACCCTCGACATCAACAACCCCGAAGAGCCAAAGATCCTATGCGTAGGCAACAACCCCGATCGGCAAAACATCTACTCCGCAGCGTTGGGGCTATACAATTCACGCATCGTAAAGCTAATCAACAAGAAAGGTCAACTAAAAAGCAGCGTGATAATTGACGAGCTACCAACGATCTACTTTCGAGGTCTCGACAACCTAATCGCCACCGCAAGAAGTAATAAGGTCGCAGTCTGCTTAGGATTCCAAGATTTCAGCCAACTGAAACGAGATTATGGCGACAAAGAGGCAGCAGTAGTGATGAACACCGTAGGCAACATCTTCTCAGGTCAAGTAGTCGGCGAA
Organism: Rikenellaceae bacterium; assembly: GCA_047178665.1. Classification (GTDB taxonomy): domain Bacteria; phylum Bacteroidota; class Bacteroidia; order Bacteroidales; family Rikenellaceae; genus Alistipes. Next base: position 2,263 of record JBCQTK010000121.1, on the reverse strand, counting down.
ACCGCCCGCACCCTATCCGATCGCTTCGGCAAGGTGCTGCAAAAACGCCAATCCCTAACAATCAACCGCAACGACAAATCTACCCAAATCTCCACCCAGATGGACAGCCTCATCCCCCAAAGCAAGATCTCCACCCTCACGCAGGGCATCTTCGTAGGCGCAGTATCCGACAACTTCGGTGAGCGCATCGACCAAAAGATCTTCCACGCCGAGATAGTAGTCGACAACGAAAAGGTAGCCACCGAAACTGCCAACTACAAAAAAATCCCCACCATCGTCAACTTCACAGACGACAACGGCAAGGATATTATGGCGGAGCAGATCCAACTCAACTACGACAAGATCAAAGCCGACGTGCAGGAGATCGTCGACAAAGAAATCGTAAGAATCAAAGCTGATCCTGCTCTTCAACATCTAGTTAAACGATAATATTTTGCGACAAACGGCGACACGGAGCGACAAGGCTCAAAAAACGCCCATTTTACGGTGTGATGAGATCTATATTTGAACTGTGTTACCGCATTGGTGACTCACTAATTTAATCTAAAATATCGCAAATATGGAGCAAGAAACAAAGGATCAGGAGGTGCTTTTGGTCAAGGAGCCCGAGGTGGCGCAGGTGCGTGCTGTGGCAGGTATCGAGGCGGATGGTCGCCTCAAAACGGTCGCTGCGGAGCGGCAGAACAAGACATCATTTTTGAAGATCGGGAGGGGGACGGATGTGTTGGAGAGCTTCTTCTCGAACTTCCTGCGGCAGGCTAAGGAGCCGTCACATTTTGGGTTCTTCAAGGTGCTGGCGGAGGGTGTCGAGCAGAGTGCGAAATCTATCGCTGCCGCATATAAGGCGACCTCCACGATCGACGACGAGGTGGCAGCTCGTAGCGCAAAGATCAACCCTGAGGATTACGCCAAGTCGCAGACACAAGGCTACAAACCCCTCGACAAAGATCGTATCGATTGGTCGCAGTTCGAGGCGTTGGGCATCAAGCGTGAGGCGATCGAGAAGAGTGGCGCACTCGATGAGATGTTGAACTTCCGCAAGAGCCCCGATCTGGTGAACATCTCCGCCAAGTTGGGCGACGTGCAGATCCGCACGCAGGGTCGACTATCGCTGCGAGAGATGGCGGATGGTCGCATCATCCCCGTCATCCACGCCATCAGGCACGAACCGCAGCTCGACCGCCCCCTCTTCGGGCACACATTCACCAAGGAGGACAAGGAGAATCTAAAGGCAACGGGGAATATGGGGCGAGTGGTCGAACTAGTCAACACCAAGACGGGCGAGGTGACTTCGTCGCTAATCTCGGTCGATCGACTCACCAACGATCTGGTGACAATGCGAGCCGACAAGCTAAAGATCCCCAACGAGATAAAGGGTGTCAAGCTAACCGCAGAGCAGCAGACGAGGCTTCGCACAGGCGAGGCGATCTACCTCGAGGGGATGACCGCCAAGAGTGGTAAATCGTTCGATGCCTACGTGCAGATCAGCGCAGAGAGGCGAGGCGTTGAGTTCCGTTTCGACAACGACCGCAAGCAGTCACAAACTCGATCTCAACCCCAACCCCAAGAGTTCAGAATCCCCACAAAACTAGGCGGCAAGGAGATCTCGCCCGAGGATCGTGAGAGGCTCAAGGAGGGCGGCACAATCTACCTCGAAGCCCTCAAAGATCGTGCAGGCAAGGAGTATAACGCCTACATCAAGGTGAGCGAAAATGGCGACAAGCTAAACTTCTATCGCTGGAATCCCGACAAGGAGCAGAGTCAAAGGAGCGAGGTTGCCGAGCCACAGAAACAGAGTAAGGTCAAACTATAATGAATCCCACTAACCACTCGATCGAGTTCTCGTTCTACCAACTCTCGCTCCTCTCGTTTCTGCTAGAGAGCCACCCCGAGCTGGCGGAGCAGAGAACCTTCATCAAGGGCAGAGCCGCCCAAGCTGCCGAGGCGTACACCACCACCTTTATGGAGGGCGGTGACACTCAGCAGTGCCAATCGGCAGCGAGCAAGGTGCTCTATGCAGGGCTGCACTTCTCGCGCCACGACACCATCGTAAACATCTTGTGGAGAGAGTTCTCCGCCAACGTTAAGGCGGAGGATGCACGTGAGTACGCCATCAGGCTGCGCCCTCTGCTCGACCCCATATTCAAGAAGTACACACTCTCCGACGACTTCGCCTACACCGCAGAGTATCAATCACTAACAACAGAATTGACGGGTGCAATTCAGATAAAGCAGGAGGAGTATGGGAAGTTATAACAAACGA
>JBCQTK010000120.1:0-2993 GCA_047178665.1 Rikenellaceae bacterium | reverse complement strand
TATTCCAATATAACAAGAAACAAGAATCCATGTTATGAAAATGTGGATTCTTGTTTCTTGCTGTATTCTGACTCAAACGAAGGAATTTTGGGATAAATCGTGGGTTTTTCAGTGCCCTCCACCATCTGTGTCGAGGATTTTTAGATCTATGGGGATTATGCGCCCACGGCTCTCTACCTGAGATATTTTTATGTTTAGTCGCTCGCCACTTACTCGGCTCTGTCCTGTGATTACTGCGCCCTTGTCGAGTTTGCAGTCTCCTATAACCATCGTCTCCAATAGCCTGATTTTCACCGTTCCGCTGTTCACAATCGTCTGATCGGATTCGATGCAGGCGGTGATGGTGTTGCGGTCGTTGAGTATCTCGCCACCAACTGCTGTTGTGAAGTCTGCCACCTCGATTGGGGTTAGGGATGATACTACGCTGCCTATCGCTTGGCTCACTGCTTTTGTCTGCTCTCGTTTTGGCTGTTTTGGCTGTGGCGTGGGTGGTGTGGAGTACTTCGCAGCCAGCTCATACGACCTCTCGATTATCGCAAGTTGATCCTCTGCGGAGGGGTCTGTTGGAGGAAGTTCTTGCCGCCTCATCTGCGCCTTTAGCTCCTCGATCTCAGCCTTCATACGTATCTTCTCGTGGTCGACCGTGGGGCGATTGTAGAACTCACGAACTGTCGCTTTCGCGCTCTGCTGCGCCTCTGCTGCCTCTGTGTTAGCTATTTCAACCTGCTGCTGCGCACGCTCTCGTGGGGTATGCTGGAGTTTGCTACCATTGATTTCGGAGGTCGCAGGGTCGGTGACTGTGGTGTTGAATGTCGTCGTCTCCTCACTCTCTGCTGGGGTCTGCTTAGTGCGAAAGTTGAAGTACATCGCAATGCAGAATAGCGATATGAATACCGATATAACCCCAATACTTTTTAGTTTCTCTTTGGTTATCTTCATCGTTTTATTACTCTTAAATCGTTGTTTTCTACTATCTCAAATCGCTCGATTGTAAAGCCCTGTGGGTTGTTGTCGGATCTCACGGAGTTTAGAAGATTGCAGGTTGTGACGAGGCTGCGTTCCGTGATGTTACTCTCACGGATGATGCTCTGAACCGCTCGGCACGTCACACGATAGGGGTATACATCCATATCGCATTTGATGCTTTCTATCTTGATTTGCTGATTCATTCCGCCCGATATTATGCGGTTGTAATACCCCTTTTCAAGCAGGTCGATGTAGATGTTGTAGCCGCTGCGATCGATCAAGGTGAGTGCTCGTTCTATGTTGCCCTCGATAGCTGCCTTGTCGGGCGAGAGGGTGAAGAATAGTTCGTGAAAGCGTCTTATATGCTCTCGTGCCTCGATTGGGCGGTTTTGTGTTAGGTCTTGCGACAGGGCTAACATAAGCGATTTGCCCTCGTCAAGGACATATATTTTCTCTCGTTGCTGCTCTGCAAAGTCGTAGGATTTCCATACTGCGTAGCTTGATAAGCCTCCGCTAACAATTGCAAAAAGTATTGCAATAACTTTGATCTGCTGAAAACTTGTTTCGATGTTTTTTAGACTCTTAAATTCCATATTATTCTTTGTGGGTGTTATTATTTTCCTCTTAATCTTCCTATTATATTTCCCGTCGTAGCCCCTGCTGCACCGCCTACAATGCTACCTGCTCGCCCTGCAGTGCGTGTCAAAACTCTGTTGTAACCACTCGTTCCTCCTATCTGAATTATCCAACTCGCCACGATCGGGACGCAGAAGTAACCGATGATTCCGATGATGTGAAATATGATGTAGACCCCGTTGCTTGCGTCGAGTGAGAAGTTGGGGTCGGACTCCATCGCCTCGATGTCGTTTTGTAGCATCAGAACCTGTATTCTCGCCATAATTGTTGAGAATATATCCGATACTGGTAGCCACAAGTAGACCGCAATGTATCGGCAGAACCACTGCGTCAAGGTCGCCTGAAACCCATCCCACACCGATATTGCGAATGCGAGAGGTCCGAGGATCGAGAGGACTATAAGGAAGAATGTTCGCACCGTGTCGATCACCAAGGATGCCGCCACGAACATAAGCTCTAAGATTTCACGGAACAGGGTTCGGATAGAGGTCTTGACCTGATACGCTCCACGCTCGATATACATCCCTGCCATCGTCACCATCTTGTCGCTCCAGCCCAGCTCTTCGAGCTCCCGATCCATCGCCTCGTCATTCACGAGATAGGCGGTCTCTGGGTTGCGTGCAATCGCCTCATATTCAAGCTTGTCCTTCTGTGTTTGGTAGGTGTTCATATCCATTGTTTGGTTCTCCAAAATTTTGTGAGTCCCCTGAACGATCGGACTCAACACACCATTCATCACCCCCAAAACAAGGTTTGGGAAGAGCATAATTGCGAGTGTTATTGCGATGGGTCGGAACAATCCGTGCACCTCAATCGGCTCCGCTTTGGCGAGAGATTGCCACACCCTTGCCGCCACAAATAGTAGTGTTCCGATGGCAGCTATCCCCTGCGCAATCGCTGTCATCTCCTCGCAGAGGGGGAGCATATCGAGGTATAGTTCGCGGAGTATTGCGTGTATGTTTGTTGTGTTCATTGCTACCAATATTTTTCTGTTGAGCTGCCGTATAATGCTGCTATGCGTGTCGACTCATCCATCCTCATCCCCCTCAGGTATCCCACCGCCAAGTTTTTGTTGGTGAAGTAGCTCACGAGATTTCGGTATCTGCGCACCTCGTTGTAGGCTTTGTCGACCATATCCATTCGCTCTTTATCACTCATCGAGAGGGTCGTGACGCTCACAATCTCTTTGAGTTCTGCGATCACTTCGTTGCTTTCTGATAGGAGGCGTGTGTAGCCGTAGGCGATTGCGCTGAGCTCCTCTGCTGCGTAGAGATTGTTGCTGAGCATCAGGTTGTAACCCGAGGTGTAGATCTCTGTTATCTCGACCAACATTGCGACTGACTGGTAGACTTTGTAGGAGTCGGAGATGATGTTTTTCACGGTGCTGAGTG
>JBCQTK010000119.1:0-3031 GCA_047178665.1 Rikenellaceae bacterium | reverse complement strand
TAGTACTTAAAGATACGAAAAATCAATGGCATTAGCAAAAAAATAGCTGCATATTTTCAAAGTATTTTAACCTAAAAATATGCAGCTATTTTTCTTCCGAACACTCCTACCGCGCGGGCGGTAAGCTAGCTTGCATTTACTTTCGTTGCGGCAGTTACAGGGGTACTTCGCACTACAAAAGATTAAGATATAGCGCTTTACGAAAGTAAACTTTCAACGTGCTACACCTCAATCTTTTTATGTCAGCCAATGGCTGACACCCCTATAATTGCCGTATGTAAATCCCAAGGTATAGAGTCAGAGTGTAACATCATCTGTGACATCGCCTAGACCTCTTACCCTTGGCTTTAGGTCTCTCTACACCGTTCAGGGCGAGCGTTACGGCTGGTGTCAGGTATGGGTGAGAGTCGACCACTTCTATGTTTTGGCGCATAGTTGCGCAGGTTGCCGAGAGCACTCCCTTTTCGTCGGGGCAGAGAAGTGTCACCGCCTCGCCCGATGCACCTGCGCGACCTGTGCGACCTACACGGTGCACATATTGATGTGTCGACTGGGGCAGTCCGAAGTTGAACACGTGGCTCACCCCCGCGACGTCGATTCCTCGCGCCATCAGATCTGTCGCCACAAGATATTGAGTCTCGGCATCCCTAAATCGCTGCAGTATATACTCGCGCGCAGCCTGACTCCTATCGCTATGTATTGCCTCCGCCGCGAAGTCGTTTGCCCTCAGCAGCTCCGCGAGCCTATCCGCCATCTTGCGTGAGCGGCAGAATATGATTGTTTGCGCTGGTCTCTTTGTGCGGAGTAGATGTAGCAGCAGATGATCCATCATCGACTGCTCGACGAAGTATGCACACTGCGCAATCTGCTGTGCCGCGAGGGGTGCTGCGCTATCCTCCACGATCTCCACCACTGCGCCCACTACGCCATCCACTACCTCACGCACGCCATCCGCTAGTGTCGCGCTGACGCAGATGCTCTGTGCATCCACGCTCCGCACACCCGAGAGTCGCTCTATGGCGTCGCGGAATCCGAGATCAACCATCTGATCCACCTCATCCAGCACGAAAACCCCCACATCCGAGATATGCGCCACACCCTGCTCCATAAGATCCTCCAACCGACCAGGCGTGGCGACAACAATCTGGGGTGCTGCAGCCAACGCCTCGCGCTGCACATCATACTCCACACCACCATATATCGTAGCGACCCCAACATCCGAACCCAACGACATCGCCACACGTGCCACCTGCTGCGCCAACTCACGCGTAGGCAGCAACACCAACACCCGTCGTCCACTCTCCGCCGCCATCTGCACTATCGGCAGCAGGTAAGCCAGGCTCTTGCCGCTTCCCGTCTGCGACTTGACGACGATGCTCTCTCCATCCAATATGCGAGGTATGGCGAGCGACTGTATCGACGTCGGGCTAACTATATGTTGCGACGACAGCACCTCAACAAAATGAGGAGCTACACCGAGCTCCTCAAATCCTAAACCTTTACTCTGCACGCGCTACTTCGTCTTATACTTATCCTCGAGCGAATATACCACAGGCTGAATCGACCCATCCTCGTTGAAGAAGATCTTGTCGAAGCAGGCAGAGCGACGATGGAACGTACCCTCGTTGACATCCGCACGCTGATAGAAAATGTACCACTGCCCCTTGAACTCAATGAACGAGTTGTGCGCTGGCGCCTCCTTCTGCTCTGGGGTGATGTAACCCATAAACGTCGCCTTCTCCTCCACTGGCATCGGCGAGTCCGACATCCAGTAGGCTGTACGACGACCCTTGCGACCCGTGAAGTAGTACTTGCCCTCGCGCTTGAAGATGTGAACAGCCTCATTCACAGTCTCCTCGCTGAGCTGCTGCCACTCGCCGTCGAGCTCAACCATATTATCCTTCAACTTAGCACCCATAACGTGAGCACCAGGGTTGCCAATGTTGATTTTGTGGTCGTTGCCAAAGATATACGCCTGACCATCGTCGTCAACGAAAACCGTGGGGTCGAAGATCGAGGTGATCTTGTCCGTCACAGCCTCCTCCCAAGGTCCCTCAGGATTGCGACTCTTCGCCACACCAACGTGGGTCTTATCATAGGGGAAGTAGAAGTAGTACCACCCATCCTTGTAGGCTGCGTCAGGAGCATTCATCTGCCCGTCTGCCCAGCTATACTCGCGCGGCTTAATAACCACACCGTGGCTCTTCCACCTCTTCATATTCTTCGACTCCAACACCACATAGTCCTGCATCGACCCGTAACCAACAGCGTCAGGCTGATCGTGCGAACAGTATACATACACCTTCCCATCAAACACCTCCGCCGCAGGGTCAGCAAGATAGAGGAAGTCGGGATCTCCCAGTTTCATAATCGGATTGTGCGCAAATACAGAGAGCGCAAAAAACATCTGCATCACAATCAAAAGTTCTCTTCTCATAAGCTATTCTTAGTTATTAGTTGTTCCCCACAAAGATATAAAAAAAAGATTACACAACAAATGATTCGCGTATAAAATACGCTTTGAAGATGTTGGTTGGGGCTCGGTCGGGGGCTGCGCTTACGCCGCGCGGGGCAAGCTAGCTTGCATTTACTTTTTGTTGCGGCAATAAAAGGCAAAAGGGACGAAGTCCCCGATTTTCGCACGTTTGCCCTGCTGCGCACACACCGACAGTTGACTATCTGGCAAAAAAACATTACCTTTGTGGTCTACGGAGTAATTGACACGATAAAAGCAGCGGATATGGCGAAATATGACGAATACAAGGAGCGCAACCTAGCCTTTATGGATGAGTATAGGGATCGAGCAGGGGTTAAGGAGCTCTATGGGGGTGTCCTTTACAGGGAGATCACGAAAGGGAGTGGTGCACGTCCTCGTCCGAGGGGGTATGTAACGGTGAAGTATAAGGGTAGTTTAATCAACGGCAAGCAGTTCGACGCTTCGCAGCGAGCGACGCAGTTCAAGTTGGGGGAGTTGATAGTTGGGTGGCGCACGGCTCTTACACAGATGAGTGTAACATTCTGTTATAATTAT
>JBCQTK010000118.1:0-3108 GCA_047178665.1 Rikenellaceae bacterium | reverse complement strand
TAACACGTATGGTGGAGCGTGACAAGAACCACGCAAGTATCATCTCGTGGTCGTTGGGAAATGAGTCGGGCACAGGTCCAATCTTCGCAGCTGCGGCAGGGTGGATTAAGGATTTCGACCCATCGAGATTTATCCACTACGAGGGTGCGCAGGGCGACCCAATACACCCACACTACATAGAGGGTAGCGAGGGAAATGTAACAGACAACAACTACGCTAATCCTGACGATCCAGCGTTTGTCGATGTATTGAGTCGAATGTATCCCGAGCTGGCGCAGATTGTCGGAATGTCGGATAGCCCATATATCACACGTCCCATTATTATGTGCGAGTATATGCACGCAATGGGTAACTCGATGGGTGGTTTGTCGGACTACTGGGGCGAGATCCGCTCACGCAAAAATTTGATCGGTGGCTACATTTGGGATATGATCGATCAGGGGCTCGAAAAGCAGAACGAGGGTGGCGAGACCTTCTACGCCTACGGCGGCGACTTTGGCGATACGCCTAACGATCGTAACTTCTGCATCAATGGCGTATTTGCACCCGACAGAACCCCAAACCCACACGCTTGGGAGGCGAAGTACGTGTTCCAACCTGCGGAGTTCTCGTTGGTCGGAGATCGTGAGGTTCGTATCTATAATAGATTGTCGCATAGCTCTTTGGCGCAATATGACGCACGATGGGAGCTATATGAGGATGGTCGCAAGGTAGAGGGCGGATCGTTGGGACAGCTCAACATCGCCGCAGGTGATTTTGACGTTGTGAAGATCCCATATCGGAGGGCGAAGTTCAACCCTGCGTGCGAATATTGGGTGCGACTCTCTCTTCACGAGGCGGAGGATCGTTTGTGGTGCAAGGCAGGTTTCGAGGTGGCAAAGGAGCGTATGTTGCTCAAGGCAAAGAGCGCGGAGTGCACACCATACAAATCGACCTCGAAACTACAGCTAACAGTTAGCGAGCGTGACGATAATGTAACCCTCTCAACACGTGATTTCGCAGCTGTTGTCTCTAAGCAGAGCGGCTACCTAACGTCATACAAAACAAAGGGAACGGAACTGCTGCACTCTCCGCTGATGCCAAACTTCACACGCCCAACGATCGACAACGATATTCGAGGTGCGAGCAGCAAATATATGACCCCTTGCCGTAAGTTCTGGGGAGGCTATCTATCATCGTTAAATGTTGAGAACGTAGAGTGCAAACATAACACAGAGTCTGCAACCGTGAGTGTCACATACAGAAAACAGGAGGGGGTAGAATTTTCTGTGAGCTACACGATATTCAGCGATGGAATAGTGCGAGTAGCGATGGCGATGAACTCCGCAGAGTCAACCCCCGATATGATCCGATTCGGCGTGACGATGGGGCTACCGCTCAGCTACGACCGCACAACATACTATGGCTATGGCGAGCAGGAGAGCTACATCGACCGCAAGAGTGGGGCAGAGGTTGGAGAGTATAGCATCGCAACAGATGATTTATACTACAACTACGTATTCCCACAGGAGAGCGGCAACAGAATGGGGACGAGATGGATGACGATGGCGAGCCGATCAAATAAAGTCAAGTTCATAGGAGCACCAGAGTTCGCATTCTCGGCGTGGAGGTACACCGCTGAGGCGATCCAAAAAGCTCGCCACCCATACGAGCTAGTGGAGGCAGGATTCTACACCGTGAACATCGACCTTGAGCAGGCGGCATTGGCTGGCACGCTCTCTAATATTTTACCTCACTATGAGCTAAAGGCAGGTGAGCACAAAATTGAATTTATGTTTGGAATTACAAAATAATAACGCAAAAAAATAAACTAACCTAAAGATAATTATGAAAAGAAGAATTTTAGCGTCACTAATCCTCTCAGCGACAGTGCTGTCGGGTGTGGCGAAGAGCAGCAGTAGCAGTGACGCATATGTAGCTGCAACAGATAATGCAGTAGTCAAGGCGCAGGGTGTAAACATAGGTGACGTGCAGTGGACAGATGGATTCTGGAAGGAGCGTTTCGATATGGTTATGCCAAACCTAATTCCTGCTCAGTATGAGTACTTTATGGGTTTCTCGGAGGATAACTTCCGCAAGCTCGCAGGCGATATGGAGATGGGCGATGGTTTCAAGGGTACATTCTGGCAGGATGGCGACTACTTCAAGTGGTTGGAGGCGCAGGTTGCAGTCTACTCCGTGACCAAAGATGCAGAGCTACTGAAGCAGATCAACCAGAAGGCGGAGTATATCGCCAAGTCGATCGCTGAGGATGGTTACTCGACAACACACACTCAGATCGGATATGGAGTGACAGGATCGGAGAGAGCGTGGAACAAACCATTCAAGAACGATGTGCGTTTCAAGTCCACAGGTATGCACGAGACATACAATATGGGTCACCTCCTAACTTTGGCGTGTACGCACTACCGCGTGACAGGTGAGCGTACACTGCTCGATGCAGCCATCAAGGTGGGTGACTTCCTCGACAAATACTTCGCAAAGGTTACGCCAGAGCTCTCTGACGTAGATTTCAACCCAACACAGATTATGGGCGTTATGGAGCTATACCGCACAACTGGCGAGAAACGTTACTTGAATCTTGCGAACCGTTTCATCACAGGTCGTGGTCATAAAAAGGGCAAGACGCAGAATCAGAACGACACGAAACTTCGCACTGAGACACGTGCCGTAGGTCACGCAGTGTTGGGTCCAGTTCTCTACATCGGTGCTGCGGATTACGCTGCTGAGACCAACGATGAGGAGTTGATCGTGGCGTTGAAAAATATTTGGGACGACATCTACACTCGCAAAGCATCGTTCACAGGGGGACTAGGTAACGTTCACCGTGGCGGATCTCAGACCGCTCGCAACGCAACGGAGTGTGTTCACGAGGCGTTCGGTAATCCATACCACATTCAGAGTGCAACAGCCTACAACGAGACCTGCGCAACATACTATGGCGCATACTACAGCTGGCGACTATTTATGTTAACGGGCGAGACAAAGTACCTCGACACGATGGAGAAGGCGTTCTACAACAACCTCTCGGCGATGCAGTTGGATGGCGAGAGCTACTACTACACCAACGTGTTGAGATGGTATGGTGAGGATCACAACTGCCTATCG
>JBCQTK010000117.1:0-3629 GCA_047178665.1 Rikenellaceae bacterium | reverse complement strand
TAGCAAAAAAATAGCTGCATATTTTCAAAGTATTTTAACCTAAAAATATGCAGCTATTTTTCTTCCGAACACTCCTACCGCGCGGGCGGCAAGCTAGCTTGCATTTGCTTTTTGTTGCGGCAGTTATAGGGGTGCTTCGCACTGCAAAAGAGTGAGGTGTAACGCTTTTTGAAAGTAAACTTTCAACGCGTTATACCTCACTCTTTTTTTGTCAGCCTTTGGCTGACATCCCTATAATTGCCGTGTGTTAATACTCGTTTGACATCATTGGTGACATAGCACCTCAACACATTATCTATACACCACGAAAAAGGGCGACTAGACATTGTGTCTGGTCGCCCCGATTATATATTAGTTAGGTATATCTACCTACGCTCACGTCCTTCGCGTGGCTTGCGCTCGCGCTCAACCCAACCCTCAGGCTTTGGCAACAACGCCTTGCGAGAGAGCTTCAACTTACCAGTCTTGGCATCTACACCGATCAACTTAACGTCGATCTTGTCGCCCTCTTTAAGACCAGCCTCGTCCATAGTCTCGAATCGCTTGTAGTCGATCTCCGAGATGTGGAGCAACGCATCCTTGCCTGGCATAATCTCGACGAATGCACCAAATGCTACGATAGACTTAACTGTTCCGTTGTATGTCTCGCCAACCTCTGGGATTGCTACGATAGCCTTCACACGTGCGATAGCTGCATCGATAGACTCCTTGTTGATACCGAAGATGTCGATTACACCCTTGCTGTCAACCTCAGTGATCGTAACAGTAGTACCTGTTGTCTTCTGGATGTCCTGGATGATCTTTCCACCAGGTCCGATCACTGCACCGATCATCTCCTGTGGGATAATCATCTGAACAAGACGTGGTACGAATGGCTTGTAGTCCTCACGTGGCTCAGCGATACACTCAGTGATCTTGCCCAAGATGTGGAGACGTCCAACACGTGCCTGCTCCAACGCCGCTGCCAAGATCTCGTATGAGAGACCGTCAACCTTAATATCCATTTGCGTCGCAGTGATACCCTCGCTCGTACCTGTCACCTTAAAGTCCATATCGCCCAAGTGATCCTCGTCGCCCAAGATGTCGGACAATACAGCCCACTTGCCGCTAGCAGTGTCGGTGATAAGACCCATCGCGATACCTGACACAGGCTTCTTCAACTTAATACCGGCATCCATCAACGCCAATGTACCAGCACAAACTGTAGCCATCGACGACGATCCGTTCGACTCCAAAATATCCGACACTACACGTACCGCATATGGATTCTCGGTGCCAACTGGAACCATTGGCTTCAACGCTCTCCACGCCAAGTGACCGTGACCAACCTCACGACGGCTCAAACCGCGCTGTGGACGTGGGTCTCCTGTAGAGAACGGAGGGAAGTTATAGTGCAAAACGAACTGCTCTGAGCCCTGAACGAGAACCTCATCCTTCTGCTTCTCATCCATCTTCGTACCGAGCGTAACAGTCGTAAGCGACTGAGTCTCACCACGTGTGAAGAGTGCTGATCCGTGTGCAGCAGGTAGATAACCTGTCTCGCAGATGATCTGGCGGATCTCGTCAGTCTTACGACCATCGAGACGCTGACCCTCGTCGAGGATCATATTGCGCATCGCCTTCTTGAGTACGTCGTCGTGGAAATACTTCTTGATAAGACCAGACTTCGCTGCCTGCTCCTCCTCAGAGAGAGCGGCGATGTAGTCGTGCTCCAACGCCTCGAACGCCTCAGCACGCTCGTGCTTCTTCGTGCCGCTTGTTGCGATTGCGTATGCTTTCTCGTAAAGATCAGCAATCACCTGCTGGCGAAGCTCCTCGTCGTTCACCTCGTGGCAGTATGTGCGCTTCACATCCTTGCCCAACTCGCGGCTAAGCTCCATCTGCACCTCGCAGTGGCGCTTGATCTCGTCGTGTGCGAACTTGATCGCCTCAAGCATAACCTCCTCGCTAACCTCGTGCATCTCACCCTCGACCATCAAGATGTTGTCGATAGTACCACCGACCATAATGTCGAGGTCTACCTGCTCCATCTGCGAGAATGTAGGGTTGATGACGAACTCACCGTCGATACGCGCAACGCGCACCTCAGAGATCGGTCCGTTGAACGGAATGTCCGACACAGCGAGTGCTGCCGATGCGGCAAGACCTGCAAGTGCGTCGGGCTGAATATCCTTGTCAGCAGAGATTAGGTTCACCGTAACGAAGACATCTGCGTGGTAGTCAGCTGGGAAAAGTGGGCGTAGTGCGCGGTCAATAAGACGCGCCACAAGGATCTCTGCATCACCTGCACGACCCTCACGCTTCATAAATCCTCCTGGGAAGCGACCGCACGAAGCGTACTTCTCCTTATACTCCACCTGGAGTGGCATAAAATCTGTGTCGGGCTTTGCGTCCTTCGCAGCCACTACTGTCGCTAGGAGCATTGTGTCGCCCTGACGAATTACGACCGACCCGTCAGCCTGCTTAGCTACCTTGCCTGTCTCAATTGTGATCTCACGTCCGTCTGCTAGCGTAATGCTCTTATAGACAGGTGTGAACAACTTGTTCTCTTCCATTTTCTTTCTCTTCTATTTTCGTGTTTTCTTCGTGTTTCGTCCAAATAAGCAAAAAATAGGGTCAGATGACTACTCACCTGCCCTATTCTCTCCTCTAAACTCTTACTTACGTAGGTTTAGCTCCTTTAGGATTGCGCGGTAACGATCGATGTCGTTAACCTTTAGGTACTCCAACTGACGACGACGCTTTCCTACAAGACGAAGCAACGAACGCTGTGTTCCGAAGTCGTGCTTGTTCTTCTTAAGGTGCCCAGTAAGGTGGGCAATACGGAATGTAAATAACGCGATTTGTGACTCTGGTGAGCCTGTGTCGGTGTTTGACGATCCGTACTGACCGAAAATCTCCTGCTTTTTCTCTGTTGACAAATAAGCCATTTTCTTAAAAATTTATTTAGTTGCACTCTACGACGCATTACCCTTACTCAGTAATTACGCCAGAGCGTGGCACAAAGGTAGTGTTTTTTTTGTAACTTACAACAATTCAGCGCGTAAAAACTTTGTAAAAGTTGGCTAAATATCTCTTTTTTTGTGCTATATTAGTTTTGTTTCGGAGTTTTTTTACTAACTTTGTGGCACTATGGTTGAATTTTATACTTATGTCCCACGTTTGCAAACCGCAGACAGAGGGGCAACTCACAAAGTCATAGATACATACAAAAAAAGAGGCTACAAATAACATAGACAAAAAAGATGTCAAAAGCGAAACAACTATACACACTCATACTCCTCGCGACACTCGCGACACTCGTCGGATGCACTGGCGACAGAGAGTCACAATATCTGACACTGCAGGGGGTGATGATTGGCACAACATACCACATCAAGGCGCAGCTACCACCCTCGTCGCGCAAACCGCTAGAGGCACAGATCGAGGCGCTCAACTCACAACTAATCAGAGAGATGTCGTTGTTCGACTCAACGTCGCAGCTGAGTCGCGTAAACCGCGGCGAGACGACGCAGATAACAGAGTGGATGGCACAAAACATCCTCCTCGCCGACTCCATCAGCCGACTATCCGATGGCATCTACGACATCACGGTTGCCCCACTCGTCAAGGCGTGGGGCAACCGTGAT
>JBCQTK010000116.1:0-3672 GCA_047178665.1 Rikenellaceae bacterium | reverse complement strand
AAAAGAGCTAAGTTTCGTTTCAGAATAGAGCTTAGGGAACAACTTATGATAGAGATTGTTAAACTCTGTGGAGGAGACCCTAGCTTGTTCTTTGGATAAGGAGGGGGTTCTTCCGAACACTTGCAATATAGGTAAAAGGGACGAAGTCCCCGATACACACTCAGCTATTTGATGGCCACGCCACGTGCGCGTTTAGCCATAGCTGAGGCGAAGACGAATTCGCGGAGTTGGGTATTGTCGCTATGGAGGAGTTCTTCTTTGTCGCCTTCCCACCATTTTTCGCCTTTGTAGAGGTATATTATTTTGTCGCCAATCTCCATCACGGAGTTCATATCGTGAGTATTGATTATTGTTGTTATGTTGTACTCCTCTGTTATGTCGTGTATTAGGTTGTCGATGACGATAGATGTCTGCGGATCGAGTCCTGAGTTTGGTTCGTCGCAGAATAGGTACTTTGGGTTCATCACGATTGCTCTGGCTATAGCTACGCGTTTCACCATTCCGCCGCTGAGTTCTGCGGGGTATCGTGAGTGTGCCGAGTCGAGTTTCACGCGGCTGAGGCAGAAGTTTACGCGCTCCATCTTCTCCTCTTCGCTCTGATCTGTGAATAGGTCGAGTGGGAGCTTCACGTTCTCCACCACTGTTGAGGAGTCGAGCAGTGCGCCCCCCTGGAATATCATCCCCACATTGCGTCGCACATCACGCAGGGCGCTGCCCGAGAGTGACGACACCACCATATCGTCGTAGTAGACGCACCCCTCGTCGGGGGTGTAGAGCCCCACGAGGGACTTTAGCATCACTGTCTTGCCCGATCCGCTCTGTCCGATTATGAGGTTTGTTTTGCCTGTGTCGAACTCTGCGGTGATCCCTTTGAGCACTCTGTTGTCGCCAAAACTTTTGATTATATTCTCCGCCTTTATCATTAGATTAGAAGTATTTGTGTGAGGATAAGGTTGAAGATCATCACCACAACCGACGACGCCACCACCGCCTTTGTCGACGAGCGTCCCACCTCCAACGAATTGCCTCCGACGTAGTAGCCAAAGAATGCCGAGACGGTCGTTATGATAAATGCAAAGACGGCGCTCTTGATGAGTGAGTAGATGATGGAGTAGGGTCTAAAATCTGCCAATATACCCTCCACGTAGCTCGCAGGGGTCATAATGTCGGTCGCCGTAGCAATAACGTAGCCGCCAACTATGCCGACCATAATACTCAAAATAGTAAGCAGTGGGAAGAAGAAAACTGTAGCGATAATCTTGGGCAGAATGAGGTACGACGCAGAGTTTACGCCCATAATTTCGAGCGCATCAATCTGCTCTGTTATTCTCATAGTACCGATCTCGGAGGCGATGTTTCCCCCCACCTTACCTGCGAGGATGAGCGCAATGACGGTGGATGAGAACTCTAGTATCATCGTCTCTCGCGTGGCGTAGCCGATGAGATACTCGGGTATGAAGCCACCGTCGAGGTTGATCGACATCTGCAGCGTTATGACCGCACCGATGAAGAACGATATGATCGCAGTGAGCCACACAGAGTCGAGCCCGAGCGAGATCATCTCCGACACGATACGACCACGATAGATCGACCACTTCTCAAGCGACGAAAATGTTTGACGTAGCAGAATCGTGTAGCGACCTACCGCCTCGAGTGTTTTATCTACTATCATCGCCTCTACTTTTTTATCTCCTCGAAATCTACGTAGTCGCCCACATCCTTCGAGACCTTTTTGTCGGTCGCGGCGCTCTCGTCGTCGGTTATCACGATCTTTACGCGAGGCTCTCCGCTAGCCTCTCTGCGCTGCTGCTGCGAGCGCTCCTCTTGGGCATACCCCTGGGTATATCCTTGGTTATATCCCTGCGCCTTGCCCTGCGCCTTCGCGATCTTCCACCGCAGATAGATCCCTGCCAACGAGATCAGCAATACCAGTAGCAACACGACAAACACGACTACCCCGATCGCACCAAAAAGGAATGATGGCGAGACGATCAGCAGGAACAATATAAACCACAGAAAGAGGTTATCTTTGATTAGATTTAACATAGCTATACACATATATATGTTTACACACACCACAAAGATAGGAAAAATTTGCACTATCCAACAAAAATAACTAATTTTGAATCCAAAATATTGCTTAATAAGCCGATTAATAACACTCAAAATAGACAATTATGCTCACAGCACTCACAGCAATCTCACCTATCGACGGACGCTATCGTCGTGTAACAGAATCACTTGGCGACTACTTTTCGGAGTCGGCACTAATCAAGTATCGTATTCGTGTCGAGGTGGAGTACTTCATCTCACTCACACAGATCCCTCTACCCGAGCTAGCGTCGTTTCCGCAGGATAAGTTCGCAGACCTCCGCTCGCTCTACCTCGACTTCAAGTTGGAGGATGCACAGAGAGTGAAGGAGATCGAGTCGGTTACAAACCACGACGTGAAGGCTATCGAGTATATCATCAAAGAGAAGATGGATGTGATGGGTCTCGAGGCATACAAGGAGTTCGTGCACTTCGGACTCACCTCGCAGGACATCAACAACACGTCGGTGCCGCTCTCGATCAAGGAGGCATTGGTAGATGTTGTCACCCCAGCGCTCGACGAGTTGCTCGCTACGTTGAAGGGTATGGCACAGGAGTGGGCAGAGATCTCGATGCTCGCACGCACACACGGACAGCCAGCGTCGCCAACGAAGCTAGGCAAGGAGATCCAGGTCTACGTGGAGCGCCTATCGAAGCAGATCGAGATGATGAAGCAGGTGCCTATGGCAGCAAAGTTTGGCGGCGCAACAGGTAACTTCAACGCCCACAACATCGCATACCCCGAGGTGGAGTGGGTGGCATTTGCCAACAAATTTGTCAACGACAGCTTGGGGCTCGACAGATCGCAGTACACAACACAGATCGAGCACTACGATATGTTGGCGGCACTGTTCGATGCGTTGAAACGTGTCGACACAATCCTAGTCGACCTCTCACGCGACTTCTGGAGCTACATATCTATGGAGTACTTCAAGCAGAGGATCAAGGCTGGCGAGGTAGGATCGAGCGCAATGCCCCACAAGGTGAACCCCATCGACTTCGAGAACGCCGAGGGTAACTTGGGTATCGCAAACGCCATCTACGAGCACCTGGCAGCGAAGTTGCCCGTGTCGAGACTGCAGCGAGATCTAACAGACTCCACAGTGCTGCGCAACGTGGGAGTGCCCGTGTCGCACACCCTCATCGCAATCCGCTCTCTACAGAAGGGTCTCGGAAAGGTTATATTGAACAAAGCGGCAATCGACGCCGACCTGGAGAACAACTGGGCAGTAGTGGCAGAGGGAATACAGACATACCTGCGCCGCATCGGATACCCATCACCATACGAGGCTCTGAAGGCACTAACTCGTACAAACAGCCACATCACCGCAGAGTCAATCGCAGAGTTTATCTCAACACTCGACGTGAACGACGAAGCAAAAGAGGTGCTGCGTACAATCACCCCTCACTCATATACTGGACTGCTCTAGGGTGTTTGGGAGATAGTCTCTAGGTGTAGTCGGGGACTGCGCTTGCGCCGCGCGGGTAGGAGTGTTCGGAAGAACCCCCTCCTTATCCAAAGAACAAGCTAGGGTCTCCTCCACAGAGTTTAACAATCTCTATCATAAGTTGTTCCCTAAG
>JBCQTK010000115.1:0-3723 GCA_047178665.1 Rikenellaceae bacterium | reverse complement strand
TCTCCAAAGCTATGTAGCACCTCATTTTTGTTGAGATCGACAATCTCGAATAGACCTCTCTCGTTCCTTATGTTATAGAGGGCTCGATCGTGCGATAAGTAACATAGATCTAACACCTGCATAAAGTTATCATTCTTGATTTTGATCGTCTCAATCTCTTGAGGCGAGAGGGATCTCTTCACATCATCAAGATTGAGTTTCATTATTTTTTTCTCATAGATGTTGTTAAATATTATATTTTCATCATCAATACCAAGAGGGATCGCTTTTTGAGACTCCCCCCTCGCTCTTCCCTTTGGCACTATTTTACTCTCGACGACACCCGTAAATATATTTATTGTATACATATTATATGAAGCACCGCTAATACCTAAATATAGAGTCGAGTCTCTGATAATTCCATTGTATGAGATATTTAGGGGTTCCGAGATCGCAATCTCCTCTGTGATCTTCAGCTCCCTCTCCTTGGTGAACATATCGTAGATCGAGGTGTATTCGGGCTGCGCGCAGCTCACGGCGCAGAGGGTGGCGAGGGCGGCTATTGTGTGGGTTAGTGGTTTCATAGCTTTATAATAAGTTATAGATTAATCTTTCGAATGTAATGTTCACCTGCAATGGTTGTTAGAGAGTAGATATCTCCGTTGTACAGTTGATACCCACGATCGAAAACCGAGACTACCTGCTCCATTGCACGATACTCTCCACGTCCTCTCTTCGTGTCGACGATAAGCAGGTTGCGCTCAAACTCTATATTCTCAAACGACGAGCCGCTAAAACGATCTGTTGTAATGATGTAGAGCATATCGCCATCATAAGATGCCATCGTGACGATACTGTTACTCTCTATGTAATCACCAATTAACTCAAATGATGATGCTGAAATTTTATCATAATCAACGCTACAATCTACCTTGAATGTGGGGCTGTCGATGTCTAAAAGTTGCTCCTCGCCATCGTGGGTATATCTGTTGAGTGTTAGGTCGGAGAGGCTAACTATTAATATCTCGTCGTCGGTAGCTCCAACATAGCCATCTGCGAACATCACGTTCGAGAATATTATGTCAACATCACTATATTGCGCCATCGTCGCCACAATCTTGCCACTCTCTTTGTCGTAGCTCTGTAGATAATATCTCTCATTATCTTCACTGCTCATATCACCGTATAGCTGAATATACTTGTCGCAAACAGAGAAGTTGTTGACTCGACACCTATTACCCAATTTATACTCCCTGACAAACTCACCCTGCATCGTGTACTCGATAATCTTACGTGAATTTATACACCCTAAAAATATCTGCCCGTTGTAGGTCTCAGCCGAATAAGGGGTGAGGTACTCACCTCGTGCACGCCCCTGTCGCCCCACACGGCAGAGCTGCTTGCCATCCATATTGTAGAGGTAGGCTTGCTTAGCGGTCATCGCAATAAAGGTTGTGTCGCTGATGATCTTAAAATTGATTATGTTGGTGAGATACTCAATATTCTCACCCAATTTGCAAATCTCACTGCTTGTGATGGCTTCAGATTTAGACTCTTGACAGAGGATTGTCCCCTCGGGGAGGTGCGAGTTGCACGCAACGGATATTAGTGTGGTAGCTATTATGGTGGTTAGTCGTTTCATAGATTCTTACTTTACATTTACCGCTGTTCCATCGGCGATGTTGCTGTTGCCCGAGGTGATTACTATGTCGTGCTCCGAAATGGTTGTCTCCTTCTCCTTGTTGCCACGGATAAGGTGCGAGTCGATGTTCGACATCACCACATCTACGTATGTCCAGACCGCTTCGCCATCTATGTAGCGGAAGATCACGTTGTAGCCGTCACGCAGCACGACGGCACTTTTGGGAACTACGAACTGGTTGGCGATGGCGCGGTTGAGCGTCAGCTTTACATTCATCCCCTCCAGCAGGTAGCCATCTCGATTGCGGATCTTCGCCCTCACCTTGATCTGTCCGTTGTCGTCGACAAGTGGGTTGATCTCGCTGATGCGCCCCTCGAAGAGCATTTCGGAGTTGATGAAGGGGGTGGCGGTGATCCGCTCTCCTCGCTCGACTTCGCCCAACTCCGCCTCTAAGATGTTGAACTCAACGTCGAAGTAGCTGTCGTCGATCAGCGTGCAGAATATTTCGGGCGTGGCGTTGTGCGACTTTGAATCTACGTTCGCCAGACGACCTGCGAATGGAGCACGTAGGTAGCAGTCGTCGAGTGAGCGTTGCGCAGCCTGAAGATCATCCTCCGCAGAGGTGTAGCCCGACGAATGTTTCGCATTGTCGAGAATGACTTGTGGCACAGCCGTCGTGTCGGCATCGAAGCCCTGCCCGATCAACTTGTCGACAAGATCTATGCGAGCCTTCTCCATCGAGCGGAGGCTTTTGTTTAGTTCGATCAGTGCGTCACGAGTCTCAAGCGTGGCGAGCAGTGCACCCTCCTCCACGTAGCTGCCACCCTGCACCTCCACCGTGGCAATCGTCCCCGAGGTGGCAAACTTTAGCTCGCTCTTTTGCAACGCACGGAGCTTTCCGTTACAGATGATCTGTTTGTTGAAGGTGCGTTTGGCGAGCGATATGGTGTCGACATTGAGCTTTACAACCTCTCGCTTGGGGGTGGTATTTCCCTTTTTCGAATTGTCGGGGGTGTTGCCGCACGAGCTTAGGGCGGTGAGGAGCAGCAGGGTTAGGGCGGTGGTGATTATTCGTTTCATAGTTATAGTTGATTTTCGATTATTCTGTCAAATTCGGCGTTGATGTCTCGCTTTAGAATGAAGTCGTAGAGCGAGGTTTTCTGGAGGTCGTAGTAGGCTGACCAGAACGACTTTAGCTGACTCACATACTCGTCGTTGGCATCATCCATCTCCTCCTGTGCAGTGTTGAGATCGGTGACGGTGACACCGCCATTGGTGAAGCGATCTTTCATTATCTGATAGCGTTCGCCTGCGACATATACCGCCCTTAGCGACGCTTCACACTGACGAGTGAGGTTGTTGAACTCCATCACCTTTATCATTATGTCTTGGCGATAGCTGATCTCTGACTGCTCGATCTCGGTCTCGATGAGTTGCAACTCTGCCTCGGCAAGTTTCACCTTTCCCTTACTCATTCCCCAGTCGAAGATCGGCATCGAGACGCTGAGACCAACCACCTCCTGATCCTGCACTCTGCGGTAGGCAGCAGGAAAGGTGTTACCCGTCTGCGAGAGACCGAGGTTGGAGCGAAATGAGAGCTGAATACCTCGATTCGCCTTCGCCTCTGCAACAGTCTGTTCGCCCGCCAACCTGTCGATGGCGATAGATAGGTCGTGCGTAGAGTTCTCCAACGCACGCTCCAACACGAAGTCGTAGGTGACAGCGATTTGAGGAATCGAGGTCGGGGGCACGAGATCCAACACTCTATCGTCGATGATGCCCAGATAGAACTTGAGGTTGAAGAGTGCCGTTTCGAGCGCAATGCGGCTGTCGTTGGTCGAGATCTCTGCGTTGAGCAGCGATAGCTCCAGCTGCAACAGTTCGCTCTTGGTGATGGTGCCGATCTCGAAGCGTTGCTTCGCTATATCGTATAGCTCTCGTGTGTCGTCGCTGTTTTGGATGTTGTTGCGTAGGCTCGTCTGGGCGGTGAGCACAGCGAAGAAGTAGCTCGTTGTGTTGATCGTGATTGTCTGCATCGACTCCAAGTAGCTGCGTTTGGCACTCTCATACTCCAACGGTTCACTCCTCTTCTGCCACTTGAG
>JBCQTK010000114.1:0-3781 GCA_047178665.1 Rikenellaceae bacterium | reverse complement strand
GCGGCGCAGCAGCCACCGTCTTAGGCACAAGCTACCTCTACGAATACAACGAGTGCAACGAGACGGAGTACCTCGACGCTGCGATGAGCCTATTCACTTATGTTATGAATGATTGTGGCTATGAGTTGATTCAAGATGGTGAGCAGCTCTTTAATGAGGAGTATGAGATGAATTCAGAGTCAATCTTCGAGATCGTCTACGACAACCACACACAGACGGAGATGGGCGACTGGGATGCCTATAACTTTACTCAAATCTTGGGTTACTACTCGACTTCATATAGCTCAGGTCACTTTCTCCCTGCGTGGTTGGCAAATGCCTATCAGAATGAGCCGATTGACCCGAACAATCCTCGCAACCTATATGAGCAGGTGATCGACACGGAGACAGGCGAGACTGAGATGCAGGTGCGAAGAATGCCTCTGCGTGCCTCTGCGATGGTGGCACTCTATGAGGATATGTACACCCCTTGGTACTTGGCGACTTGTGTTCCTGCTAAAAACAAGAGTTTTGGATATAGTGGCTACGGATTTGGATTCTACAAGAAGCACTCTACTTGCAAGACACAAGACACAGATGAGCAACAGTTGGGTATGAATATCGTTGTCAATCGTCTGGCAGAGGTCTATTTGATGTATGCAGAGTGTTTGATCTACAAAGGTGACATAACCGAGGCACTTCTCATTATGAATATCTTGCGCGAGCGTTGGGGATTGGTGCTTTTGGGTAGCGATCAGGGCGATGGCTTTACCTATGATGGCTACACCTACGACGCAGCGACGCTACTCAAGCAGTTGCAGCAGGTCGACAAACCTCTTGAGTGTTCGTTGGAGGGACATATGACTCGTTGGCTCGATCTTCGTCGTTGGGGAATCTTGGAGTCTAACATCAAGAGCCTTGGTCAAGCAGTCTACTACGCTGTCCCACACACAGAGACCACAGACCTCAATGGCGTTACATACAAAAACAATAACTGTCCTGTTGTATATACAGCTGCGCAGTTAGCGGCAAATCCTCAGTCGACATACTATACAATCGACTTCGAGTATGATGTTGCGGCAAGCGTATTCAACTACGACACCTATGCGTGGTTCCCAATTCCACTTGGTGAGGTTGAGCAGAATCCTAACCTTTATAAATAGTTAAGCGATGAAAAAGTTAGTAAAAATATTATTTGCTGCGGCGGCACTATTTGCCTCAGCGTGCGAGACCGAGACAACAGATTACTCTCTGCCTGTCGATGTCTCGTGGACGACATACAACTCGATCGATGGTGCAGACATCTACTTCGAGGATCGTATGAATGTTGAGCCCGGTGACTACCTCTTCATTCGCGATGTGTCGCAGAGCGTTATCACTCGTGAGTGGACGATCGACGATAAGTCGAGCTTCTTTACCGACTCTAATGATACGACAACAACGATCGAGGATAAGACGATCTCGACATCGGATGCCTATATTCTGTTCGAGAAGTCAGGTGTGACAACTATCAAACTACGCCTTACATTCCCCGAAAAGGTCGCGACTTACAACGAAGATTCGATCGAGGCGGTCTATGATGAGGAACTCGGTGTGTGGGTATTCGAGAAGGAGTGGACGGTGGAGATCTATGGCGAGTTGAAGCCTGGTTTTAGCGTCAATCGAACAGCTCTTGACGGAACAGTTAGTGAGGAGTTGGCGGTGTCGGGTGACGAGGAGACATCGTTGGATGATCTCACCACGATATATGTCTCGCAGGGTGACATTTTGGAGTTTGTCTACGACGAGAATAGCGAGTACAAGAGCACCTCGCAGAGTTGGACTGTTCCGGGAGGAACAACCGATGGTAGCGGAAGCGCTCGTTACACATTCAACACCGTGGGTACATACTCTGGATACTACGTGACGGCAACACGTGATGCAGTCGATTCAAGCGCTACTTCTGGGAAGATCTCACAGGCATCGGTGCGCAAAGTTGTACCAATAGAGGTCATCGTCGAGTATGCAGCAATATCGCCTCTCTTGGGTAACATCACCCAACAGTGGGACAGCACGATTGAGGTTCCATTCAACAAGAAGCTGGAACTCGCCTCTTATACTACAGATGCGTTGGCGGAGTTGGCGCAGGCGTTTGAGCTGAAGATTGGTGACGATGTGGCTACAATTACAAGTGCCGCTGTCTCATCAGATGATTCGACTATCCTTGTGCTCACTGTGGAGTCGCCTCTCGATAACTATGGCAAGAGTGCAACATTGAGCTACACACCAACGACGTCAAATCAATTTATATATGATGGTTCGATCACAGACAGCAGTCAGGTGACAGATCCATCCGAGGGATTTGACGATGTTTCAGTCTCGCTATACCACATCTTCGATCCATACTATTTCGGATTCGATGGTGTATCGAGTCTTACGGCGACAGGTAACATTGTCGATGGTTGGTGGTTTAACTGCTGCACAACCTCATTGACTAATGATGGCTCTTATCTCGATGTTCGTGATATAGATGGGCAATCTCGTGCGCTCTACTTCGAGATGTATAACGGAGACACATCTGACAAATCGAAGCCACTGGCTTTCTTTAGTAGCAGCAATGGAGATACAATTGCAGCGGGAGAGTACACTCTTCATTGGAAGATATATGTAGAGGAGTATGTTGCCGTTGATTCAACGAGCGCAACTTCAGCAACTGTTAAGGTCGTGACAGGCGGTGGCACATATACCCTCGGCGCATTGGAGATCTCTGACCTTGATACAGGCAAGTGGCTTGAGGTTACAACCACAGCAACAGTTGCCGCAAACTCGATGTCGACATTCCAGATCACCTTCGATAAGACGCTCGTTACAAACTTCCAACAAGCTAAGTTCTACATCGACGATCTCTACCTTTCGAAGAACTCTATTACAGTCGAATGATAACTAATTAAAGATTATTACCTATGAAAAATATATTATTAACACTCCTGTTTCTCCTCTCAGCCTTCACTATAACCTCCTGCGACGATCCGTCGTGGGGAGAGGTTGAGTTGGTCGAGACAACAGTATGGGAGGTGACAACGGCAGATTCAGAGACCTATTACTACTACCCCGAATACTCGTTCTTAATCGTCGAAAGTGGAGTTACGCTGACTAAATATCAGATTAGTGACTGGTCTATATCTGAGCCTAGCGAGGGTAGCTATGTAGCTACATTAGATATGGTCTACTCTCAAGAGGATCTGCACACAGTTCGCCAGAATATAACGTTTAGCGCAACCTACAAGAGCGGAACGATCTCTATGCAGCACTACATCGATGGTGTGATAGATGAGTCACTCTCCGAGAGCATCTCGATAACGGGTATGACAAAGACGTCGAATTTTGTAGAACGATAAAAGTTATGAGTAGAGGTAAGATTCTGGTAATATTGCTTATCGTAGCAATATTACCAGCCTACTATGTTTTTGCGGCACAGCGTGTTCGAGAGATCACAGTGGCAAATGTTGAGGGAGAGGATATGAGCTACCTGTTACGACAAGCTATCGACGAAGCCTCGAAGTATGATGAGGTGAAGATTATCTTGACGGGAGGTGTATATACCATATCTGATGAGTTTACGCAGCAGCGTTACCTACCTATTACAAACCACGGAAATGGGCTAAAGAGTATTGCGTTTCCATTCTCAGGGCACAAGAGAGTCGAGATTGAGGGGCGTGGATCGAAACTTCTCTTTCAGGGGCAGATGCTACCATTCTTGTTCGAAGATTGTGCGGAGGTAAAGGTCTCTGGGGTGACTATCGACTGGGAGACTCCTTACACA
>JBCQTK010000113.1:0-3858 GCA_047178665.1 Rikenellaceae bacterium | reverse complement strand
GAAGATCTCGGGTAGCTCCACTCGGTAGGCGTAGGTGAGGTCGGCAAATTTGCTCACGATGCAGCCATTCTCGACCGAGAGGATCGGGAACTTACGCTGCAAGGTGGTGGCTCTTAATGTTTGACGCATCGGGTGAATAGTTTTTGAAATTTGACTCTGTTGATAATGTATCGTGGGTGGTAGCTGCGTGCTTGACGTTTCATCGCTCCGTGCTCGCCATATTTTTTGTTCAGGGCGAAGGTCTGCCAGAGTAAAATCGCTGTTGAGACTCCGACTATCGAGAGGTTTGCAGAGTTGGATAGCCCCGCAATCGACATCACCACAAAAAGTAGAAATATCGCTATCACGCCCCCTGCGAGGATGTAGATGTACTTCATCGTCAGCCCCTGAAACTCCACCGATTTGCCGATCCCCTTGTTGATCTGATAGTTCGCCATTTTAGAGGAAGAACGCCTGAAGTATGGTCGCTGCGATCACCAAAAAGACGCAGGCGAAGCCCCACGCTGCGGCAACCTTGGAGGTGTCGGGATCGCCCGACTGCATCTTGCTAAATACCTTGAGCGCACCGATCAATCCAAAGACCGCACCCACAGCATACATAAGCTGCGAGATCGGCACGAAGTAGGAGGTTATCATCGCCGTAGCCTGCGAGATCCCCGCCAACCCATCCCCCTGCGCATAGGTCACAGTTGCCGTTCCTGCGAGGATAAACGACAATATCACAATCGTAATCACGATGCTCTCTTTTCTCTCTTTTGTCATATTGTATGATCTATTTATATGTAATCGTCAATGTTAAATTTTTCGGCTGCCGCAGAGAGTTCTATATTCTCGTTTGCCATAGTCTCGCTACCTGCTCTTTGGTGATAGTCGAGCATCTTGGCGATTCTCTTTTTGCTCTCCTCGTTGTTGGTTATCTGATCGATAATTTCGCTGCCTTCGAGCCTGCTAAATATCTCTCCTGCTATCCTCATATCTTTGAGGGTGCTCTTGCGATCTTGCAGCGTCGCAATTGCATCTTGAATCTGAGAGAGTTCAACCCCCGATGCCTGCATAGCTGGGTCGTACTCTCCAGCCGCCTCCTCACCCTCTGCCTCGCTCTCTAGGTCTAGATCCATCTGATTCTCCTGCACTCGACCCTTATCTATGTCGGCATCTCTCTTTGTCTCAGAGGTGCTGCTATTGCTCTTTGCCTCGACACTCTGTCGCTCCGTATCGCGTGGAGGTGTCGGATGTAGTATTGTGGAGTTGCTAGCCCCCATTATTGATCGCTGAGGTTGTGGCGGCTGTGGGGCGACGTTGGGCGTTGGCGGCTCTTGTCGTTCTAACTTTAGAGAGAACCCAAAGAGTGATATTAGATGACGTATGGTCGAGACCAGACAGTAGATGGATATTATTGCGAGATAAATTTCAATTACTTTCATTCCTGCTTTAGCTTGATTAGTGATTTTTCGTTAAAGACCTCCGTTATCTCAGGGTCGTACCTGCTTAGGTGATCTGTGAGTACGTTGTCGATATAGTTGAATATCGAGAAGCGGTTGTTGTCGACCACGCCGACAATCTGCAATATCTTCGTGTGGTGTTCGGGCAGAATCGCAATGCTCTTACCCTGGCGTGACGAGAACTCTCTTCGGGGGACGATGAAGCGTGACAGA
Organism: Rikenellaceae bacterium; assembly: GCA_047178665.1. GTDB lineage: Bacteria > Bacteroidota > Bacteroidia > Bacteroidales > Rikenellaceae > Alistipes. The sequence continues at coordinate 2,203 of JBCQTK010000113.1, read as the reverse complement.
TACTCCTCCTTGCGACTCCTGCGACCTCGGGACTCTCTGCGAGGTGTCGCCACACTCTCAGAGCTACTCTTCAGTGCTATCTGTGGAGCTTCAGCGATGGAGGATATAAACTCCAACTCGTCGAAATCTGCTGGTAGCCCCTTTTTATTCGTCATTGCTCTCTCTGGTTATCTTGAGGAACTCGGCTGTAAATTCGAGGATGCCACTACTTTTGATTAGTGTTCGGTCGATCGGGAACATCGTTGATCGGAATATGGCTCGATGCAGCGATCCTATCTCTCGTCGAAACCGTTTGCTGTCGGGCAGCCGTGTCTCCATAATGGGTATGCCCAACTCTGCGATGGCACTCTCGTAGTTGTCGTATAGCTCACTTCGTTCTCTCCTGTCGACCATATTCCACACCATATAGAGCCCCTTGATTGCACTCTTCGATGTGGCTACGACTCGATCGTTGATGATAGATGCGTAACTGAGGGAACTTTCGAGCACCGACCGATCAGCTGTAATTGGAGTGAATATGTAATCTGCCACAGCGAGGATATTAACTACGCCCCGAGTGCTGATTGTACCAGGTAGGTCGAAGAAGATATAGTCGAGATCGCTATCCTCCTCCGTGAGCTTTTCTGCACACTCTATGGCATTGTCGAGGGGTGAACGCTCAATTCGGTATGCTCTCTTCTTTAACTTCGAGAATAGGTTGCACGCCATCGTTCGGTAGAGTTTGTCCTCCTTTATCATTGCGAGATCTCTCGTGCGCATATTGCTTATGCTAGGTTGTGTGAAGTCACAATCTATGACTGCTACGTTGTAGCCACAGAGGTAGTGGAGGTGGCTCGCCAACAGTACTGTCAGCGTTGTCTTTCCTGCGCCACCCTTCTGGGTGCTTATGGTTATGAACTTAGCTCTTTTCATTGAGTTGAGTTTTTGGGATGTTATAATAATATGTTGTCGCAGCATCGGTCGGAGCGTTGGGATGTCGGAACGTCGGGACATTGGGACGTTGGGATGTCGGAACATTGCGACCGTTGTCGGTTCTGACTTTCCAACGGCAAAATTATGGCAAAAAGGGGGTGATATGAGAGTGTGTCGCAAGGTGTCGTTCGGTGTCGTGCCCTGTCGCACAGGAATATGGTGCTACAAAAATCTATCTACACTAACTTTGTCGCCAGATATAGAATCACTAAAAGTTGTGAATGTTTCGACCTTCAGAATCAGCCTGTGGGCGGATCTCTATCGCTTGGTAAAGTGATAGGCGAGTTGTGTTTTCCGCAGCGGAAAACGTTTTGTGCTGCACACAAAATCAGCCCCTCCGAAGTCGGCTCTTCACGTAAATAATCTAAAAACAATGAACAGAGTAAAGAACAGAGATGGTGGTAGACCACCCAAAACAGACCCTGCAACGAAGCGATGCACGGTCAACTTTAACACGATGGAGTATCTCCATTTCCTCACGTTATTTGAGCAGTCGGGGGTGAATAGCCACTCTGCATTTATCAAGGCTAGGGTCTTTAATCACGACTTTAAGGTGTTAAAAGTCGATCGCACACTTCTCGATTACTACCAGAAATTGTCGAGTTTTTACGCTCAGTTTAGGGGTGTGGCGAACAACTACAACCAGACTGTCGCTGCATTGAAGAGCAACTTTGCGGAGAAAAAAGCCCTCGCACTTCTCTATAAATTGGAGCGAGCAACGATCGATATGACGATGCTCTATCGTCAAGTCATAACGCTAACGGAGGAGTTCAAGAGGGTATGGTCGCAAAAATATCAGTAGGTAACTCGCTGCGAGCGACGATACTCTATAATGCTCGTAAGGTCGAGGATGGCGAGGCGAGAGTGTTATACGCCAACCGTCTCTTTGACTCTGCAGATGGTCGACACAATCCGTTGCAGACGATACGAGAGCTTGAAGATCACCTGCCCTCGCACTTCCGTACGGAGAAGCCTACGATTCACATATCGCTCAATCCACACCCCGACGATCGCCTCACCGACGAGCAGTTTGCCGCCATCGCAGAGGAGTATATGGAGAGGATGGGATATGGTGAGCAGCCCTACATTGTCTACAAGCACGAGGATATTTCGGCTCAAGCGACAAAGTCCGTGGATGCCCCCCTCACACAGCCGATTAACCTAAAATCTGTACACTACGATAGAGATAAAATGGCAGATCCCTCACTCCTCGCAGTTCTGCCCTGAATCC
>JBCQTK010000112.1:0-3879 GCA_047178665.1 Rikenellaceae bacterium | reverse complement strand
CGACCAAGCCACATGGCTTGGTCGCTATTTCAGCTTGTCAAAGAACCTCCATGAGTCACAGTGCTGCTCCAAAAGGGAAAGGATGTGTGAAGGACTAGCCCGCAGGCTGATTCGAGCCCAACCACCGAAGGTGGCACTTAGGGCGAGATAAACCGCTAGGTTTTGCCTTCACGTTGAGCGGAGCGGAGAGTTTTGCCGCCGCAGCGGCATATTTTGTGGCTTTTCAAGCCACAAAATAGCATCGTGAAAGCGATGCATGAAGGGTGGCCGAAAAGTGCAACGCACTTTTCTGACAACCTGAAAGGGTGAGTTTTGCCCGTTATCCCCCGAAAATGAGGATAACCCCTCTGAAAAGGGGCTATCGTTCACTGATGTACCATTCCTGGCATTCATAAAATATCAAATCATCCACATCCTGTGGTGGAGGCACCCACTGGGGTTCCCGTTGTTCCATCTCGTCCATATCCAAATCCCCCCTTTAAAATAACAGTGCATATTAGTATATGTCACAGGAGATGCGATATGTGACGAAGTCTACCGATGGTTTTTATTTTTTTGTGCAAGGACAGTGACCTTGCCGCTGCCCTTGCCCTGCGGAACGGTCAAGACCGTTCCCTACAAAATCATTGTCATAAAATCAGCAGCAACGCACAGCTATGCACATATATTGCATTGACATTGCACATATATTATGATACAATGCACAATATATTCAAGAAAGAGGGCGATACTATGGCAACCACAAACTTTACCATCCGTATGCTCATCTTGTTTTGTTATTATTTCGCTCATTTTTTAATATTTTCTCGACATCTTTAACTTTATAAAAATACCTTATATCCAATCTGCGTATATCCGAGCCTACCATTGTCTCGGTAGTTTTGGAGGGTGCGTTTCGATACATTAAGTATTTCGCACACTTCGGTGTTGTCTAACCACTCTTGGAGCGATTTGTCTTGCCCCTTACCACATATATTATCTACTCGCTGGGCAATAATATTAAATTGCTCTATCATCGTCTCGTAGACCTTTCTCTCAATATTTACAATATCCATATCTGATTATTTTGTTGTTCATAGCGCAAAGAAATAGCTATATCGTGGCATTTCAATGAAAATTGGAGCAGAGGCATAGAGTGGCGTTAAGTTGGCACTATTCGGCGTAGCTCATCATAGATATTTGCCATTATAATATGGTATAAAAATTATTTTCAAAAAACTTCTCACAGCCTGTGAACAGCCTGTGAAATAGTCATTTTCTCACTCCATACTTTTGTCTCGAAATCAAAAAAACAGACGAATTATGGAGAACGAAAAGATGGAGATAGATCACATACAGATATATGATTTTATCGAAAAAGTGACCGATCAGATGATGCAACGCTTTGATGATATTGAGCAGGTTTTACGAACCATCGCACCCAAGAGTATGCGCACGGCAGTCTACCTCGATGGCGAGCGATTGTTCGATAATCAAGACCTATGCGAGATGTTTGGCAAGAGCAAGCGATCACTGCAACGCTATCGCAGCGAGGGGTCACTTCCCTACGTGATGATTAAGAACTCGGCACACTACAAGGAGTCGCACTTCGAGAGCTTCAAACGGGTGATTACCGAAGAGTTTGCACAGCAAGAGGAGGAGGAAGATTACGCCACATAGTGCCAAGTGAACGCCACTCTGTGCCACGCAGGTGACAAGGGGCAGATATGAGAGATACGCAGCATAATTTCGCAGAACAACAATTTTAATATTAAATATTTATGGCACAAAAACCAAAGGACATCCTACTGGTTAAGGATGAAAAGACAGGCGAGATAGGCGTAGTCTCGGGACTTAAAAAAGATGGCTCACCCAATTGGGAAGATGCTAAAAAAGGGAACAAAAATTTTATCCTCTTCGATCGTGGAGGCGATGTATTGGATAACTTCTTCAAGAATTTTCTGAACCAATGCGATGATCCGTATAGATTTGGCTTCTATCGTATTGCCGTCGAGGGGGCGGAGAATGTCATCGCAGCACTTAGCGATATGCTCAAAGAGCCAGAGAACTATCGAGATATTCTGGAACCCCACAAAGTAGACACATCAAAGTATGAGGAGCGAGAGGAGCAGAAAGTGGAGAAACCGAAGCAATCAGAGCACCCGAAAAAAGGCTACGAGCCAATCGACCCAGAGCGAATAGATTGGGAGTCGTTGCAGAAGAGTTGGGGTATCAACCGTGAGGCGTTGGAGCAGTCGGGCGATCTAAAAAAGATGCTCAACTTCGGCAAGTCGGATCTGGTTGCGGTATCGCCCAAGTTTGGCGAGGAGCAGTTCAATCTCGATGCACGCCTATCGTTTAGACGATTGGAGGATGGAAATATTCGTGTGGTTCCCCACTTCGTGAGGTCGGAGCCAAACCTCAAGCAGGAGTTCTTCGGACATACGTTCTCTGCTGAGGATCGAGATAATTTGCTAAAGACAGGCAATATGGGTCGTGTAGTTCCGCTCAAAAGCCCCACGAGTGAGCAGCATATTCCTTCGCTCGTGAGTATTGATAGGCAGACAAATGACATCGTTGCATTGCCACTCAGCAAGGTTCGTGTTCCAAATAAGATTGGCACGACACCTATCACAGAGCAGGAGCAAGCGGAGCTAAAGGCAGGTCGTGCAATTACTGATAAGGAGATCACTTTGGCGAGTGGTAAGAAGTTTACCACGACACTTCAAGTTAATGCAGATCAGCGAGGTGTTGAGTTCCTACCTCGAAGTGTGCAACCTGCCCGAGAGCAGCGACAAGGGAACACACAACGACAAAGTGGCTACAAGTGGGTCGATGACAGTGGCAATATTCGCCCACCCAAGACATTGGGAGGTGTCGAGCTAACCCCCGATCAGCAGTCGCAGTTCAAAGATGGCAAGGCGATATTGGTCAAGGATATGATGACCGACAAAAAGGGTGAGCCCTACACCGCATACGTAAAGTTCAACCACGAGCTGGGGCGACCACGATACTATCGCAATGACCCCGATGTTGCGCGGTCGATCACCCCCACCAACGAGAGCAAGCAGCAAGTTGCACCACGTAACACGCAGCAGCAGAATCAGCAGAAACGCAAAGGCGTGAGTATTTAGGAGATGGAGAGAATACACATATATATTATAGTCGGAGTAGCTTTTGTAGCCTACATAATCGCACTCTTCGTCTCTGTAAAGAGGAGCTATCGAGTAGATGACGACTTCGAGTTCTACGATGAAGATGGAGACCACATCTACTATGACCGCAAATTGATACGATACAAATCCAAACATAAAAAGTAAGAGGAAAATGAAAACAATAATAGCAGAGAAGCCGAGCGTAGCTAATGTCATAGCACGTGTAGTCGGCGCAAAGGAGAAGAGAAACGGGTACTTCGAGGGTAACGACTACTATGTAACGTGGGCGTTGGGGCACCTAGTCCAGCCCTCAATGCCAGAGGGGTATGGATATCAGGGATTCTATCGTGACAACTTGCCAATCATACCACACACGTTTATGTTGGTGCCACGCCAGAGACGCATTAGAAATAGCTACAAACCCGAGGAGGGAGTTATGGCGCAGATAGGGATCATCAAGCGACTATTTAACCGCAGCGAGAAGATCATCGTTGCCACCGATGCAGGGCGTGAGGGGGAGTTAATCTTCCGCTACCTCTACGAATATCTAAAATGTGACAAACCATTTGATCGCCTATGGATTTCGAGCCTCACCGATAGAGCCATCAAGGAGGGTATGAGACGACTGGTGTGTGGCAGCACCTACGACAACCTCTACTACGCCGCCAAGGTACGCAGCGAGGCAGATTGGTTGGTGGGTATCAACGCCACACAGGCGATTTCGGTTGTCTTAGGTCAGAGGACA
>JBCQTK010000111.1:0-3923 GCA_047178665.1 Rikenellaceae bacterium | reverse complement strand
CCACTGCTCGATGGCAACGGCACATCGAAGATCATATCCTTCTTCTTCGTGTTGTAGTACTCCGCCGAGAGGGTGATCTTGTTCTTGAAGAGACTCAAGTCGACTCCAAAGTTGCTCTGAATGGTGGTCTCCCACTTTAGATCGCTATTGGCGAATGAGTCTTGCACCGCTCCGTAGACCTCTGTTAGGCTGTTGGAGTTGCCAAATATTGTATCATAGCCGTAGCTAATAGTGTTGTAATACGAGTATGACGTTACATTCTGGTTACCCGTAGTTCCGTAGCTTGCTCTGATCTTAGCACTAGAGACCGTCTTTTTTAGTTTACGCCAGAACTTCTCATCGGAGATGTTCCACGCACCCGACACCGATGGGAATAGACCCCAACGATTATCTTTGCTAAACTTCGACGACCCATCGACACGCACACTACCGCTCAACATATAGCGGCTATCCCAGTTGTAGAGCACACGTCCCAACGTTCCGAAGAGTGTGTTACGATTATCCGTCGACCAGTTGAATAGCGACGATGCCTCGGAGTTGATTGTTGCACTGTTGAAGCTGTTGACATCATTATTTATTATTCCATCCTTTGATGCTGAGAAACCTTTGTTGGTGTAGCTCTCGCTCGACACCACTGCCAACAACGACAGAGAGTGTTTCTTGATCTTCTTGTTGTAGGTCAACGTTGCGTCCCACGTCAACGACTCAGAGACTGTCGAGGTGCGAGTAACTGTGCTATTATCGGATGAACTGAGTAGTTCACCTGCCGTGTTGTAGATCTCTTGATACGGCTTAAAGTACTCTTGATAACCATACGATGGCCCATAGGCGATACGTGAGCTTAAGTTTAACGATGGGAGAATGTCATACCCGAGGTTGAAGTTTGTCGATACTCGCAATGTCTTTCTATCGTCGGTAGTGTTGAGCAGAGCTGCAACCCAACTCAACTGGTTCGAGTAGTCTCCAGCATCGGTATATACAGGGTCGGTGTTACCCACCTCCAACAACTCCTGCTGTGCGCTGTAACGCAACGACATTCCGATAACACTTGGTGATCCAACGGCTCGATTCTCAACGGTGATACCGAGATTTGCTCCGATTGTCAATTTATCCTGCTTGTAGGTAATATTCGCACGTGTGTTGAATCGACTGAAGCCGGTATTTACAAGGACTCCATCCTGATTGTAATAACCTGCTACGATGTTATACTTCGTTGTTTTCGATCCGCCCGATAGATTCACCGTATGGTTTTGTGTCGAAACGGTCTTGTAGTTGCACTGAAATATTGCATCTCGCAGGTCGGTGTCGTTCGCATAGTAGATCGCCTTACGGTTAAGCTCCAGACTCACATCAGAGTCATAAGTACCCGATAGGTTGCGAGCATATACCATCTGAAAATAGGTCGTCTCGTTGGCATCCATCAACTCGATACCATCGCCGAGGGTCTGGAAACCATAAAGAGAGCTGACGCTCACCTTCATACGCCCCTCTGTACCCTGCTTGGTGGTGATGAGGATAACTCCGGCCGATCCACGTGTTCCGTAGATTGCACACGATGCAGCATCCTTCAAGATGTCGATCGTCTCGATCTCATTCGAGCTGATACGAGGGTCGCCATCCTGTGGCACACCATCGACTACATAAAGAGGAGTATTGTCGCCACTCACCGAACTGATACCACGAATTAAGATCGACGATGACTCTCCAGGAGCACCACTTGCCGCAGTGACGCTTACTCCTGCAACCTGTCCCTGCAACGCTGCTGAAAGGTCTGAGGTTAATTGACGTGTGAGATCCTCACCCTTCACCTGCTCGACAGCACCTGTAAGCTCACGCTTGCGAACTGCTCCATATCCGATGACTACCACCTCGTCAAGCTGCTCTGTGTGGGTGGTCATCTCAATAGTTACATTGGTTTTAGAGCCTATAGCAAGCTCTTGGCTCTCCATTCCGAGGAAACTGACTTGAAGTATAGGGTTTGCTCCCGTTACCTGAATCTGGAATTTACCATCCACATCGGTTACTGCACCGACGTTGGTATCTTTTAGGATGACAGTCGCTCCGATTACTGACTCCTTCTGCTGATCTATCACTTGTCCACTCACCATACGTTTTTGCTGGGCATAACCCATCGTACTCATCAGCAGGAAGAGTGTGGATAGAAATATTATATAGATCTTACCTTTCATAATAAGGTGTAATTTTAATTTATAATTTGCTAATTTGCACTATGGTAGTATGGATATGGCGAATCACGCTGTTCATCTACCGCCCAATACCACATAGGGGTATCTCCTAACACAATCTCACTATCCATCTCGTTTCCATTTAGAAGATTTGCCCTCTGCTGATTTGTGTAGCTCTCATCATCGAGGCAATAGGAAGTATCGATAGCTGTTTCGACATTGTGATAGATACTATTCGTCGTCAGAGCATATTCCGCTCCATTTCCAGCATAGATACCAAACGCACCATAGAGATTCTCGTTGTCGCTCTCGATGTTAGTAGCGTAGCAGTTTGAGAAGAATCCTGCAGCATAGGCATTCCAAGGTGACCCTGCGATTCCAGCCGTGTAGAGATCCAATCCATTGACGCTACAATTAAGCGCAAGAGAGTAGCTAAGTTCCAATACCGCACTATTCCAAGTAAGTCCAACGACACCACCTGCAAAGGCGCGAGTTGTACCACTTGTTATCGTGGTGTCGAGTGCTGTAACTGTCGTATTTTCGGCAACACAACCTCTCATTGCACCCAATAGAGAGCCTGCGACTCCACCAACAGAGCCTCCTCCGGTAACGCTGCAATTGATGACGTGGCAGTTCTCGATCAATGCCGATGTTGAGACCAAGCCGACCAATGCACCAATCTCTTGATACCCTGTTGACGCCGTAACATTTACGTTGTTAATTGTCAAATCTCGAACTTGACCTATGTATTGAGTCTCCGTCTTCTCTCCGACAACGGCAAAGAGTCCAGAGTAGTCGGTTGTGTTAGAGATCATCACATTCTTGATCGTGTAGCCACCACCATCGAATACACCTTTGAATGAGTAACTGTTGCTCCCAAGTGAAGCGAAGCTATTGTAGTCCCAATCGATGCTCTTCTGCAACTCGTAGTGAGCTTGTAGATAGCCTGTTGTGGTGGCTGACGATACATCTGCTGCGATACAAGTGGCAACATACTTTAGATCCGCCGCACTCTTTATTAGATATGGGCTGCCCTCGATTCCATTTCCATCCAACTCGGTGCTGATCGACGAACCATCCCACACATCCAAAACAGGGTTGTTAATGTCAACGTCGACAGCGAGGCTTCCACCATCAGTCCACTCCTCATACTCATATATGTCGACATCGAGAGTTAACGCATTGTCGACGCTCTTAATCTCAACCACCAAGTCGTAGAGGTAGCCCGACTGAAGAGTCACCTCGTGGCTAAAGTAGTAGGGAAGCTTATCTCCGTCTACGTCAAACTCTACGTAGCCTTGATAGCCGTTGAGAGTCTGTGGCACGGTGTAAAGCTCATAGGTTCCAATCGTATAGATAGGCTCTTCACCTGCCTCCGATGCAGCCTCCTCCTCCGCTAGTTCACTCTCGCTCAATATCTCGTCACTATCGAGTACAGTTGTCTCAGATGCAGCGACCGATTTTGTCGCTGTGTCGCCCTCCACAACGCTGTTGACAAGTTGAGTTCCCTTCATTGAGAGTTCGCTCTGGCTATAAACATTCATAAGCGACACCCCATTTACTGCGGTGATCGACTCCGTGTTTTTATACTTGTAACTGATACGCACCATTGGGTTCATATTCTTGAGCTGGATGGTTGTTGTCGTATCGTACTGGAAGAGTGTCGGCCACACCGCTGCGACCATAGCACCTGTCGAACTCTTGTCGCTATATACGTATTGTGCACTCTCGCCCATC
>JBCQTK010000110.1:0-3946 GCA_047178665.1 Rikenellaceae bacterium | reverse complement strand
GGTGCTACATAGCTTTGGAGAGTTTGATGAGAGCCTCAATGGTAATAAAAGTATGGAGTCATCATATCAGGGTCATCTACAGACAAATCCATCTATGGATCGCTTTGTTAGCTATAGTTCTTATGGTAATATTCTCTATTTCTATAATGTCTCCTCTCTCGACGAAGAGCCTCGACTTTTGAATCATTACCACTTCGACACGCCTACATACAAGGTCGTGCAGACGAATCGTGAGGGTGGTAGCATAACTATGTCAGTGACGTCTGGCGAAACAAATATTATGGGTACAGGTTCAACCACTGTTAGTGACGATAACTTCTATCTACTTAATAGTGATATGAGTGTAATTGACTATCAGGCTAATCCAAGCGATGGGTTTGATAAAGTTTTACTCTTTGATCGCGATGGTAAGCCTCTTCAGATATTGATACTAGAGAGAGCCGCAACGATGATTGTCTACAGCAAACTAAACAACTCCCTCTACACCATCGGGATCAATGACCGTGAGGAGGATTGTTTGATCAGATACCAGCTATAACAGAAAAAATAAGAAACCGATGAAACCACTAACCCACACAATAGCCGCCCTCGCCGCCCTCTGCGCCGTAAGCTGCAACAATCACCTCCCCGAGGGGACAATCCTCTGCCAAGAGTCACCCGATGACACTGTTAGCTTTAGCTTCGTCTGCGAATTGGGGGAGGAGATAAAGTATCAATCGATGGTTCAGAAGATTCAGTTTGTTGACGACACTCGATTCATAGCCCTATCATACTCATTTCCCGAACCAATACCCTACATATATAATATAGATGGAGAGCAGTTATCAGCGGTTGGGCGCATTGGTCGTGCTGGTGGTGAGTTTATGTTTCCGTCGAGTGTCGCTGTCGATGGTGGGTTTATCTACCTGTCGTGTAGTCAATCTCGTAAGATCCTAAAATTTGATCTGAATGGTAAGTTTGTCGAGGAGTATAAAAAGTTCAAAGATAGACGAGCAGATATTGCCGTCACCGAAGATTACATCTACCTCTACAACACCAACGATCACAATGTTGAACTGTACGACAGAGCGCAACGAGAGATCGTGGGTTACATCGGGGAGTTCGAGGAGGCGGCAAAAGCCCTTCATAGCTGGTCGGCAACAAAGCCAATGTGCGAATATGGCGAAGGAGTCCTCTATGTCGACCCTGTTACTCTAACGGTGAATAGAGTTGTGGGGGAGCAGTCGGAGCAGCTCTTTATCCTCTCTGCCCCTAACTACTCGGTAGATCGAGATGTGAACTTTAGGGACTTAATGAGCGGACCAGAGTATGCAAAGATGCAGGAGTATTCAAAACGCAACAGCACAGTCCACTATGTTGCAGTGTCGGGTGAAAAGCTATACATAGTGGTCCATCACGGCGACACTCGCATTAGTGCCTTGATCTCTGTTGATATGAGCAGTCGCACCGCCACCTATCGTCCCATTGCAGATCCACGCAACGAGAACTGCATAATATCAAGTTACCACCTCCACAGCAACACGCTCTATGCACTTATGAAAAATATGGATAACGATATGCAATTTGTCGCAAAACTAAATCTATAAATATATGAAACTACTAACCACCATACTAACTGCCCTCTGCGCCGTGAGCTGCGCTCAGCCCGAATACACCTCGATCTACGATATGTTCACCGAGGAGAGGGAGCTGAAGATCACGGAGGAGATTGCGATCTCGGAACCTCTTTCATACATCTCAAAAGGGGTAATTCAAGACTCTCTCTTTTTTGCCCAAATACGACAGTCAACCCACCACATCTACGCCACCAATATCTTCACGGGCGAGGTGGAAAGTAAAATCCTGCCCAAAGGGCGAGGACGAGGTGAGGCGATGAACATCTCACTCTTAGGATTAGTCGACAACGATATAGTCTGTTTTAGCTGGAATAATAGATCCGCAATCAGAGTCGATCTTAATGAGGCGATTGATAGCACCAACGCAGCTGAGTTGAGATCAACAAAGTGGAAGTCCGACGATAAGATTATGTGGGCTAACATAATACCCCTGCCATATGAAAAATATATATCCAATCAATTCACCGAAGATGGAATATTCCACATTCTCGACAGCGACCTTGAGGAGTTATGTTCGTTCCAAAAATATGAGAAGGTCTCAGACTCTGATATGGAGAATAACTCAACCTATCAAGGACTAATGTACCTCGCCCCCTCGAAAGATAGATTTATCCACACATCATATTTGATTAATAATATTCACATCTACGACGTCACATCGCTCGATAGCGAACCACGTTTGGTTAAACACTACAAAGATGAGTTGCCGAAGTTTGAGTTGAAGAGTGCGGAGTATGGAGAGTATGTCGAACCATTAGGTAGTAATATCCTTGGCACGGGTGCATTAACGGCGAGCAACAAACACTTCTACCTACTCAACATAGGATTGTCATACGACGAGTTTCGGGCACTTGGCGACGAGGCAGATGAGGGTGCAACCACCATCTTGGTCTTCGATCGTGACGGTCGCCCTGTCGAGAAGTTGATATTGGAGCGACCAGCAACAGATATATACTACAGCGAGACAAACAACTCCCTCTACACCATCGGGATCAACGACCGTGAGGAGGATTGTTTGATAAGATACGAACTATAACAGAAGAGAACCTATGATAAAGAGATTGATAACACGTCCGATTGCGGTGACGATGAGTGTCATTGCGGTTGTGGTATTGGGGTTTATCTCGATGCGGTATCTGCCGATTTCGCTGATGCCCAACATCGACATTCCGCAGGTTACGGTTCACGTATCGGCACCAGGTATGTCGGTTCGTGAGGTGAACGATCAGCTACTGCGCCCCCTGCGCAACCAACTTATGCAGGTCGTGGGGCTGAGCGACATATCGACCGAGGCACGCAGCGACGTGGGTGTTCTCTACCTCGACTTCGAGCCAGACAACGATATGGACATCGCCTTCATCGAGGTCAACGAGAAGGTCGACCGTGCGACGCAGAGCCTCCCCGAGGGTGTCGACCGCCCGAAGATCATCAAGGCTACGATCACCGACATCCCCGCCTTCTACCTCAATGTGTCGCTCAGGCGAGAGCATCAGGATGAGGAGCTACCTGTGGCAGGTGTCAACTTCACGCAGCTAGGCAGCTACGTGCGTGACGTGGTGAGCAAACGCATCGAGCAGCTCCCCGAGACAGCTATGGCGGACATCAGCGGCGTGATCTCCTCGGAACTTCTCTGCATCCCCGACGAGCAGAAGCTCACCTCGATGGGTGTCGACGTTGAGTATCTGGGTGATGTCATTGCAGCCAACAACATCACCCTCGGGGCACTCTCGATCCGTGATGGGCAGTATCGTTACAACATACAGTTCGACGCACAGATCACCTCGAAGGAGGATATTGAAAACATCTACATCAATCACAACGGTCGCATCTATCAATTCAAGGAGCTATGCACCATCGTCGAGCGACCTGCGCAGCGCAGCGGCTTGGTGCGTTCGGGGCGTGAGAATGCCATCAGCGTAGCTATCATCAAGCAGAACGATGCGAAGATGGAGGATCTGCAAACGAGCGTCAACGAGTTGGTCAAGAGCTTGGAGGGGGAGAACCCCAACCTGCGATTTGAACTCACCCGAGATCAGACGCAGCTGTTGAGCTACTCGATAGATAGCCTTGGCAAGAATCTAATCTATGGTGCGATCTTGGCGAGCCTTGTGATCTTCCTCTTTATGGGGGATCTGCGATCGCCTCTACTCATCATCATCACCATTCCTCTCTCGCTGATCGTCACAATGTTGTCGTTCCACCTGATCGGCATCACGATCAACATCATATCGCTGTCGGGTCTGATCTTGGGTGTGGGAATGATGGTCGACAACTCGATCATCGTCATCGACAACATAATGCAGCGGTGGGGTGACGGAATGGCTCTAAAG
>JBCQTK010000109.1:0-4141 GCA_047178665.1 Rikenellaceae bacterium | reverse complement strand
CCTCGATCTTGCTGATGTGGGAGAAGCGAAGCTCACGCCCCCCGACCGTCACATATTGGTTGAAGAGTGACCAGAGGTCGAAGCGGTTGCGTTGCAGCGAACGGTAGTCGATGTCGAGATTGCCCTCGTCGCTGCGGAACGTGCCGATCGTCTCGTAGTTGAGTAGATCCCGAAGGGCGTTGTGTGCCCTCGATAGGTCGATGTTGTAGAACGCCACACTCTCCTTGTCGTAGCTCAGCGCAAGCCCCTTTTCGGTGCGCATACCGTAGCGGTAGCTACCATCCTCGACACTCACATCCGCAGCACGTGTACTCTCGCCTATGCGCTCCGCCAACGCCTCTGCGTGGCGATAGAGCAGGTCGTAGTTATAACCCGTCAGCTCGATGGCGTAGGACTTTGAGCCGATGTTGAGCGAGTTGCTAAATCCTCGCTCGCTCACCCCGTAGGTGCTCCAGTCGACACCACCGATTTCGAGTGCCTTGCTGATAACCTCCGCCTCCAACTGCGAGGGAAATGCGCTCTTCTGCACCTCGTCGTCGAACTCAACACGGATAGATCCAGAGTCCCCATTTACGCTTGTCGTGAAGCGTTCGATCTTCTCAAATTGTGAGAGGAAGCGATCCATCTGCAACATCTTTGAGTTGAGCAACTCACCATTTCCGTCACCATCGTTTCCCTCTGTGAGGCGAGCCGTTATTGTGAGGGTCGTTTTTTTCTCTCGTCGTGAGTATGAACGTGAGTCGAGCAGTGCGGAGAATGGGCGCAGCGCACCACCCAGAGCGATCTCCAACGGCTCTTTGAGGCTCTGTTGGTAGAGTCTGCCACCAATGGTCGTGTTGTAGAGATCCTCATACCAGTAGGGTTCACGCTCCTCACGTTGCTCTCTCTTCGAACGACGTGAGTTCTTATCCCCCTCCCCCACCTTCGCAGGGAGCAGATGGAGAGGTAGCCCGAACGCCACGACAAGAAGCGTTATGTAGATCCACTTGCGGTGCTGCACGAAGCGGATATAGCGTGCATAGAGTCCGCTCCACCACACAACGCCACGGCTGTGGTTTCTCTTTGGCTCGATATGTTGCAGAGCACTTCGCTCGATGATCGCAGGGATGAAGAGGAGCGATATTATGAGCGACACCGTGAGGTTTATGATTATCACGATGGCGAAATCCTCCAGGTCAGCCTTTATGTAGTCGGGCATAAAGAGAATGATTATCAGCGACCCGATGGTGGTCAAGAGTGCCGCAAGGATCGCCACAAAGACACGTCGATTGCGATAGTAGTTATAGTGGTCGACCATAACGATCGAGGTGTCGATGATGATACCAAACGAGACAGCTATACCAGCCAACGAGAAGAGATGCAGCTCAACACCCACGAGGTAGTAGAACAGCACGGCTATCAACACATTGGCGGCGAGCGTAAGGGCTATTATCGAGAGGTAGCGCACGCTGCGACTCGCCACATAGACAAACAGCAGGAGGATCAGCAGCGAGAGCAGTGTTCGTCTCACCAGACGATATAGCTCCTCCTTGATCTCCTTGGCGGAGTCTTGCGATATTGTCACCTCGAAGCCGCTATCCATACTCTCTTCGAGTCGTTCCATCTCACGCTTTACACGATCCGAGAGGGTTATGATGTTAGCCTCCTCCTCGGCACGAATCGACATATTGATCGTGTTCATTCCATTTATGCGATAGAAGTTCTCCGACCCTCGCACCTTGCTCGTTATAAGCGATATATCTCGCAGGTAGATCGTTCGTCCCCCCACCTGTGTAATTGGAACTTTACCCAAGTCGTCGCCCTGCTCCGTGACGAGTAGCAGCGTGATGCGCTCCTTGTGCCCCTCACGGTTCTCTCTGTCGACATCGCCGATAATGTTGCTCTTGCCCAAGAAGTCCTTGATCGCAGCGGCAATAGATGATGCGTCGACACCATAGCTCTCCAAGAGCAACGGATCATACTCTATGTCGAGGTATGAGGCGTAGGCACCTGTCAGAGTGACGCTCGCCACCCCCTCGATCTGGGAGAGCGATGGCTCAATATTCTCTGCGAAGTACTCCGCAATGAGACTCTTCGCCATATCGGCATTTATGACATATGTGAGCAGATGTTTGCTATCGTTGCCCCCACTCGTCACCGATCCACCTGTTAGCGATGGATAGCTCGCCTCCTCGGGTAGAGAGCCCTCGACCTGCTTGATGAGAGATGAGATCTCGAAACGCTTTGCCGAGACGCTAACACCCTCCTTTAGGTTGATCGTGATACGCCCCACCCCCTCCGACGAGGTGGATGAGATGCTCTCGATCCCCACAACCGTAGAGACAACACCTTCGAGGGGGCTAACCACCTCCTGCTCGATGACACGTGCCGACGCACCACTCCAACGGGTGGTGATCGTGAGCTTCGACCCCTGCTTTGCAGAGGGCTTATAGGAGAGACGCACCATCGGCACAAGTGCTGCGCCAATGGTCATCAGAACCACCATTATCAGGATGAGAGAAAATGATGGTATGCTATCTAAGAATCCTCGTTTCATCGCCCTCATCTCCTCTTTTTATAGATTGTGTAGTAGAGCAACGGAATGAAGAATAGGCTCACCATCGTACCGAAGAGCATACCTATGATGATCGCCAACGAGAGTGGGTATTGAAGATCTGAACCCATATCCACACGGTGCAGGAATGGCGCAATGGCGAGGATCGTCGTGAGCGAGGTCATCAAGATAGGCTTCAACCTCCGATGCCCTCCGATGTAGAGTGCTCGCAGCAGCGACACGCCACTTCGACGCAGGCGGTTGATCGTGTCGACCTTGAGGATCGAGTCGTTGATGATGATACCACTCATCACGACAATACCGATCAGCGACATAAGGTTGAGACTCTCACCCAACAGATATAGCCCTGCGAGGACGAAGAAGATGTCGATTACAACCTCCAGCAAGATGATGATAGGTTGGACGATGCTCTCGAACTGTGCTGCAAGGATGAAGTACAACAGCGCAATCGCAACGACGAGGATCAAGACCAACTCCGATACTAACTCTCGGCTCGTGAAGTATGATCCGCTATAGGTTGCCGTGAATGTTTTGTCGTCGGCAATCACCTCCTCCACAACCTCAATGATACGCTTCACCTCGCTATCCGATGCCTCGATGTAGATTGGGTAGTAGTCGCCACCGCTGTTGGAGTGGAGGCGTTTGAAATCTTCGCCCCTGCGCTCCTCGACAATCAACGAGAGGGGGATCTCGACACCCTCGCTGTTGCGAACCTTGCTCGTCATTATATCCGACAGCTCCGCACGCCCGTCACCCGTCACAACGGAGGTCGACACTCCCCCTTGGTTGATCTCGAAGAGGGCGTTCTGACTCACCGTGTTGCGCATTATATTATATATCGAGTTGTAGTTTACGTTGTAGAGTGCCATCGCCTCCACATCAGCTACGTAGAGGATGTTTTGCTCCAGCAGAGGTCGAGAGATCGCAACCTCGGGGAGTGCCTCGCTGAGCCTCTCCACAACCTTTAGAACCTCCTCCACCTTGGGTGCGCCGCCACCCTGATGTTGCAGAGAGATGACAAGGTCGCTGCTGCCGTCGTCGAAGATCATATCGAAGATATTACCCGAGACCGAGAACTCCACCACACCATCCCGAAAGTGCTCCGCCATATAGTCGTTCGCCAAACTCTGTGCTCGTTCCAGCGACTCTGCGTCGTGGCACTTGAGGTAGACGATCGCCTCCGATGTGGTGATGCTTGGCGTGTGCGACATCATAAACTGCTGAGTGCCGACCATCGAGGTGGTGTGAAGTGCCTCTGCGTCAAGGTATTGGAGCAGCTCCGCCACACGTCTATCGTTCTCCTCCAGAGATATGCCGCTGTTCCAGTCGATCTGCATTATCGTGTCGTCGTAGCTAATTGTTGGGAGGTTGCTCTTGCTTATCTCGCCATAGATGAAGTAGGTCGCAGGGATCAGCAACAGGAAGCTCAGCAGGATCGTGAGCGAGTGGCGCAGCGTCCACCTAAGCATCGCCTCATATGGGCGGTAGATGTTGAGTCGCTCGTTGAAGATGTTTTTGCTATGCGCTCTCTTGCGATAGAGGGCATAGAAGTAGACTGGCAAGACCAACACCGAGACCAGCAGCGAG
>JBCQTK010000108.1:0-4263 GCA_047178665.1 Rikenellaceae bacterium | reverse complement strand
GTTTACGCCGATGGTACTGCGGTTTTCCCGTGGGAGAGTAGGTAGCCGCCTTTTTCCGAGTCCGATCAACATTAGTTGGTCGGACTCTTTTTTTGTATATACATATCCGACAACTTTGCGGTGTGAGCGCAGTCCCCGCAAGTCCCGCAAGTCCCGCAAGTCACAAGAGTCCAAGAAAAAAACGGAACACCTTAGCCCAGCTCGAAGATCTGCGGACGATATTTATTGAGGAGTTTCATTGCGGATGTGTCAACGCCTCTGAACAATCCGTACATTGTCGAGCCGCTACCCGACATAGCTGCATATATAGCTCCTGCGTCGATAAGTGCGTCCTTGATCTGTGCGAGTAGTGGATGTGCCTCTAGTATGTGCGCCTCAAAGTCATTCTTGACACGTCCCTGCCACGACTCGATAGGTTCGCGCAGCAGATCGGATAGCGCCTGTTCTGGTTGGTGCGGTGAGACACCTGCATACGCCTCTCGCGTCGATATGTTGACCCCTTCGGGTTTGATGACAACGATGCTCAACCCGTTGAGATCCAGCGATATGGGGGTCATCTTCTCGCCTCGTCCGCGACATAGTTGTGGTGTGTTTCGCACAAAAAAGGCTGTGTCACTTCCAATTTGCGACGCCAGCTCTATCAGCTCAGACTCGTTAAGTTTCAGACTAAATAGTTCGTTCATCGCAACTATTACAGCCGTTGCGTCGGCCGATCCACCACCCAGACCTGCGCCAAATGGCACTCGTTTCTCCAACCGTATGGCGACGCCATCGGTGCTGTAGCGGCTCTGTACGAGTCGTGCAGCTCGTACGCAGAGGTTCTGTTCTGGTGCACAATCTATCTTCATACCCACCCCCTCGAACCGCACATCTTGCGACCCGATTAGGGGCTCCACACCCACCTCGTCGTAGAGGTCGTGCAGAGGTATCATCACTGTGTCGAGGTCGTGGTAGCCATCTGCGCGACGACGCAACACATCCAGACCGATGTTTATTTTGCAGTTTGCTCGTAATATCATATAACAAAGATATGTTTTTTATCTGAAAAATCGTAATTTTGCAGCTATGAAACTTCGCACACAGATCGAGATAACACCTCTAAGGGAGAGAATTCAGTATGCAGATCGTATCTTCACGATCGGCTCTTGCTTTGCGCAGAACATTGGTGCGAGGGTAGCACGAGCGAAGTTCCGAACCACGATCAACCCCACGGGCACACTTTTCAACCCACTCTCCATCTGCGACACTATCACGCGACTCTGCGATCGTCGTCGTGTGGATGTCGATGAGTTGCGCGAGGGTGCGGGCGGTTGGTATCACTACGATATGCACTCGTCGCTCAATGAGAGTTCACCCCAGCAGGCTGCTGCGACCATAAACCTCGCGATAGATCGGGGGGGCGCGGCGTTGGAGTCTGCGCAGTGGGTCGTAATAACACTTGGCACGGCGTGGGTCTATGAGCGTATCGACACAGGCGAGGTGGTGGCGAATTGCCACAAGGAGCCTGCGCGTAACTTCCGACGTCGACAAGCGACGCTCGAGGAGATAGTCGAGAGGCTCGATCAAACTATAGGACGTCATCTGTCTGACAAACGCATAATCTTGACACTCAGTCCAATACGCCACGTGTCGGATGGCTTGGAGCAGAACTCGCTCAGTAAGGCTACGTTGCGCATAGCCATAGATCAGGTTGTGGCGCGAGATCCGCAACGACGATTTTACCTCCCTGCTTATGAGATCCTAGTCGACGACCTGCGCGATTACCGCTTCTACGCCGACGATATGGTGCATCCCTCGTCGGTGGCGATGGAGTATGTGTGGCAATACTTTTGCGACGTGGCACTAGGCGAGCGTGCTAAATGTTTGTTACCTAGGGTGATGAAGATTGTCGCAGCGAGTCAGCATCGTCCCACAAACCCCGAGGGTGAGCCCCACAAAGCACTTTGCCGCGCACAGCTCAGAGCGATCGAGGAGTTAAAAGAGGTAGATATGAGTGAGGAAAGTCAACATTTTTATGCGCAATTAAAAATAAATTTGTAATTTTGCAGCTATGAAAGATCAAATACAAGAGTGCATAATTGAGGAGTTCGAGCTCTTCGACGAGTGGTTGGACAAATACAACTATCTCATAGAGCTCAGTGCAGAGCTACCACAAATCGCGGAGGCACAGAGAACGCCCGAACATCTGATTGAGGGGTGTCAGTCGCGCGTCTGGGTCAGCGCGGAGCTCGGTGAGGATGGAAAGATATACTACAGTGCCGACAGCGACGCAATAATCACAAAGGGTATTATCGCCCTGCTCATCAAGGTGTTGAACGGACGTACACCTCAGCAGGCGGTCGACTGCGACCTATACTTCATAGATGCGATCGGTCTGAGTGAGAACCTGTCGCCCACGCGCAGCAACGGACTCCTGGCGATGGTGAAGCAGATGAAGCTCTACGCCGTGGCTTATGCACACAAGTTAGGGTGCTAATTTCTTCCCCCAAAATTTATAAATAGACAACATTAGAGTACACAAGATGGGTATAACACCAGCAGAGATAGCAGAGATAGAGAGCAACATAGTCCTTGTGCTAAAGACAATATACGATCCCGAGATCCCCGTAAACATCTACGACCTCGGTTTGATCTACGAGATCGACTATGAGCCCTCGGGCAATGTGACGATACGAATGACCCTCACGGCGCCAAACTGTCCGATGGCAGATGTTCTGGTCGAGGATGTCACGCGCGAGGTGGGCAAGGTGAAAGGTGTAGAGGAGGTTGACGTGATCCTTACGTTCGATCCACCCTGGGATAGGTCGATGATGTCGGAGGAGACACTTCTCGAACTTGGTCTGCTATAGTTATTGGCTGAGTCAAATTAATCCAGAATTACAATCAGGGAGAGAGTTGATCTCCCCTTTAATATAATAGGTATGGGCGATCATAGGTTAGAGCAGTCATCAGAGGTTGAGTTGCTCAAATCGTTGGTGATAGATCCGAAGCGTAGTTGCTGCGGTCAGTACATTGAGCGTCTTGACTCCATCAACCTTCACTCTATATATCAGGAGTTGTCGGTGGAGCGACTAGGGCAGAAGAGTCTGAAGGTGCTGGATTGTCATTTATCCTCAAAGATGGATTGGAACCAGGTCTTTCTGCTCTGTTTTCTCGACGCGTTGAGCGATATGAACAACCGCCACAACTACGAGGAGGTGGGGCAACGTGTTCTCTTCGGCATCATTCAGCGCGAGCGCAGATCGTTACGAAGTATAGAGGCTATGTTGATTGGTGCGGCAGGATTGTTGGATTGCCTGCCCAACGACAGCTTCTCGACCGAGTTCAAGACCGAAGCCAAATATATGCTCTACAAATATGGAATCCGTCCACTCCCTCCCAATTCGTGGAACCTCCGCAATCTAACCCCCGTGAAACACCCGATCGTGCGACTGTCGCAGGTGGCACGTCTATTCTACGACTCGGAGCACCCATTCAATAGACTCGTAAGTTGCAAGTCGCGCAACGATGTGATTGATCTCTTCAACGTCAATGCGTCGGAGGAGTTGTGTAAACGCGTCAACCTAAAGTCGACCACATCGAGCCACATTGGTGTGATGAAGTGTGATCTACTGGCAATAAATTTTGTGGTGCCGATGCTCTACTCCTACGGAATATATACGGAGAGCGACGATTTGGTGATCGCTGCATCGGATCTCAACGAGAGGCTCCCTGCGGAGTCGAACTTCTATATCACGGCGTGGCGTAGGCTCGGTGTAGTGCCGATGTCGGCGTACGACACACAGGCGCTCATCCAGCTCTCGAAGATCTACTGCATCAATCGTCTGTGCCATAAGTGCCCACTCTATCTGCATATGATCTCACCTAATAGCGCGCTAAACAAGCGAGGTCTGCGCTAACGCCGCGCGGTTCACAACTTACCTATATTGTGAGTGTTAAGGCTTTGTAATATTGCATATTAAACCTTATCACATTGAGCCTACACATTTGGTGTTACTGATGATGTCACACTCAAATCTTCATTCGGCAATTATAGGGGTGTCAGCCATCGGCTGACACCCCTATAATTGCCGAAGCAAAAGTAAATGCAAGCTAGCTTGCCGCCCGCGCGGCGTAAGCGTAGACCCCCGCTGCCCTGTTTTTTTAGGCAATGTGGTCAAAAATAGTTGGCAAAATTGCTGTAACACATTGATATACAAAAAGATTGATTACCTTAATTGAAACGTGTTTCAATTAAGGTAATTTTTTATGTCAAAAAAAGAG
>JBCQTK010000107.1:0-4346 GCA_047178665.1 Rikenellaceae bacterium | reverse complement strand
GCTAAGTTTCGTTTCAGAATAGAGCTTAGGGAACAACTTATGATAGAGATTGTTAAACTCTGTGGAGGAGACCCTAGCTTGTTCTTTGGATAAGGAGGGGGTTCTTCCGAACACTCCTACCTGCGCGGCTTGAGCGCAGTCCCCGCCACTCCCCCGACAGTTCATCCGTAATTGGTGTTCCAAATCTTAGGCACGAACATTGCAATCATTTGGAGGTGAATAGTATAAACCTCTAAAAGATAGTTTTTTTATGATTAACAGACACACCTCCGTTACGACTGCGGAGCACTTCACAGCCAAGCCGCTCCCCTACAGCTACAACTCTGTTGCGCCATCGATCTCGATGGCGACGCTTACGCTCCATCACGACCGCCACTACGAAGGGTATGTAGCTACCCTCAACCGACTTGTGGAGCACACACGTTTTGCAAATATGACGCTTGAGGAGGTTGTGTTGACGGCTGGGGATGGCGCGATATTCAACAATGCTGCGCAGGCGTGGAATCACCAGTTTTACTTCGACCAGTTCTCGCGCTATCCGCAGGCTGAGCCGACGGGGGCTCTGCTGGATGCCATCGAGGATTCGTTTGGCACATTTTGTGAGATGGAGCGCCGCATTGTGGAGCAGTCGCTCTCGCTCTTTGGGTCGGGGTGGCTCTGGCTTGTTGTCGACCACGACAATAGGTTGACTCTTGTCGCTGAGTCCAATGCGGGGAATCCTATAACGCAGGATCTGCGACCTCTGCTGACGATAGATCTGTGGGAGCACGCCTACTATGTAGACTACGAGAACCGACGTGGCGACGCTGTGCGAGCACACCTGGGCGCTATCGACTGGGGCGCTGTCGAGCGACGATACAGGACGATGTAGAGAGGCTAGACGCAAAAGAGGCGTGCGTGCAACATAGTGTCGCACGCACGCCTCATAAAATATCTAATCTGTCGTGTGGACTACTCCTCTACGACAAATCCCTCCTCTGCCATACTTGGAATAGGCATTGCGGCGTATGTACCATCTACGAGCTTCTCGCGAACCGACTTCAACGCTCCAATTGTGTACTCTACATCCTCCAATGTGTGGACTGCTGTAGGGATAACGCGCAAGATGATCTCGCCCTTAGGGATAACAGGATAGATCACGATTGAGCAGAATAGACGGTGGTTCTCTCGTAGGTCAACAACAAGGTTTGTCGCCTCGTTGACGCCACCCTTCATATAGACTGGTGTGACAGGTGACTGAGTAACTCCGATCTCAAATCCATTCTCCTTCAACTGCGACTGAAGCGAGTTGGTTACTGTCCACAACTGCTCCTTCAACTCGGGGTGTGTGCGAACCATATCGATACGCTTCAATGCACCCATCACCATCGGCATAGGCAACGACTTGGCGTAGAGCTGCGAACGCATATTGTAGCGGAAGAAGTTTACGAGCCACTTTGGTGCAGCTACGAACGCTCCGATACCTGCCATCGACTTAGCGAATGTGTTGAACAATACGTCGACCTGATCTGTCACGCCGAAGTGCTCCGCCGTACCTTGACCCGTCTCTCCCATTGTTCCGAATCCGTGCGCGTCGTCGACCAACAGACGGAAGTCGAACTCCTTCTTGAGCTCCACGATCTTGTCGAGCGCACCCAGGTCGCCCTTCATACCGAATACACCCTCTGTGATAACCAAAACGCCACCACGCTGCTCCTCTGCGAGGTCTGTAGCGTGCTGTAGCTGAAGTCGTAGCGACTCGATGTCGTTGTGACCAAACACAAACCTCTTGCCGCGGTGCATACGCAGACCGTCGATGATGCAGGCGTGAGCCTCAGCGTCGTAGACCACAACGTCGCGCGCAGTGAGCAAGCAGTCGATGATCGAGATCATACCCTGATAGCCGAAGTTGAGCAGGAAGGCATCCTCCTTACCGACGAACTCAGCAAGCTCGCGCTCCAGCTGCTCGTGATACTTAGTCTGTCCACTCATCATACGAGCACCCATCGGTGCCGCCATACCGAAATCTGCCGCGCCCTTAGCATCTGCCTCACGCACCTCAGGGTGGTTAGCTAGACCCAAGTAGTTGTTCAACGACCAGTTTAGCATCTCCTTGCCGCGGAACATCATATGAGGTCCGAGCTCGCCCTCCAACTTCGGGAATGCGAAGTAGCCGTGGGCATAATTCATATACTGACCAATAGGTCCTCCAACATTCTTCTCGAGGCGATCAAAAATATCTACCATTTTATATACGTTTTAAGTTTATATGTGCTGTCGAAACATACAAAGGTATGTATTTTTTTGCAAATTTTAACACTTTTGTTAGAAAATGTATCGTATATAGTTGAGAGTGGATGGAATATTGAAAAATATTTTATACCTTTGGCAGTAGTTAAAACCAGGAGAGATCCAACTAGACGTATAAATACTAACTTACAGAAAAACTATGGCTGATACAAAAATCTACACACTCTACGCTGGCGGCGTCGAGATGGAGGTTACAAATTTCGGAGCTCGCGTGATGAAGCTCTTTGTTGAGGATCGCGAGGGAAACCCTACGGACATTGTGCTTGGATACAACACGATCGAGGAGTATGTCGACAACAAGGGTGAGCGTTTCTACGGTGCGCCTTGTGGACGTTACGCCAACCGCATCGCTGACGGAAAGTTCACGATCGAGGGTGTGGAGTACACACTGCCGATCAACAATGGTCCAAACTCTCTTCACGGTGGATTGAAGGGTATTGATATGGTTGTGTGGGATGTTGTGAAGGTGACAGAGTCGCGCATTGACTTTAAGTATGTCTCGCCAGATGGTGCCGAGGGGTATCCAGGCGAGGTGACAATAAATATGTGTTATGAGCTTACGCCCGACTCAGAGTTTGTCATCGAGTACTCGGCGACAACTACGAAGGCGACACACCTCAACCTCACGCACCACTCGTTCTTCAACCTTGCGGGCGAGAGCAGCAATCACGCTGTTGCCGACCACGTTCTTCGCATCAATGCCGACAAGTATGTGCCGATCAGCGAGGTGTGCATTCCACTCGGAATGTATGAGGATGTTGAGGGTACACCATTCGACTTCCGCGTGGCGAAGCCTATCGGACAGGACGAGAACACCGAGGGTAACGTACAGCTCAAGATGGGCGCAGGATACGACCACAGCTTCGTGCTCAACGGCAAGGAGGGTGCGATGAAGTTTGCTGCCGAGGTCTACGACCCTGCGAGCGGACGCAAGATGGAGGTCTACACAGATCAGCCTGGTATGCAGTTTTACGGCTGCAACTGGCTCGACGGCAAGACTGTGTCGAAGGATGGCGAGGGTGCATATATCGCACGTGGCGCATACTGTTTCGAGACACAGCACCACCCCGACACCCCGAATCAGCCAGCCTTCCCATCTACATTGTTGGAGCCAGGCGAGGAGTACACACACAGATGTATCTATAAGTTCGGCACCGACAACGAGTAGTCGAGGGGCGCGAGCCGCAGATAGATTATTGGCAACACCCCCTTGGGTGGGGATGTTGTCGCAACAGAGATATAGGACGAGTGCATAGGGCAATAAAGGGCGCGTGCGGAGGTCGCTATAGGTAAAAAGAGGAAGTAAAAAAAAGAAAAATAGAGTTATGATTAAACGAATAGCCGCCGCCGTGGCTGTGGCGCTCGCTCTCTTCGCGACAGGGTGTAGCAAGGATGACGACAACGATATTGTCGAGACGTGGAGAGGAAATTACACATTCTATGGCGCGAACGACGATGGTGACTTCGTCGAGCTCACGCAGTACATAGTCTTTGTGTTCGAGAACGACTACGACGTAATCAAACAGAGTGCCGTCTACGAGGGTAGCACCCTGATCGAGTCGCAGTCGACGGTGAAGTATGGTACATACTCTAGGACGAGCGACAAGATAATCCTGCGCTATGATGAGTGCGACTGCACAGTGCCCTGCATCTGTTTGGACGACGACTATATCCTCGAGGAGTACTACTATCGCTACACCTATTATGAGGATGAGGAGTACGACGAGGATGAGGACGAAGAGTCGGAGGACGATAGCTACGGCACGTTGGAACTGAGGCTAGTCGACGAGGATGACCCCTACACTGAGTGGGTTATGTTCCGCTACAGCGAGTGGGTTAACTAGTCGTTAATTAGTCAGAGGCTAGGTGTGCGTTCTTCGACCACTGCCCTGCGCGGAGCTAATCTTTTGCAGTGCGAAGCACCCCTATAACAGCCGCAACAAAGCAAATGCAAGCTAGCTTGCCGTCCGCGCGCGCGGCGCAAGCTAAGTCCCCCAACAATACAGCACCCGAACAATACAAAAAGAGGGGGGGGGCACCGCAATGGCGCCCCCCCC
>JBCQTK010000106.1:0-4406 GCA_047178665.1 Rikenellaceae bacterium | reverse complement strand
GGTAGTTTCGAGACGAAGTACGCCTCGTGTCCATAGTTAGCGCACGACACAGCTACATTTGCCTCGCCACCTCCATAGATGACATCGAACGAGTTGGAGCGAACAAATCGCAAATTTTCCGGGGTTGAGAGGCGGAGCAAGATCTCGCCCATTGTTACTATCTTCATAACTAAAATTATTTTGTAATTCCAAACATAAACTCAAACTTGCGCTCACCTGCTTTTAACTCATAGTGAGGCAGAATCTTCGAGAGCGTACCTGCCAATGCCGCCTGCTCAAGATCAATATTCACGGTGTAGAATCCTGCCTCCTCTAGCTCGTATGGGTGGCGAGCTTTTTGGATCGCCTCAGCGGTGTACCTCCACGCCGAGAATGCAAACTCTGGTACTCCTGTGAACTTTAGCTTGTTCGATCGGCTCGCCATCGTCATCCATCTCGTCCCCATTCGGTTGCCGCTCTCCTGTGGGAATACATAGTTGTAGTATAAATCATCTGTTGCGATGCTATACTCGCCAACCTCTGCTCCACTCTTGCGGTCGATGTAGCTCTCTTGATCGCCATAGCCATAGTATGTTGTGCGGTCGTAGCTTAGCGGTAGCCCCATCGTCACGCCGAAACGGATCATATCGGGGGTTGACTCTGCGGAGTTCATCGCCATCGCTACACGCACCGCGCCATCGCTAAATATCGTGTAGCTCACAGAGAACTCCACCCCCTCCTGTTTTCTGTATGTGACACTCACGGTTGCAGACTCTGTGTTATGTTTGCACTCTACGTTCTCAACATTTAACGATGATAGATAGCCTCCCCAGAACTTACGGCAAGGGGTCATATATTTGCTGCTCGCACCTCGAATATCGTTGTCGATCGTTGGGCGTGTGAAGTTTGGCATCAGCGGAGAGTGCAGCAGTTCCGTCCCCTTTGTTTTATATGATGTTAGGTAGCCGCTCTGCTTAGAGACCACAGCCGCGAAATCACGTGTCGAGAGGGTTACATCGCTATCACTCTCGCTAACTGTTAGCTGAAGTTTCGAGGTCGATTTGTATGGTGTGCACTCCGCACTCTTCGCCTTGAGCAACATACGCTCCTTTGCCACCTCAAAACCTGCCTTGCACCACAAACGATCCTCCGCCTCGTGAAGAGACACTCGCACCCAATACTCACACGCAGGGTTGAACTTAGTCCTCCGATATGGGATCTTCACAACCTCGAAATCACCTGCCGCGATGTTGAGCTGCCCCAACGATCCGCCCTCGATCTTGCGTCCATCCTCATATAGCTCCCATCGTGCATCATACTGCGCCAACGAGGTGTGCGACAATCTGTTATAGATACGAACCTCGTGCTCGCCAACCAACGAAAACTCCGCTGGCTGGAACACGTACTTCGCCTCCCAAGCGTGTGGGTTTGGGCTTCTGTCGGGTGCAAATACGCCATTGATGCAGAAGTTACGGTCGTTGGGCATATCGCCAAAGTCGCCACCATAGGCGTAGAAGGTCTCGCCACTCTCGTTCTGCTTTTCGAGCCCCTGATCTATCATATCCCAGATGTAACCTCCAATCAAATTTTTGCGTTCACGGATCTCGCTCCAGTAGTCCGACAGACCACCCATCGAGTTACCCATTGCGTGCATATACTCGCACATAATTATTGGGCGTGTGATATATGGGCTATCCGACATACCGACGATCTGCGCCAACTCGGGATACATTCGACTTAACACATCGACAAATTGTGGATCATCGGGGTTTGCGAAGTTGTTATCGGTTGCATTTCCCTCACCACCCTCAATGTAGTGTGGGTGCGTTGGGTCGCCCTGCGCACCCTCGTAGTGTATAAA
Organism: Rikenellaceae bacterium; assembly: GCA_047178665.1. Lineage (GTDB taxonomy): Bacteria > Bacteroidota > Bacteroidia > Bacteroidales > Rikenellaceae > Alistipes. The sequence goes on along the minus strand of JBCQTK010000106.1, from coordinate 2,566 downwards.
TCGCGTAGGGTCGAAATCCTTAATCCACCCTGCCGCAGCAGCGAAGATTGGACCTGTACCAGACTCATTACCCAACGACCACGAGATGATGCTTGCGTGGTTCTTGTCTCGCTCTACCATACGTGTTATGCGGCTCATCATCGAACCCATCCACGAGGGTGTGTTTGCGGTGTAACCTCCAAGGTGGTGAGTCTCAATATTCGCCTCATCCATCACGTAGATTCCATATTTGTCGCACAGCTCCAAGAAGTAGGGGTCGTTGGGATAGTGCGATGTACGTACCGCATTCATATTGAACTGCTTGATGAGCTGTGCATCCGCCTCCATCTCCTCACGTGTGAGAGCCTTGCCATTCGTTGGGCTGTGATCGTGACGATTGACACCCATAATCTCCACCTCACGACCATTGATTAGCAGAGCGTTATCCTTGCTGAACTCGACTGTTCTGAATCCTATCTTGTGCGAACGTGCCTCAGTCACCTCACCATCGGGGTTGACCATCGACAAGACCAATGTATATAGATATGGAGTCTCGGCACTCCACTTATTTGGAGAGGTGATATCCGCCTCCATCACCGCAAACTTAGGGATGTCGCGCGCAGGGTATCGCTCCAAGAAGAGTTTTTTAGCCGAACAGCTCAACGCCTCCGCAAAGAGTGGTGTGCTCTCTGCATCGAAGAGTTGCGTCTTGATCGTCCACCCCTCCAATAACTCTGCATCATTACCCTCGACCCACAATTTGGGGCGTATCTCGATCTCGCCATCCTTATAGTTATTATCTAACTTCGCGCGAACGGCAAAGTCATTGATCGAAATTTCGGGCTGCTCAAGCAACATTACATCGCGATATATTCCGCTCAAACGCCACATATCCTGATCCTCTAAGTAGCTACCATCGCTCCACCTAAAGACCTGAACAGCAACCCTATTCGCCCCCTCTCTAAGATATTTAGTAACATCAAACTCTGCCGCCAAACAGCTACCCTGACTATATCCGACCTCCTCGCCATTGACCCACACGTAGAACGCAGACGAGACACCACCAAAGTGCAAGATGACGTTACTCGATAAGTCCCAACTCTCGGGCAGAGTGAAGTCTCGATAGTAGCTGCCGACAGGGTTGTCACGATAGATAAATGGGGGAATCGGAGGCTGCGGACCTCTCCAATCATACTTCAAACCATCCAAAATATTTGGTGTGAACGGGTATGTAATATTTGTATATATCGGCTGCCCGTACCCCTTCATCTCCCAGTTGGATGGGACAGAGATAGCAGCCCAATCATCTCCTCCCGAGAAGTCGGCTGCCATAAAATCCGTTGGGCGCAACTTGCTCTTTTCAACGAAGTTAAATTGCCACTCACCATTGAGCAACATCATCCTCGACTCAGCACGATCCGCAGCCAACGCCGCCTCGACGCTCTCATATGAGTATGACGCAACACGTGCCGACAATTTATTGCGCTCGAACACCATCTCATTCTCCCAATCGTTATTTGCGAAGGCGAGAGCCGACGAGAGGGCAAACGCCATCAAAAAAGATAATCTCTTAATCATAATATAAGTAGTAGTTAGTTTTAGTTTGGGTTAGTCTAGTTTGTTGCGCTCACAATTCGGTGGGTCTCCTCAATATGCTTCATCATCAATTTTGAGGCTGTGATGGGCTGTCTATTACAAATCGCAGTAAATATCTCCTCGTGGAGGTGGTTCACCAGCTCTGGGTTGAAATCATTTTTGAGCGTATATGAAATCTGATCGTAGAGTATTGGGCGAAGTGCCTGAAGAATCAACACCGCAACACTGTTCTTCGAAGCCTTGGCGATCGCCTCGTGAAACGAGTAGTCATACTCTGCAAACCGCTTGGGCTTATATGGTTCAAACTTCATCAAATCAAGATACCTCTGCATCTGCTCGATGTCGTCGGGTGTAGCACACAAAGCCGCCAACTCCGCAAGTTTTGTCTCCATCGTCTCACGAAACTGCACCACGTCTCAAAGCGAACTCTTCTTGTAGTCGAGCGAGAGTTTGAGCATCCTCGACGTAGCCTCGATCGACTCATCGACAACCACCGCACCTCGCCCCTGACGCTTGCGCACCAACCCGCGCGACTCCAACGTCTTAATTGCCTCACGAATGGAGCTCCGACCGACACCAAACTCCTCACACAATAGCTCCTCCGTGGGCAAAAAATCGCCAACAACAACACTCTGATCTATAATCCTACGCGTCAATATATCCGCGATCTGAACCGCTACCGAACCATTTATAATCACGGGCTTCGCACCTCGTCTATCTTTTCTATCTCGCTGCATATAACAATCTATTCATTATGTAATTGGGGGTTGTATTATGCAGATCAATAAATATGTATGTTGTCTGACAAATTACACCCCAATGCAAAGGTAGTGAAATAAATCTATATTCCAAATAAAAACGAGATTATTTTGGCTCAAGCGACAAAGTCCGTGGATGCCCCCCTCACACAGCCGATTAACCTAAAATCTGTACACTACGATAAACTTTGCGCCCAAAGTATTATCTTTGCACTATGACAAAACCCACGACA
>JBCQTK010000105.1:0-4596 GCA_047178665.1 Rikenellaceae bacterium | reverse complement strand
GTCCCATAGGCGAGATGCCTCCATCGACCCCCTTGACCGCATTGAGAGCCAACGACACACGATTGAACTTGCCGAGATACTCATTTACGTGCCCCTCAGTCTTTGTGAAGTAGTCGTTGAGATAGACAGGGTTTCCGTTGCTGTAGAACTGATTTCCCTTTGGCTTTATATCTTCCCAGTCGATGGTTGGGGGTGTTCGTCGAGTGTATCGTCCCTCAATCACGCCCGAGAGTTCGTTGATGGCTGTGTCGAGCATCTCAATTACCTCTTGACGTTCAAAGTCTGGCAGATCCTTCGCTAACTTCGTGGCGTTCTCTTTGTAGGGATCCCACGTTGAGTATTGGTAGATGTTTTGATCTACGTTGCGCTCATCCCAATTAGCGTACGACAAAAATGTCTTTGCCATCCACACTGCACAATCTTCACGCTGCACATCAATTTTCTCTTTTTTTGCCTTGGAGATTAGTGTCTCCAGTTCCTTGAGTTTTGTCGCCGCCTCCTTTTTTAGAGGTGCCGCCTCCGCTACCGAGAGGCTGAGTAGCAGCGAAAAGAGAGCTGCTAAAATGGAACATTTTTTCATAATTAAAATAGTTTAGTTAGTTTTCTGCGTCATATTACAAAGAACTATATTTTATCTATATACTATGTTGTTATAGGTGTAAATTGTGTGGTTGCCACCAAATTACGACAATCACCATCTAAGGAGTAAGTGATAACTTTACAAAATAAGGGCGGCTAACATTTTCTTTGGTTAGCCGCCCTTATTTTGTAAAGTCGTATACGATGTTAATACTGGTTTTTAAGCCTCTCGTACCACTCCTGCATCACGTAGAACGCCTCCTTATACTCACCCTTATCAGAGACCAAACCCTTTCGGTTGAAGTCATCCTGGAGATTAGGCACTTGACGACGTGGAGAACGGAAATCCTTCAAGACCCACGGTGCTGTGCCCGCAAGACCATCCATTCGGTCGAACATCTTCACGAGATTTTCATACAACACTCTCTGATAATCCTCCGTAAATCGCTCGTCGCTCGCACCGTGATGACCATAAAGTGCACCACCTCCGAACTCACTCAAGAATACAGGTTTGTCTTGATCGAAGATCCAATTCACCTGATTAGGTCTATCGTTGTCCCCCTCATACCAACCTACATATTGGTTGAAAGAGATGATGTCGAGCAGATCGCCCAAATCATCCTTGACTGTCATTGTAGAGCCATTGACACGACTCTTCTCCATCGCTGCGGCAATCAGACGAACATCATCCATCGAGCGCGCCTTGTTAGCCAGACGAGTTAGGAATTTGAGGCGTGCATCACCGTGAGGTGTCTCATTCGCAATAGACCAGATGATAATGTTACAGCGATTTTTGTCACGATCGATCATATCGCTTAGCTGTCGTTCTGCATTCTGATATGTCTGCTCATTCTCCCACGAGATAGTCCAATATACAGGGATCTCGCTCCACACCATAAGCCCCATACGCTCCGCCTCACGGATCATAGCCTCGTTGTGGGGGTAGTGTGCCAAGCGGACAAAGTTACAACCCATCTCTTTTGCCCAACCAAGAAGTGTGCGAGCGTGGTCGGCACTATATGCTCGTCCGCTGTCTCCAGCTCGCTCCTCGTGGATGCAGACACCTCGGCAAAATATCTTCTCGCCATTGAGCAGAATATCCTTGCCTCGTGTCTCGATGGTTCTGAAGCCTATGCGATCATCTATATTGTCACTTGCTGACGATAACTCAACATCATAGAGTTTAGGATTTTCAGGACTCCACAACTCGGGTTTCGCCTTGATCTCGAACTCCACAATGCCCTCAGCGTCTGTAGTGTACTCCTTTGTGATCTTGAGCTCAGGAATCTTGAGAGTCACCTTTTCGGCTCCTGTCGCACCATTTAGCTCCACACGCCCCTTCAATACCTTCGTTTCGCTATCTTTGAGTTGGAGGTAGTAATCCTCGATAAAGCTCTTGGGGGTCTCAACCAACTCCACCGAGCGAGTCAAGCCACCATAGTTCCACCAGTCACTGTTGATAGTTGGCACAGCATCTACGTTGCGTTTATTGTCGACCTTTACGACTACGCTATTCTCTCCCGCCACAAGTTTATCGGTGATCTCAAAGCTAAATGGAGTGTAGCCTCCAATATGCGATCCGAGGGGTTTGCCGTTGAGCCATACACGTGTCTCATAGTTTGCCGCCTCGAAATGCAAGAATAACCTCTTGTCCTCCGCCAAATCGTAGCTGAAGCGTTTGCGATACCACACCGTGCCCTCATAGTAGTAGAGCTGTGGACGCTGCGTGTTCCAATCCCCCGGGACGTGTAGCTCTTGTGATGTCTCGAAATCATACTCCTGTAGCTCACGTTTGTCGCTATAGGTGTGATCCTGCGCATACCCCCCGTCGTAGGGTTTTAGGCGATAGTTGTAGTATCCATTCTCGAATGGATCGACGATACACTTCCAGTTGCCATCCAACTTCGTGATATTGCGATTGGGAATGTTCTGGATGTTGGGTACCTGCTCTGCGTTTGCCGCTGTTAGCGATAGGCAGAGTGCAAGGGCGGTTAATAATAGCTCCTTTTTCATAATATTTACAACTATTTTCGTTACTCAATGTCGATACGTTTGATCTCCCACCGACCACTCCTCTTACCCACTGCTGGTTCGATCGAGAGTGTCCTTAGAGCCCTCTGCAATTTGGATGCGTCGAGAGAGATTGTGTAGGTTACGAAACCTTCTGAGGCAGGTCTAAGGTCAAAGCTTTGACTCCACATCTCGCCCTTGATCTCGGGCTTTGTCCAGAACGTAGATTGTGGATTAAAACTTTCGATCTCGACTCTCGCCTGCGCAGCATTGCTATGATTCTTCATCGTGATCTTAACCTGCGACAGATTTTGGGTTGGATTGAGCAACCACTCCGCACTCTTCACCACAGTACCATCTGCGCTGAGATCTCCAGAGATCGTCTCACTCTTAAGGTTGTGTTTCAGCGCCTCACCACTCACCGTGCGCATACCCATATCGCCGTAACAGAACTCAATCGTGCGACGAAGGTATTGATAGTCACAATCATCCTCTGGGATTACGACAAATCCATTCTTATCGAACTCCACAGGTTTGAGAGAAATGCCACGATACAGCAGACTCACCTCTTTATGAACCTGTACCACATACCATTGTTCGCCCCACTTAAATACGGAGCTATGCCCTCCTCTCAAGAAGTCGCCACGATAGGTGTAGGGTCCATAGATGTTGTCGGCAGTTGCGTAGTGCTCGCCCCAGACAAGGTAGTAGATTCCATCACGATAGAATGTAGTCGATTTATCGGCTGTGTAGACCCTCTTGCCCTCGCTGTCGAGAACATCAATGGGGCGTGGCTTGTGTTTGAGCGAGATCATATCTTCGTTGAGCTCGCTGATGTAGTATGTACCAGCAGAGAAGAGTATATAATACCTACCATCCTCAACAAAAATCTCGGGATCGTATGGATGCCCCTTAATTATGTCGGCTGGGAGAAGCGGTTTGCCGAGTGCATCCTTGTAGCCACGATCAATGCGATCTGACACCATCACACCAGTATCGATGTTACGATTAGAGAAGTACCAATAGTACTTCCCGTCTCGCTCCACAATATCACCAGCCCAGCAGTTCGGCTTATCGCCGATGTAGGTATCTTTGGGGTCGATGGTTGACTCGTAACGCCAGCTACGCAGATCGTCGCTACTCCATATCTGCCAGCTATCAATCGTCCACGTATTCTGAAACTCGTCAAGCACATCGTGACCCGCGAATAGGTAGATTCGACCATCCTTAATCCAGACGTGAGGATCTGTAAGACCCTGCGACGGAAAGAGGCTCTGGCAGGTTATTGCGGCAAACGAACTGACCGACATCGCCAAAGATAGAAGTGCTGTTATTATTCTTTTCATCAGTTATTATCTATGTTATTGTAATGTTACTCAGATACTCTACCTCTTCGGGGTATCAAATGTATTGCCTTTGAATATTAGATTGCGTCGACTCTTCACATCCGCCTTTAGCTCTTGCTCGATTTCGAGGGGGCTACCGAGGTAGCTATTATTCACAATTTTGGCACTCTCGCAGTTGATAAGTTCAAATAGAGGTGCTGTGGGGAAGGGAGAGATGTGTTCGTCGTTCATCGTTATCTTGTTGCCCGAAACAACGAGACCCTCTACACGATCGGCAATTACGATGCGAGGGTTGAAGCTCTCGATCGTATTATCCTCAAATCGAATATTGCGATCATAACACTCCTCGCTATCGAACGCTGCGCCCAAGAGCGGTGTGACATATAAAGCTGCGTGAATCGACCCACAATCACCTGCATTGTGGAACGTGTTGCCACGAATGAGCAGATCCTCAACTGCGCCCGACTCATACCAAAACTTGCTCTCGCCACGCAGCAGAACCCCCGACATCATCGACGAGAAGTAGTTATCCTCGATAACCGTTTTGAGGGGACTCTTCAATACAACCGAGCGAGCACGGTGGTTCTGAATCGTACACCCTCGCATTGTGAAACGTGGATTCCAGCTCTTATTCTCCAATAGATCACCCTCTTTGAGACTC
>JBCQTK010000104.1:0-4628 GCA_047178665.1 Rikenellaceae bacterium | reverse complement strand
TCCCAAAACTGCTTTCATCCAATTTAGCAAAACTCAGCAAACTGCTTATTCCTAAACGAGTTAGATATTGAACTTCTTCGTTCTTCTTGCGGTTGCTTTGTTGCTAAATTTTCACGTAGCTAGACACTCATTTGCGACCACAGTTACGCTCTCTCGTGGCGTGCCGATCGAGACTGTGTCGAAGATGCTTGGGCACACAAATATTAAAACTACACAGATATATGCGAAGATCACCGACAGCAAAATTAGCGAGGATATGAGCAACCTCGCCAGCCGACTAGATGTATTTAACAACTCACTAACACTTTAATAATGAATAGAAGAACATTCAAGCGTGGTTCGATTGACGTATCCAACCACTGCAATGGCAGATTACAGGTCTCTATCGAGTTTGAGAACGATACGATATGGCTCACGGAACGTGAGATTGCAAACTTGTTAGGCATATATATTCAAAATGTATCGTCTAACATTCGCGCCGTTTTCAAGCGAGGCGAGCTCAATCAGTGTGATGTTGAGCGATACCACAAAGGTCTCTACTACTACAATTTTAGTATGCTTATCTCCCTTATATTCAAGGTTAGAGGCGGATATAGCCAACTCTTCCGTAATTGGGTTGAGAGAGAGTTGAGTGGCGGATTCGCAAAGCGCAGACACCAAACTATATTTATTCAGATGAGTCATCAAATTACGGAGAGCTAAATTATGGGACGAGAGGAGATATATACGTTAGGCAAGATTGAGCTGCCGCCATTTTTAACTGGCGAGGGGGTGTTTGAGGCGACACTGGTCGATCGCGTTTGGGGCAAGCACTCAAACTTGATCTGTGTTTTCGAGCGAGACGATCGTACACTATTTAGTGTCACTGCGTGGCGACAACACGCCGACGATAGCGCACCTGAGTGTTACACACCTCGAAAGTCGGATGTAGACTTCTCGAATGTGCGAAACGACACACGCTGGCGGTGCGAGTTTAAGATGTCGCGCAATCGCAAGTTCACTGTCTGGATGACAGCGGATATGATTTAGAGCTACTTGTTGCAATGAGCCACCTTTCGGGGTGGCTTTTTTGTCTCTGTGCTATATCTCCGATTGCTCCTCTCCACGATGGGCACTCTGTTGTCGGATCGGTAGTTCTGTTCGGGTGCAAAGGTATTGCAGGGCTTTTAATCCTCCGCAAGGTCGAGCGGTAAACCGTAGCCGCCAAAATCTCCACACCCGTTGGGGTTGTATTTTGTCGACTAACCTTGCAGAGGCTAATCCCTCCACCTTTTCTGCACACGAAACAAACGACCGACCCGAGAAAGAGGCATATAAAAAAATGTCGAAGAGCAGAGATATAGGAAATGTAATGGAAACTTCACTCCCTCTCCTCGAATCGACATATAACTTACAAATCAGAGCAAAGATGACAACACAACCACTTACAACAGAGCAGATAATAGAGATGATGGAGGATAACTACACCTTGGTATATCTCGACCGCAGCAACAACCTTGACAGTCACACGCAGCTAATTGGCGACTGCATACGTGCAGAGTCAGCCGACACACTCTTCGAGCAGATGGGTTATTGGTACGACATTGCCGAGTGCGGACGAGTCGAGGAGATTATCGAGGGACTCAAAGAGAGCTGCAATGAGCAGGGGTACAGCGATGCAGAGATTGAGGAGCTATTCGACAACGAGTCTGAGACAATCCGTCAGGCGATTATGGATCGTGACGATAGCGACATTATCAACACGCTACTAAAAAACACGTCACCCATCCCAATTCGCATAGAGATGCACTCCAACTATGACTGCATAAACTCACACCACTTCGAGAGGGGCTACAGCTATGCGAACAGCTACTTTGGCGATATGGTAAACGCACTCAATCTCAATCCACGGAAGGTCAAGGAGATTTTTGAGCAGAGCGGAATCGAGTGTTTCGGAGAGTTCCCCAATATGTCGGAGCGCAATGGAACAGAGCAAGTAAGTTATCTATCCTTCGCCACCGAAATATCTAACTCCGTTTCACCAGCCAACATCCTAACATTTATGGCAACAATCAATGTCGCAGAGTTATTCGAGGCAGGTTTCAAGGTCGAGAGCCTAACAATCCCCAAGGGCAACAGCTGCGGTCTCTACTCACCATCGCAGGGCGGTGGCTCTATTATGGAGATGGAGTTAGAGCAAGATTTTACGCTCAACCTAAAGGGCGAAACCAAGTATCAAATCGCCATTGACGAGGATAGCGACAGCGGTTATTCCCTCCAAAATGTCTACGGAGTAATGACCTCATTCTTTGGCAAACAAATCACTATTAACCCACTCAAAACCAACGAATAATGAACACCTCACTCCACATACTAAGCAAAATATTATCAACCATTTGGATAATACTAACTATACCATTGCAACTAATTTTAACGGTGGTATTCGCAATCACCCTCTACATACTATTCTACGCACTAATCATCGGCGCATTCCTTTGGATATTAACACTATAACCCCCGACACAATGACAGATTTAATCATAAAATACGACACCCTCCTCCGCATAGCCTATTACAGCAGTAGCCACTATCCCGACGAGGCAATCACCCAAGAGATGTTCCGCAAGGCATACGGCTCTGCAATGGGAGACCACTACTACTCCAAGTGGGCGCACCTCTACAAGTTTGATGTTCTGAAGATGGTGCAGTACTTCGGACGAGACAAATATGAGGGACATCAATTCCTCACAATGTTGAAACATAAAATTGAGCAGTATGAGCAACGAGTTGGCAGATAATTCAATACAACACACCACAAGTGGCTTAGGTTACTTTTGCGAGAAGATAGGCTACCACGACATTCGCCTAACAATCCAGTATGGCAACGGACAGCGATATAAACTCGACCACACACGAGACGTAAATGAGTTCCACCTATTCGCATACGCAAGCGTTGTGAACAGCGCACACACTCAATATATAATAAATAGCGAGGATGCACAAGAAATTATGGCATACCTCACACAATCAAACATCTAAAAATTACAACTATGACACAAGAGATCAAAAACATCAAGCTATCGACAATCAGAGTAAACGCCAACAACCCACGCAAGTCGCTCAACGAGCAAACCCTCGATGAGCTTGCGCAGAGCATCAAGGCGGTCGGAGTTCTGCAACCCATCATCGTGCAGAACACCAACGACCCACAGAGCGAATACACCTTCGAGATAATTTGCGGAGAGCGCAGGTTTAGAGCATCGCAAATGTTGGAAGTGGAGACAATCCCTGCAATCGTCAAAGTTGGAGTTCGTGCCGATGAAGTGTTGGAGATGGCACTTACCGAGAACCTACTTCGTGAGGACATCGCCCCCATCGAGGAGATGATGGTTTACACGGAGCTTATCGAGGAGCGCAACTACACAGTCGAGAAGTTGATGGAGCGGTTCGGAAAGAGCGAGAGTTATATCCGCAACCGAATGAGATTGACATCTCTAATCGAGGAGTTCCGCACCCTGCTCACTGCCGATGTTATCACCATCGGCACAGCCATCGAGCTATCAAAATACTCAAAGGAGATCCAAGCGGAGGTTTACGACACACACTTTGCGGAGGGCGTGAACTACCAAAGTTGGAGGGGCAACACGACCAAGAGCATCGCTGAGAGTTTGGAGCGTAGCTACTCGACTGATTTGGAGGATTACTTCTTCGACAAACTCGACTGCTACAACTGCGGTTTCAACACAAAAGTTATTTCGCTATTCACCGATGATACCCTTTGCGGACGATGCACCAACCGCAAGTGCCTAAAAGCAAAGAACACCGCCTACATTGTCGAGCGAGCAATCGACACGCACGAACGCAATCCCGAACTCCCACTTGCACGCAACGACTACCGCTATGACGAGGGTGCAATCGAGGAGTTAACCGCCAAGGGTTACGATATTCGTATTGTGGATTGGTGCAGAGAGTGCCCAACGCCCCCTGCGGAGGATGATTTCGAGTTGGACGAAGAGTATCAAGCTGAGTGCGTGGAGTTTGCGGATGCAACAACGGAGATTACAGAGAAGTATAAAAATGGCGAGATAGAGATATATGCTCTAATCAGCTCACGAGGTGTTACACTTTCGTATCGCAACAGCGCATCATCATCGACAGCAGAGCCCGAGACCCCACTTGTCAAACTCAAATCGCAAGACAAGCGCAACAAGGAGATCGCCACAGAGAAGTCAATCGCAGAGATCAAAGATTTGGTTAAGGGTCTCGATGTTACGCAGGGCGATTTCTCTGCCTTTGAGGAGCAGATAACCTACTTCGCAATGGCAAAGGCTCTCCGCAGTGAACACTTTGCAATGGTCGGTTTTGAGGACAAAAACTACCTCACAGACGAGGATAGATGGACTTTGGTTTACAACCTAACGGAAGAGAAACGCACCATCATCAAGCGTGACTATATCGTCAGTACCCTCAGCGATGCACAGCGAGGCAACTACACTGCAGTAATGCTCTTAGGCTATGCCGAGCAACACGCAGAGGCGCAAATGAATGAGATCCAAGCAACCCACAACGAGGTCTACGAAAAGCGACACACACGTATTGAGGAGAAGATTGCAGCGATCGAGAAAGAGTAAAAAAGGGTCGTCTATGGT
>JBCQTK010000103.1:0-4755 GCA_047178665.1 Rikenellaceae bacterium | reverse complement strand
ACCGCCAAGTTTTTCTTCTAAGATACTGAAAATTAGGGGCTTTTGCAAATATTCACAGGTGTTTATTTGTTGATTATCAATTGGTTATGTGTCACTTGTTTGTTTTTGTCGGGTAGTTAGGGAACTAATAGAGAACACAATGATTGTGGAGGCACTGAAAATAGCAGGCGTGGAGCAGCTACCTATATATAATGCTGTTCAACGCATACTTGAAGACAAAAGGGTGCAGGTCCACATCAAACCATTAAGTACAAGATACTCATTTTAACAACCAGTGAATATGAATAAACCAGAGTTAATTGATAAACTCAAGAAGAGAATTATTGAGGAGAGGCGCATCACCTATCCTAAGCAAGACCTTGATGCAATCATCTCGCCGATGATAGATATTATGATGGAGGAGCTAAACAGTGGAGGAAAGATCCATCTCCAAAACTTTGGAGTCTTTGAAGTGAAGACCCAACAACCCCGTAAGTTCTATAATATACAAACGGGATTACACGAACTCTCCAAGTCAAAGCGAGTGGTAGAGTTCAAACCAAGCCGAAAATTCAGGAGTAAGAAGTAGGCAAGCAAAGAGTATAATAATAGAGAAAATACACCTCAGACAAAGCCCCATTTAAAGGGAATGTCTGAGGTGTAGTCTTTTTTGTAGCCTACATATTTGGAGCGAGCCTTGTATATATTGAATTTCACAAAATCGCCCCTTTTAGGTGTGGAAATCTCAATTTATATGTATATCTTTGCACCTAAGAAAGTGCTCGAAAAATCAGGCTCTATGTAGTCTACGATGTAGGACTCGTGCTTTTCGCCAATATATGCACATTGACTAATAGCAAGTTACGCTAAAAGGTGGCTGACCAACAAAATGTTGATCACTCTCAAATGATATACCCGATTTCGCGTTACGCTCGAATTAGTTCATCTTGTTGCGTGTCGTTTTTGTGCCGCCCTCTTCGGCAGCTATGCTCGCCTCGACCATCTCACGCTGCAGAGCGACCATACGGATCACTGTTGCCGCAGCCTCGTCTCCCTTGTTGCCGTGTACACCACCGCATCTGTCGAGAGCCTGCTGCTCTTCGTTCACTGTCAATACGCCAAAACCAACTGGTATGTTGAAGTTGAGTGAGAGCTGCGTAATACCCTGTGTCACACTGTCGCAGACGTAGTCGAAGTGACGAGTGTCGCCCTGAATGACGCATCCGAGCACCACTACAGCGTCTACCTCAGTGTACTCAGCAAAGAACTGTGCACCCAACGATAGCTCTACTGTACCTGGTACATACTTGACGTGTATCGACTCCTCGGCGCACCCTGCGCTCTTGAATGTCTCGATCGCACCCTGCGCCATAGCGTTGGTGATTTCACGATTCCACTCTGCCACGACTATGCCGAAACTCATATCTGCAGCCGATGGAAGCGGTGTGTCGATCAATGATAGATTATGATTCTTTGTTGCCATCTATAAATAACTCCTGTATATATTATGTGTAACTACTTAATTGTACCCAACAACTTTGCTGCCGAACGTGCCTCAGTAGCCGCAGGATAGAGCTCTACGACACTCTCGTAGAGTGCAATAGCATCTGCATTGTCACCTGCTGCCTGTGCCGCCTGACCAGCTTTGCGAAGATACATAGGCGCTGTGATTATGTTGTCCGACGCTGCTGACGCCTGCTTAAATAGCGCTACAGCTGCAGGGTAGTCGCCCAACTCAACTGCTATGTCGCCCTGCAGACCGATGTTCTGTGCATTCACGATCTGCGCAGGTATGCTCTTCTGTGGCTTGTATGCCTTGAGATACTTAGCTGCAGATGTGTAGTCGCCAAGTTTGAGATAGCATACACCTGCGTAGTGCGCTGCTAAATTTCCACTCGCCGTAGATCCGAAGTTCTCGTAAACCTCTACGAAACCTGCGAAGTCGGCTGTGCCATCGAGAGCCTGCTGATAGTCGGGCGAAGCACCATCCAACAGCCCCTGAGCTGCGTAGATCGCCTCTGCCGCACTCTGCTCAGCTGGATCTAGCACCAACGCCTTGTAGCCAAATATTGCCACTGCCACCGCAACTGCGCCAGCAATAGCGATAACAACCTTACGACCATTCTCGGCTAAGAATTTCTCTGTTCTGCTAACTGCAACATCTCCTAAAACCTCGATCTCAGGAGTCTCAACACTCTGTTTTGTCATTGTCTCTATTCTTAAATTTTAATCTGTTTTTCAATACTACTTACCCCGTGCAGGCTCTACCTGCGCCATAAGTCAGACAAAAGTAGCATTTTTTTGCGGATATACAACAACATATATATAAAAAAATAGAGCCCACAGCAAAAAAAAACTCTCCACGATTGATTTATCAACCAAAATCCCTACCTTTGTTAATCCAAATAGATAGATAAATTATGTACCTCGAACACCTTTCGTTAATAAACTTTAAGAACATAGCTCAGTGCGAGCTCGACTTCGCTACGGGGATTAATGGTCTGGTCGGTGAGAATGGCGCTGGTAAAAGCAACATTCTCGATGCCATCTACCTCCTCTCGGTGAGCAAGTCGATGCTCCCAATCACTGACGGAGGTTGTGTGCGCCACGGCTGCGACTTCTACGTTGTCGAGGGGCGCTATCTCACGGCTGAGTCGCGCCACGAGTTGGTTAGCTGCAGCTATACATCGCAACGATCTGGGGGACGAGGGGGCAAAATCCTCAAACGCAACGGCAAAGAGTATGAGAGACTATCCGATCACGTGGGGCTAATCCCGGCAGTGGTGGTATCGCCATACGACACATCTCTCATCAGCGACTCAGCAGAGGAGAGACGCCGATTTCTCAATCAGCTAATATCGCAGTTTGACACACAATATCTCACCGCCCTAATTCGCTACAACACACTCATCACACAGCGCAACAAACTCCTCAAATCGGGGGGCGAGGAGCAGATGTTGACGATCTACGATCAACAGCTAGAGCCTCTAAGCGCAACGATTGAGCAGAGCCGACGTCAGACAATTGAGCAGATGACACCCCTCATCCAGCGATACTATGAGCTGCTGAGCGGAGGGCGCGAAACAGTGACACTAGAGTATAAAACTCAGATGGGGCAGGAGTCCGTTAGCTTCCTGGAGCTTATGCAGAGCGCCCGACAGCGCGACATAACCAATGGCTACAGTACAATTGGTGTGCATCGCGACGACATAACCTTTAAGATTGGGGGCTACGCACTACGCAAATATGGATCGCAGGGGCAGCAGAAGTCGTTTCTCGTGGCGTTGAAACTGGCTCAGTATCAGCTAATGTGTAGCGTCAGGGGTGAGCAGCCGATACTTCTGCTCGACGACCTATTCGACAAACTCGATCGCAGACGTGTCGAGCAGCTCATAAGGTTAGTCTCGGGAGATGAGTTTGGACAGATATTTATCTCCGACTGCAACCAGGAGCGACTGCGTACAATCCTCGACAAGGCGGAGGTTGAATACGCACTCTTTGGTGTAGATAGTGGCAATGCCACAACGCTGTAGACTATTTTTGGTAAAATATTGAGACAATAATATGCGACGCACACAGACAATGCTCATTGGCGACATACTTAAGGAGTTCTTCGAACGCCCCTACATAGCTGCGCGCCTAGCCGAGGCGAAGCTCCCCGAGACGTGGCGTACAGTCGTGGGCGACCAGGTGGCAAATATGACCTCAGAGCTGCGGTTCGACAATGGTATCCTCCACGTAAAGATAGAGTCGAGCCTAATTCGTCAGGAACTTTTCTATCAGCGTGAGGCGCTCAAAGAGAGGATCAATGAGGTCTCCAAGGCGAAACTCGTTGGAGCCGTTATCGTCCGCTAGGGTAGTGCGCTCAAGCCGCGCGGCTCACAACAAGTTGTGGGGAGAAACTTCGTTTCTTTTATCCGTACGTTTGCCCTGTCGGGTGTTGTAATATGTTTTGTAGTGTCGCTGCGAATTTGTATCTTTGCGACCTAATAGATGTAAAATTGAGAGCTATGAATATTGATAAGTTATTCAACCTTGCGGCAAATGGCACAACTCCGCGCAATGAGATCATTGCAGGTCTTACAACATTTATGACTATTGCGTATATCCTCGCTGTCAATCCGTCGATACTCTCATCTACGGGGATGGATGCTGCTGCTATATTCACGGCGACTGCTCTTTCGTCGGCTTTGGCGTGTGTGTTGATGGGGTTTGTAGCCAACCTGCCCATTGCGCTCGCTCCGGGGCTTAGCATCAATGCATTCTTCGCCTATACGATTGTGTCGCAGATGGGTTACTCGTGGGAGATGGCACTGGCGGCAGTATTTGTAGAGGGTGTGATATTTATCCTCCTCTCGATATTCAACATTCGCGATCTCATTATTCGCGCTATACCTATGGTGCTGAAGCGTGCGATAGGTGTAGGAATTGGACTGTTTGTCACCACCATTGGGCTTGTCAACTCAGGTGTCATCGTTCGTGGTGAGGTCTTTTCGCAGATGGGGGATGTGGGTTCGCCATCTGTTCTGTTGACGTTACTTTCCATTGTGGCGATTGGTGTGCTGATGGTGCATAATGTGAGAGGTGCGCTTATGATTGGTATCATCATAACCACTCTTGTTGCTATTCCGCTAGGTATCGTGACACTACCAGAGGGGGCAATGTGGTCAAAAATAGTTGGCAAAATTGCTGTAACACATTGATATACAAAAAGATTGATTACCTTAATTGAAACGTGTTTCAATTAAGGTAATTTTTTATGTCAAAAAAAGAGAG
>JBCQTK010000102.1:0-4936 GCA_047178665.1 Rikenellaceae bacterium | reverse complement strand
ACGAGCGGGATTGCGATAGAGACATTAATATTAAAACATAGTTATTTAGAGAGGAATAAGTGATGGCAATAGTGATTAAAGAGATCGATGTTAGGACAACGATCGAGCAAGATAGAGCTAAAGATATTGCAGAGATAGAGGCTATGAAACGACGTATACAGGAGGAGATTCAGCAGGATATTGAGCAGCAGATAAAAGCTGATATGGATAGACTACCTTCAGAACGTAGTGAAAGGTAGCCTGCATTATGGAGAAGATGAGCCTCTACGCCTACACTGATGGCGCATATAAGACCAAACACGCAGAGAAGATAACACTCCTTCTTAACCCCGAGAATGTAAAGTTCTCAAAGGATATTCACTACCAAGAGGACAAGCAGTTGGGGGCGACGGGTGGGGGCACACGCTTCGAGCGATATAAGCCTGAGACACTATCATTCGATGCAGTGATAGATTGCACGGGAATGGTCGAGGGGACATCGGATAGCGACACAGCGTATGGCAAGGTGAAGGAGTTGGAAGACGCCCTCTACAACTACAATAGCGAGGGACATCGACCATCGTTTGTTGCGATCACCTATGGCGAGTTGCTCTTTAAGGGGCAGCTATCGGAAATGAAGGTCGATTACAGTCTTTTCAACCGAGATGGAGAGCCGATACGAGCTAAGGTGTCGTTTGTATTTACGGGATTTCGGGGGAGCGAGGAGGAGCGTAAAAAGTTCTCCAAGCTCTCGCCCGATATGTCACGAATGGTTACGCTCAAAGATGGTGAGACCTTGGCTGGGATATGTCACCAGATCTATGGCGACTCACAGTTGGTCACGGAGGTGGCGAGGTTTAATAATTTGGTGGGGTTTCGAGGCATACCTGCTGGAACAGATATAATTCTCCCTCCACTTAAAAAATAGCGACAATGGCAGAGTCTCCATCCATAAATAGCGACAAGGTTGTAGAAAGCAAAGTCTACTGCGATGGCAAGGCGTTGGATGACTCCTTTGAGCTCGTCTATGCCTCGGTGCGATTGACGCTAAACAAGATTGGTAAGGCGACGCTGAAGTTCAACGCCGCCTCGATGGAGGGGCAATCCTCTGATGAGAGTGACTCAGATAGTTTCAAACCGGGTGGCACGATCCGCCTTGATGTGGGATATATCGACTCTTTGGAGACGATCTTCGAGGGTGTGATTGTCGATGTAGGTCTAAAGATCGGCAAGGGTTATCGTTCCCAGATGGTGGTAGAGTGCCGAGACGTAGCCTATGCTGCAACGCAGGGACGTAAAAACAGACTCTTTGAGAAGAAGAGGGATAGCGAGATGATTAAGGAGGTGCTGTCGGATTATGGCTCTGTCAAGGTTGACTCGACCGACTATGCCCACCCAGAGATGATGCAATATTACTCTACGGATTGGGACTTCGCACGCTCTCGTGCCGATGTCTGTGGACTCTATATATACACCAAGGGGAGTGATATTATTGTGGCAAAACCAACGGTTAGTGGCTCGGCAGTGTTGAGTGTGACTTATGGTGTCGATCTGATTGACTTTGATGTGGCGTTGTCCGATAGCGGAATCTACTCGAAGTATGAGGCGGTGTCGTGGGATAGAAAAGATCAGAAGTTGGTGAGTGGATCAGCCTCTGCACCCTCATTGAATAAGCAGGGTGATCTGACCGAAAAGCAGATCGCAGGCGACGACACAATGCTAATCCAGAGCGATGCCCCGACAGATGCAGCAGCTCTCAAGGCGTGGGCTGATAGCATAGCACTTCGAGCTGGGCTTGCGAGGTATCGAGGGCGATTTAGCTTCTATGGCTCGGCAAAGGTCGAACCCAACACCTTGATCGAGCTAAAGGGATTAGGCAAGCGATTCAATGGCAACGCCTTTGTAGGGAGCGTGACCCACACCATCGAGAGGGGCAGTTGGATCACCTCGGTTGGGTTGGGTATCGAGACGGGAAACATCACCGAAGAGGTGGATGTAGTAGCACCACCAGCATCGGGACTTCTGCCTGGTATTGAGGGTGTCCACACCGCAACGGTAAAGAAGGCAGACGGCGACCCTCTGAGCGAGAATCGAATTCAGGTGGAGCTGCCGTGGTTGGATGGCGATAAAAAGGAGCTGTGGGCACGCCTATGCACTCCATACTCAACCTCTGAGGCGGGCATTTTCTTCCTACCCGAGGTGGGCGACGAGGTGTTGGTAGGCTTTGTGAATCAAGACCCCAGCCATCCGATAATCCTTGGATCGCTGCACAATGGCAAGGTGAAACCTCCGTTGGAGAACGATGCGAAGAACAATACAAAAGGCATCATCACCAGAGAGAAGCTGACCATCACCCTCGACGACGAAAAGAAGATAATAACGATCGAGACCCCTGCAAAGAATCGGGTCGAGATTAGTGACGAAGGGAAGAGCATAACCCTTGCGGATCAGAACAAAAACGAGATTGTGATGGATAGCTCGGGGATAGCATTAACCTCCGCCAAGGATATTACGCTCACCGCCAAGGGTGGAATAACGCTCGATGCCACAACTAAGATAGCCCTCGCAGCGAAGCAGGATGTGACTATCGAGGGGCTGAACTTCACGGCACAGGCGAAGGTGGGCGCAACGGTCAAGGGTAACGCCACGGCAGAGCTATCGGCTTCAGGGCAAACCACAGTCAAAGGCGCAATGGTAATGATAAATTAATGGTGAATAATAAATGGTTAATGATAAATTGGTAGAGGTATGAGTTTAGCAGCAAGATTAACAGATATGCACACCTGCCCAATGCAGACCCCAGCTTTCCCTGCGCCTATACCACACGCAGGAGGACCAATAGTAGGACCCAGTGTGCCAACAGTACTAATCGGCAAACTACCAGCAGCAGTGATGGGTGACAACTGCATCTGCGTAGGACCACCCGACACAATAATAAAAGGATCATCAACAGTAATGATAGGAGGCAAACCAGCAGCCCGAATGGGCGACACCACCGCCCACGGCGGCTCAATCGTCGCAGGTTGCCCCACGGTAATGATTGGAGGATAAAGAGATGAAATCTATTATAGGAAACGGCTGGGCATTCCCACCCGAATTAGAGCAAGGCGGAAGCGAATCAACAAAGATGGTATCAGACGAGGAGAATATCCGCCAAAGTCTGTGGGTGCTGCTCTCTACCTCGCCAGGTGAGCGGGTGCATCGCTGTGACTATGGGTGTGCCATTCGTAAGTATGCCTTTGAGGAGATGACCATCTCGACACAGACGTTGCTGAGGGATGAGATCGAGAGGGCGGTGGTGATGTTTGAGCCGCGTGTTAAACTCAATCGGGTGCTCTTTACCCCCATTGAAAGGGATGGAGTACTCAACATCGAGCTGCAATACACCATCCTCCAAACCAATCGTCGCACCAATATGGTCTATCCGTTCTACCTCTTTGAGGGGACAGACCTACAACCAATAAAATAGAAAAGATGCTGACTAAAACTCCACATAGATTGAAAGGCACACTCCGCTCCGACTACGAGGGGGCGGATCTCTCGCTCGTGGAGTTTAACGCCTTGGAGTGCGATTGGAGGGTGATATTTCGGTGGTTGATGCACCAAGATGAAGATGCAACAATATCTGATTTGTGGCACAACCACCCTTTGACTGTTTTGGTCGAGATAAACCAGTCGGATGATGGCGCAGAGGAGATCGGACAACAAGCTAAAGAGTGGATCGCAAGGCTCAAAAAATATTGCGCACTCTCGCCAATGAACTCCCCAGCGACAGAGGCAGCGTGGATCATCTTAACGGAACTCAGCGACTCGATTTCATCATCCGACACAAACAACAAACACTTCAACCTTAGCGGTGCGATAGGTGACATAAAGGCAAACTTCGAGAGCTTTTTGGCTCGTATCGAGAGCAGTGGCGATATGGATGGCTCGCTCTCTTTGTTACTCACTTTTGTTAGAAACTACTGTACGATAGCCCACAAATTCAACCGACGATTAGAGGCGATTCCCGACCTATTTAGGGACGAGATCCTACAAGAGAGCCCCCAAGGTGCAACCCCCGACAAGAGCTATGTCGTTGTGACACCTGCCCCAAATGAGGAGCTATTCAGACTCCACAAAAAGACGGAGTTCACAACGGGCGAGCGAACATACAGACTCAACAGCAGCGAATATGTCACCCCTGCAAAGATCATCCACACAGAGACAATTTTCAACGATAACAATATAGCATACCTCGCCCCAACTTGCGATGGATCGTTGCTCTTTGATGGCGCAAATGTAGAGAAAATGCCATTGGAGTATGGGTTGATTATCGCCTCGCCAATGCTCAATCTAAGTTGTGGCGAGCGTATAATTTCACTAAAATTCATACTCGACAGAGATGATGAAATCCCTGCCGTGAGACTCTACACAAGCAGCGAAGAGGGGTGGCAGGAGAGAGAATACACAACCATTAACGACACTATAAAGGTCTCAATCTCAGCAAATGATGCACCACTCAGCCCCTATGCAGAGTGTGGCTACCCAGCGATCAAAATCACGGCAAAAGAGAGCGTAGCAACTGAGATAAACTTCCGAGACATCGAGATCAAAACAGAGGTGAGTGGAATGAGCTCATTCGCTCTATTTGGTGAGGTTGGCGAGATGGATCCCTCACAGCCATTCCACCCATTTGGAGTGTTGGGCGAGCGAGGTGCGTGGTTTGTATTCGGTAGCGACGAGATAAGAAAGAAAAAGATTGAAAGCGTAACATTGAGCGGAGTGTGGAGCAGACTCCCCGATGGTGGGTTTGACTCTATATATCGGGATTACGACTACCAACAATCAGTGAAAAATAACAGCTTCATAGCGAGTTATGCCACGAGAGATGGCAAGCGTTGGAGCGAGATCAATGATACTCAGATCCAACTCTTCAAGACAAAGGTCGACAACACAATAGATGAGGAGGCGGAGT
>JBCQTK010000101.1:0-5436 GCA_047178665.1 Rikenellaceae bacterium | reverse complement strand
AAACTCGCACTCCACTAAAAAACCCTTCATTTTCGCCTCGCTGTTACGGGGTCGCCCTCGCTTGGGTCTCGGTGGTTCGGTGGTTCGGGTTCTTGGGGGTGTCGGGGTCTCTTGCCCTCCGCTTATCGCCTCCAGCCACTCAGCCATTGCGAGGTCAATCACTGCGCCCTGCTCGTAAATCACTGCGGGTTTATCAGCGATAAAAAAGCCTTGAATCTCTTTCAGTGCATCGGGGTCTGCCGCCTCGCCCGTGTGAAGTTTCGCCCACTTAACCGCCATTTGTAAAGCTCGGTTATATTCCAGCTCCTCGGGGTTATACATATACGCAATGTGATAGCCTTTTGATACGCTGGGTTTGCAGAATACCGCACCGCTCGCCATCGCTTTAGCCTCGAAGTTGTCAGGGTCTTTTAGTCTGTCGAAGTCCAGCGGCAATAACCCCGTGGGGTCTATCTTTGCCCCCGTCTCCCGCGTTCCTTTGTGCGCTGGAGTGAACATATACATCACTGATCGTTTTTTGGCTTTGTCTGCCCGTGCTGTTTTGCTCCTGTTACGCACATCATCACTCGAACAGAAGTCAGCAGATATGAGGTGCGCTATGCTATACGTGCCGCCTCTGCCCTCGGTGTCCTTACTGGTGTCTAATAGTCGCACTTTTTCCGCCAATATCGGGGCTGTGGGTTGCATAGTTGGGTTAAATTCAGTACCTTTGCCTTTGGGTTGAGGGGTCATCGCATTTGTGGTGGCTCTTTTTTCGTTTCCCATACTATTTGCCTCCCTCCACTAATTTAATAACCTCGCTACGCTTGTAGCGGTTTTTTGCGCCCATTTTCGTGTGGCAAAGATAGCCGCGCTTGTTCCACCTCCAGAGGGTCGATAAATCAACATCGAGCATCTTGCACACCTGCTCGGGTGATAGATAGGTTTCACTTCGTTGCGCCTCTATTTGCGCCTCAGTAGTGCGCTGTGTCTCGCTGATAAGCTCCTGCGCAAATGCCATTAAATCTGCGCCGCTTACTTGGTAAATTGCATTTTGTTCTAACATAACATTGTAGTGTTAAATTATGCCGTTTGGGGTAGGTGCAACACTCCCCGCCCGTGCATCGTCGAGGGTCGGTTGCACTCGCTCCCTCAACGTTAGGACAAAGGTAGTTAGAGACTCTGTTGTGTATAATTGTTAAGCAACATAGGCAACAAAAAAACGTGCATAACCTTGCAGTTATACACGTCTCCACTATAATGTTATGATACTTTAGATGCCTAAATCGCGAATAATTTTATCTTTATAATCGAGCGTAAATCCACGATCACTATTATTTTCTTTCAAGTATTCATTTGCACTACTCTCGATACTTCTCAAATTAGCGATGCCAAACTCTTTACACCATACTTTGTAAAAACGCTTTCTACCTCCATCTGTCTTTTTTTTCTTTTCTATCCAATTTTTCTCCAGCAATACAGAGTACACACCCGCGACATACGCACCGACTCCAGTAGTATTACTGGATCTAATCGATTCTACAATCTGCTTTTTCTTCTCGTTGTCGCCACGCAATAATATCTCCTCAAAGCTGGGTATTTCTGTTTCTTTCTCCTGTTTTGATTGCGGGGTGTCATCGTCCAGCATTTGTAATTTATGGTCTAAGATCTCAACTAAGGTCTCAACGTCTTTTATAAATTGTTCCTTTGTGGTTTCATCAATAGGAGACCTTTGCATAGCGAGCTTTCTATTTAGGATTAATTTTTTTAGCTCCTCCCCCTCAGTTTTAGTATTCACATTGCGATAGACTGCCTTGAAATAGTTGTCAAACTCGGCTTGCCTCCGCTCCATCCATTCTTTGTGATTGCCGCCTTTTATCCAGCCTTTGCCATTGTCCTCTCTGCGAGGAGTTTGCGCCCAACCCTCATTGTCATACTCAAAATTTGTCTCAAAAAATTTTATAAAGGAGTCGAAGTTGCCCCTGCCTTTCTGCGGCTCAATATAACAGAGCTTGTTAGCACTATCTTTTATCTTTTTCATCGTCTTAGTCAATTAAATTTACCAAATCTTTTTTCATATCGTTATCTATGTCCCTATATCGGGCAAAGGCTTTTGATCCCTCTTTGTGTCCGCTCAACGCACCTACTAAATTAGGATCTTTAACCTTTTTGTAGATGTTGCCGACAAAGGTTCTGCGTGCGAGGTGCGAGCTTGCCACCTCATAGAGTGGTCGAGGTTCTACGTCTCCCGTTAGGGGGTTGAGCCATTGGATAACCCTATTTATTCGTGCCGCCTTAAATATCAATTTCAATGAGTCGTTATATTTCTGCTCACTGATAAAAGGTAATAGATCGCCCACGACTCGACGACTTCGGAGGGGTTCGCGCTTAAATCCCTTGTACCTTTCGAGAATATTATTTGCGGTGCTATTTAAGTAGTGTAAAACAATTATTGCCATATTTTTAAAAGCACTCTTGGAGCGATATTTTTCACTATCAATTCTCAATATAGAATAACTATATTTTCGATTCAATAGCAAAAAAATCTCTTCTCCAATAGTACTCTTAAAAACACACCAATAATTATTTTACCCTACTTAATGGTACTTTGACTGTGATAGGTCGCCCATCTTTCGTTTTGCGTGGTATGTACTCCAACGCACCATTTACGATATTGTCGGGGGTGTATTGAATTAGATCGCCCACTCTGCAACCTATGCAGCATTGAAAAACAAATATATCTCGCTGGATAGCTAAATGAGGGTGTCGGCTTAGGTTCGTTCACTCTATCTGCTTGCGCTCGTCAATGGTGATGTAGTATGGTGTGCCGTAGATCTCCTCCTTGACCTCGATTATGGGGTGGTTGGTGGTTTTCTTGGCTGTGATGCACCAGCCCCAAAAGGTGCGTAGCTTGGTGAATGTTGCGCTCATTGTGTTGTGTCCTCGTGGCTGTGGTGTGCGAGCTTCGGGGATTAACTTTAGTATGCGCTTGTATTTTGCTGTTTTGGGGAGGGGGTTATGCGTTGTAGTCCGTGATGCGATTGAGGTCGGGCGAGTGGTGGAAGTAGCAGTTGCCTGTTCGGCCGTTGCGTTGTTTGGCTATGGAGAGCACTCCTAGGCCTTGGGTTGAGATTGTGCCGTGGCGGTGGGTTTCGAGTTTTTCTATTCCGTACATTGCTGGGCGGGAGATGAAGAGTACCATGTCGGCATCTTGCTCGATGGCGCCACTCTCGCGCAGGTCGCTCAGCAGCGGGGTCTTGTCGGCTCGCTCCTCTACTTTGCGGCTCAACTGAGAGAGTAGTATCACTGGCACATCTAATTCGGCTGCCATCACTTTGGCTTGGCGTGTGGTCTCCGAAATCTCACGTTCACGGTTGGCATTGCGGCTCGAGCTTCGGGTGTCGAGCAGTTGGAGGTAGTCGATGATGACCATTGAGCAACGCCCCTTGGCACGCAGCTGCTGACACTGCGCCTTGATGGTTTGGATCGTTACGCTCGAGGAGTCGGCAATGTGTAGCGGTAGGCGACACAGCGAAGTGTTGGCGCTCTCGATGCTCTGCCACTCATCGCCCGATATGCTACCAACTTTGTAGCCACTATTATCGACCTTTGATTCTCCTAGCAGTAGCCTATCGCCAAGCTCCCTGCCCTGCATCTCGAGTGAGAAGATCACCGTCGGAGTGCCTCGATCGGCTGCCTGGCGTGCGAAGTGCAACATCACGGCACTCTTACCCATTGCGGGACGTCCTGCCAAGACTATGAGCTGACCCCCTTTGAAGCCGCCTGTTGCCTCGTCCAGAGCCTTTAAACCTGTTAGAATACCCACTGGCTCACCATTTTTGAATGCTTTTGTGCGCAGCTCTATCTCGGCGAGGGTCTCCTTTAGGATGTCGCCCACGTGGCGTGGAGAGTGGCTTGTTGTGACCACCCCCATTGTCTCGTCTATGGTCTGTTGTGCCCAGGTCATCACCTCGCCTACATCGTCGCTCACCTCGGCTTTGGCGCTAAGTTCTGAGCCCATCGCTTGGAGTTTGTGACGCATATGTTGCTCGCAGAGGATACGCGCATATTGGAGGCTATTGGTGCCGTGAGCGACCTTTTGAGTGAGTGCTGCGATGTAGGCGGTTTTGCCTTTGAGCGCGGGTCTGGTGGCCAAGGAGAGCATATCGACCTTGTCGCCTTGGGTGTATAGCTTGCGGATTTCCGCGAAAATTGCGCTGTTTGTGGGGTCGGTAAAAGGGTCGTTGTGGGCTATTGTGGCCATCACATCGGGTAGGTATATCGGCTCGATGATGATTGCGCCTAACAAGCTCTGTTCGATCTCTGCGTTGGTGTTATAGGTCATTGCTGAGGGTTATTTGTAGGGTTTGAGTTTGGTTGGTTTTGTCTGTTTTGCGATCCCAATTGCGGAGTGTGGCTTGCCAATCTATCATTGGTGTTTTACCGATCATCCATCCGTTAGAGGCGTAGTAGTCGTAGAAGTATTGGGGGTCGACGTCGAGGTAATTCTCTGAAACAAAGGTAGTTACTTCACTCAATAAAGGAGGTATAGATGTTTGTAAATCATTGACATTAACATTTACATTTACATTATCATTATCATTTACATTAGGTTGTTTTAGGTTGTTTGATGGTTGTTTTAGGTTGTTTGATGGTTGTTTTATGGTTGTTTTTGAGGCGTTGTCATTGCCCTTAGGTGCTCCTCCTCGACACCCCTTTTCGTACTTGCGCCAATTGGCATCCAATTGTGGTTTGATAAGTACCCACACAACCTTGGTTATACCCTCCAATTCGGGCTCCTGGCGATAGAGTGCATAGGTGGAAATGGATTGGTAGAGGAGTAGCTGCTGTGCATCCTCAAGCTCATCTATAGCCTGCTTGAAGCTGTTGTAAAAGACGAAACTATCTCTATGTTCTGTGTTCATCTTCGTGCTCCTTTCTTGCTTGAGGGGTTGCCCAAGAGGTTGCTTAGTCTGAATGGGGTCGTTGAACTCGTTAGCTTGATGGTGATGGTGATGGTCTGCCGCTTGATCAAATTATTTAACTCTTTCATATTCTACTATTGTTTAGCTGTTTAAGTGCGAAAACAACCCACTCTGCGCAGTAGCGGCGTTGAATCACACTGCAAATATACAATAGAGATACCCCTTTGTCAAGTAAAAAGTTCAAAAAAGTTAAATTATTGAAAAAGGCGACTAATTTTACTAGTCGCCTTTTAATACTTATATTGTAAGTAGGGAAAAAAAAAGTGAGGCGAACGGAGGTATTCAATGTCCAGCCACCACAGCTTTTCATCTTAGTAACTTTCGTTACAACCTGCCGATCTCCTCAACCAACCTAACACTAACCTAAATGAACTTTAAAAGAACTTTAAAAGAACTTTAAAACTTCACTGCAAAGATAGGGCAAAAATATGAACCGTGCAAGTGTTTAATTAAAAAAATTACGAAATATTTT
>JBCQTK010000100.1:0-5489 GCA_047178665.1 Rikenellaceae bacterium | reverse complement strand
AGAGTCTCAAAGAGGGTGATCTATTGGAGAATAAGAGCTGGAATCCACGTTTCACAATGCGAGGGTGTACGATTCAGAACCACCGTGCTCGCTCGGTTGTATTGAAGAGTCCCCTCAAAACTGTTATCGAGAATAACTACTTCTCGTCGATGATGTCGGGGGTTCTGCTGCGTGGCGAGAGCAAATTTTGGTATGAATCGGGTGCGGTTGAGGATCTGCTCATTCGTGGCAACACGTTCCACAACGCAGGTGATTGTGGGTCAGTTCACGCAGCCTTATATGTCACACCGCTCTTGGGCGCAGCGTTCGATAGCGAGGAGTGTTATGATCGCAATATTCGATTTGAGGATAATACGATCGAGAGCTTCAACCCTCGCATAGTAATTGCCGATCGTGTGGAGGGACTTGTAGTTTCGGGCAACAAGATAACGATGAACGACGACCACATCTCCCCCTTCCCCACAGCACCTCTATTTGAACTTATCAACTGCGAGAGTGCCAAAATTGTGAATAATAGCTACCTCGGTAGTCCCCTCGAAATCGAGCAAGAGCTAAAGGCGGATGTGAAGAGTCGACGCAATCTAATATTCAAAGGCAATACATTTGATACGCCGAAGAGGTGAGAGCAAAATAGGCTATACAAAAAAATAGTCACAAATAATATGGGCGACTAACATCCAACGTGTTAGCCGCCCATACTATTTTGAGTTGTCACTTACTCCTTCGAGAGTGTGAGTATATCTCCATCGTCATCCCAACTTGCGATAGAGAGTGCTGCAACCGACATTGTTGAGCTGCTATCTCCTGTCACCGTGCCATCTGAGATGTTGACCGTAAGAGTGTTCTTAACGCCTGCGGTGAGGGTGTAATCTCCACTTATAGTAGCGTTGTAAACCGCATCATCTGACATTGTGACAGTGATAATTGCGCCATCGATAGATTGTGGAACCATCACTGCACTGTAGCTAGAATCAGAGCCTGTGCAGACCACAGATGTTGTCTCTCCACTCAATATGAAGTCGCTATCTGTTGACGCATTCCACGTAAACGAGTCGTAGACTCCACTAATTGAGATAGCTGTAACGGCGCTATCTTTAAGCTCATTATCGACCTTTACCCCCAACTGGCTAAGGAGGTGGTCGAAGGTGATTGTAACAACAGCTGTCACATCAATCGAGATTGAGCTTGCGTAGAGCATATCATATCCCGATGCGGTGTATAGTGTCTCGTTGGAGAGGAGTGCCGCCATATCGAGCGTAGCATCCCCACAATCGAGAGCTGCCAAGGTCGTGGTCGAGCCATCTGTGAGGTACTTAACGCTTGTCTCCGTTGTTCCAGTTGCGTCGTACAACTTCCATCCATCGTCATACTTCACCTTTACAAATGCCTCTGCGCCACCATCCTGATTGAAGTATAGGTAGAAACTCTTCGCTGTGTCGAGTGCTGCTGTCGCTCTCGACTGAATATCGCCTGTGTAGTTAGCTATAATCGAGACCTCTCTCTCCTCTGCTAAATCTGTGGTGTTGTCCATTTTCTCTTGGCACGATGTGGCTATCATTAGAGATAGAGATCCGAACAATAATTTTAATATATTTTTCATCTGTGTTATCTTTATTTTAGTTTATACTATTGCACGTTAGATACAAGGACGTATGGGAATGCCTCGTTCTCGCTCGATGCCTCATACTGCCAACTGCAACCAGCCCCTGATATTGCTGTGTTCATTGCACCTATCTTGCCGGCAAGAGCTGATGTTGAGCTAACCTTGTAGTTGTTTGAACCCTCTCCGTAGTAGCCACTATATGTATCTCCGTCGCTGCTATCGCCTGTTGCGAGTGTCGTGCCATTGTGAGAGACAATTCTAATTGGGTAGCCGCTGTTGACCTCTGAGTTGTTGATGAAGTAGCTCTCTTGGAATAGAGTCGAGGCTGGGTAGTCGGTTATCGTGTTGTATTGATTAACTAAGCCTCCTCTGTTCGATGTAGCATTGTTTGTCATCGACGAGTAGCATCCGATGAGATAGCCCGAGCACGAGTTTACCAGACCTCCAGCATTCGATGTCGTGCCTGTCGATTTCTCGATACTACCTGTTGTGTAGCAACCATATATATATGCTACGTTTACGCCGATTCCACCCTCTGCTTGTCCTTTGTCTGTAGCTGCCGTGCTGTCGTATGTCTTATAGCCTACATCACCGATCAAGCCTCCTGTCTTGCCACCGCTCACCGTGAGAGTTGCATCAACAGAGCAGCCAACGATCGTGACATTCTCGCCTGTTGAGCCAATCAAACCTCCCACAGCGTTCGAGCCATTCATTGCATTGATCGATAGATTCTTGATCTCACATCCGTAAGCCGAGTTGTTGGCGAGAAAGAATTGACCAACTAATCCTCCGACATTACCGCTTGTGGTCGCTGTCTCTGCCGAGTAGGTAATTGTGCTATTCTCAACGTTGCAATCGGTGATTCCAACGCCATTGTTGATATATCCAACAAGAGTTCCTAAGGAGCTTCCATCCGATGATATTGTGGCATTCTTGATGGTGAGATTTTTGATCCACGTTGTAGCTGTGCCATACGTGCGGTAACACCCAAAGAGTCCAACGCAGTAGCCGCTGTCGCTGTCCTTCGCTATATTCACGTTGGAGATCGTGTGACCATCTCCGTCGAAACGACCTGAAAACGAACTGGTGATGCTCGATGTTACAGAGTAGCCGATTGGAGTCCACGGAAGATTGTTAAGGTCGATGTCGGTCGTTAGCTTAATATACTTATTTACATAACTGTAGCTACCGTCTGTTTCGCTGTCGTAGGTTACAGTGCCATCATTAACAATCTGAGCCAACTCTGCCAAGTGCTCTGCGGAGCTGATTAGGAATGGCTCCTCCTCTGTTCCCGATCCTCCTCCAAATGCGCCATCAGTTGCAGAAGCTGCGCCACTCCAAACCTTTTGAGCATTGAGCGATCCCCAATCGTCGCCATCAACCCAATCTGTGACACTGATCGTGTCGAGTGTTGCTGAATCACCCGTTGCAGATAGCGACAATGCAAATGTGTAGACCTTGCCTGCCTCAAAATCGACACTGCTTGAGTATGATGCTGAGATTGTGTCGTTAGAGTCGACCGCTACCTCGATCAAATACTCGTCTGCCACATATGAGGTTGGGACAACGTATGCAGTGTAGTTTGAGTCTGAATTGGCGATGATAGAGAGTGTTGAGTTGCCTGGTGTCCAGATACCTGTCGAGGTGCTCATAGATATTGGTGAGGGGATAGAGAGCGACGAGATGGTGTAGCCACTATCGCCCACATTTACCTTGACGACAACTTTCGTCATAACGTGCTCTAGTTCAATTTCGAGGTTGCCCAAGCTTGCATCCTCAACATTGTCGTCGTAGTAGTATAGATAGTCGTAGCTATCTAGGTTTGTGCCGCTCTGGTCGATCGTTGCACCTGCCTCTCCGAGTGTCACGGAGTTGGCTGCGGCACCTGTCTTGACGATATACCCACTCAAAGAGAGTGCGCTACCATCTGAGTTCCAGCACAATGGAGAGGTGCTGTTCCACGACGAGCCGCTGTAGGTGTAGGTTGCAGTCTCGACACCATCGCTGAGTTTAAGGGTTTCGCCACTCAACGACGCATCGGAGCGTGTCGTGATTGAGATCTGCGACTCAGTTGGTTGAGTCTCGATCGAGTCGCTAACCTCTGTACACGATGCGATCAACGCAACGGTAGGGAGCAACATCCGTAATTTGTTAAGTTTAATATTCATAATCTTTTAAGTTAATTAATATATAGTATATAGTTTTAGTTTTGTTCTAACTGATCTAGCTCGTAGTCGCCATTGTTACCATCGACCCACTCCTGAGTGTCGACGATAACCCCCTCTATATCACCCCCATCGAGACTCTCTTCCAATACAGCTGTGTATGAGAGGCTACCACCTGACGTGAGGGTGATGCTATTGCTTAGGCTATTGCTGTAGTATTGCACCCCATCCTTGATAATCGAGTAGCTTGTTATGGTCTGTGGAGCCATTGTAGCGTAGTAGCGCGCTGGATAGATGTCGCTTCTCTGCATTTTGATCTGCGAGGTTGCGGCAGATCCGTAGCTCACCTCTCCACTCACCCGATCAATGGAGAGAGTGTGGATCATATTTGCCTCAAAAATGATCTCGTCTGCGTCGGGGATGTCGGGGTCGCTAAAGACCATCACCAACTCACAGAGTTGATGCACAAATAGAAGTTCGACACTCTCGACGCTGCTCGACACAGTTGTCGAGGCAAATAGTAGAGGATCGGAACTCTGCGATAGATCGTAGCTTACTTGAGCATCATCGCTATCAGGAGCTGGGCAGAGTGCCGAGAAGGTGTACTCATCACTCGTTGCCGTCATCTCGAAATCTGCGATGTCGCCATAGTGCCAGTCACTGCCATCATAGGTAAATTTCGCGGATCCAAAGAGTGTCGCAGAGGCTGAACTTGCCGAGATCGAGATAGCATCGCCAGACGAAAAGTCGCTCTTTAGAAAATTTTTAGCTGGTGACGAGACTGTTTTAATTGTCGCCTCAATGTGAGAGGTGACACCGCTGCCGTCGCCGCCTCCATCCGTGCCATCTGCGCCCTCGTCGGTAGCATCTTCACACGCTGTGAGTGCGAGAAGAGAACCGCATAGTAGCGCGAGTAGTGGTAATCGTCTTGTTTTCATAGTTTGAATAAGATTAGTTAGTTTCTCAATTAGTTGTTGCAAGTTATCTATGATTCATAACATCTATGTTGTTGGAAATAACTAATTTGTTGTTTCACGTCATTTGGTGACAACCACACAATTTACACCTATAACAACATAGTATATAGATAAAATATAGTTCTTTGTAATATGACGCAAAAAACTAACTAAACTATTTTAATTATGAAAAAATGTTCCATTTTAGCAGCTCTCTTTTCGCTGCTACTCAGCCTCTCGGTAGCGGAGGCAGCACCTCTAAAAAAGGAGGCGGCGACAAAACTCAAGGAGCTGGAGACACTAATCTCCAAGGCAAAAAAAGAGAAAATTGATGTGCAGCGTGAAGATTGTGCGGTGTGGATGGCAAAGACATTTTTGTCATACGCCAACTGGGATGAGCGCAACGTAGATCAAAACATCTACCAATACTCAACGTGGGATCCCTACAAAGAGAACGCCACGAAGTTAGCGAAGGATCTACCCGACTTCGAGCGACAGGAGGTGATTGAGATGCTCGACACAGCCATCAACGAACTCTCAGGTGTGATCGAGGGACGATACACTCGACGAACACCCCCAACCATCGACTGGGAAGATATAAAGCCAAAGGGAAATCAGTTCTACAGCAACGGAAACCCTGTCTACCTCAACGACTACTTCACAAAGACTGAGGGGCACGTAAATGAGTATCTCGGCAAGTTCAATCGTGTGTCGTTGGCTCTCAATGCGGTCAAGGGGGTCGATGGAGGCATCTCGCCTATGGGA
>JBCQTK010000099.1:0-5545 GCA_047178665.1 Rikenellaceae bacterium | reverse complement strand
GTTTTGAGGGGACTCTTCAATACAACCGAGCGAGCACGGTGGTTCTGAATCGTACACCCTCGCATTGTGAAACGTGGATTCCAGCTCTTATTCTCCAATAGATCACCCTCTTTGAGACTCTTGCCAACTGACTTGTCGAACTTAATCTCCATAATTTTTTCGTTGATCTGTTTGAATGATTTCACAACAGCTACATCACCACGCTTGGGGGATGGTGCGTGGATCAACCACAACTCATCGCCACTCGCGGCGAACTTGAAACCCATCTGCTCGAAATGTTGCAACTCGGCAATAATAGTGTTGTCATCAAGCACATCGCTCACAACGACATACGTTCCGTGGACATTTGTTCCGTCGTCTAACATATTCTCGAACCGACACCCTTCGATGAGGATCTCTCCTCGACAATTGGCAAAGTGTGTAGCGTCAGCCGTCGTCGAGATCACTCGTAGGCTGCCATCTTCGAGCATAATGTTTGAGTTTCGGATCGTTATATCCTCCGATCTCTCAAAGAGAAAGCCCATTCCCAAGGCGTGGTGTATCGTGACGTTCTCGATTGTAATATTCGATGACTCCTTTATGTTGAATGCAGGGGCGTAACGATCCTGCTTGCGATCACCCTTAGAACTCAACAGAGAGCCGACAGGTGGCATCTGACGCAGACGCTCATATATTTTCAAGTTGCCATTGGGTAGCTCCTCAACCCTCGCAGGGTCGCTATGTAGATCCAATGCGCCAACGACAGGGCGTTTTGTCTTGGCATCGAACGCCAACGTGCTGCCCAAATATGAGTAGTTGAATCCATCAATATTGGGGAAGTTGATCTTCCCACTCTTCAACACCCACGAGAAACCATCCTCCTCGCGGCGAGGCTTCACCTCACGCCACTCGCCATCGGGATCTATCGCCACAACCTCTGCGAGGAATGTATAAGGAGTCTCCCAGTCGATAGTCACCCCAGAGACCTTTACCTCCGCACAATCTTCGAACAAGAATGGTAGCATCTGCCCCTGAAAGAGAAGTTTCGATCCACGCCCCTCAATCTCGACACTCTTATGCCCTGAGAATGGAAACGCAATACTCTTTAGCCTATTTCCGTGGTTTGTAATAGGTAGGTAAAGCTGCTGCGTAAACTCATTAGATATGTTATATACACCTCCCGTTAGGATAATCTTCACCTCATCATACTTCGAGGCTTCATCGATAGCTTGTCGCAACTGGTAGCTCATATCCTCTCCCTCAACACTCTCCACTATGATCTCACGAACACGTTGTGCCGCAAAAACATAGTAGGCTGGTAATATTGCTACGACAAGCAATATTACCAAAATCTTAACTCTACTCATAACTTTAACTCTCTCTATCGTTCTACAAAATTCGTCGTCTTTGTCATCCCCGTTATCGAGATGCTCTCGGAGAGAGACTCATCTATCACACCATCAATGTAGTGCTGCATCGAGATTGTTCCGCTCTTGTAGGTTGCGCTAAATGTTATACTCTGGCGAATCGTGTGCAGATCCTCCTCAGAGTAGACCATATCCAACGTAACAACATAGCTACCCTCGCTAGGCTCCGATATCGTCCAGTCGCTAATCTGATATTTAGTCAACGTAACTCCACTCTCGACGATCAGGAACGAGTATTCGGGATAGTAGTAATAGGTATCTGAATCTGCCGTTGTCACCTCCCATACTGTTGTCTCGACTAACTCAACCTCTCCCCACGACGGATCGTCGCAGGAGGTTAGAGTGAAGGCTGAGAGGAGGAACAGAAATGCTAATAATATATTTTTCATAGGTAATAATCTTTAATTAGTTATCAATCGACCGCAATCTTCGAAAGGTAGAGGTCGTCAAGATAGAACTTCGCCTGTTGGAAGTTCGTAACGAGCGTCTTATCGAAGGTGATCTGGAATGTCGACATCGAGTTTGCGGCAACTGTTGCTGTGGTTGTAACCTCAAGCCACTTGCCTGTATCAATGTCAGAGATCTCCAATGCACCGAGGGTATATGTGCCACCGCCTGTCACTACCTTAACAGTTGCTGAAGTTGCGCTCGTTGAATCAACGGCAACATACTCCTCTACATATATCTTCCAGTGAAGAGTATATTCGCCCGCTGCAATTGTATCTCCGTTGCTGCTACTAAAGTATGCTAGAGGCTTCGATTTGTCAGATATGTCTCCATTATACATCTCGAAGTATAGCGCACGAGATTGTCCATCAATATCACGAACATCGAGATATGAGCCATCGTTAGTCAACGAGGTTGTGCAGCAGTTAAACCACCAACCATCGACAATATTGCCTGTCGCCGTGAGAGATGAGACACCATCGAACCCGAAGTAGTATGGGTCGAAGATGTTGTATAGCGAGACAGATACCTCGTCAAATCCCTCAGCTGGGTCTGTCACTTGACTGCTATCTGTGATCGAGCCATCGTAGATATATTGATTTGTTGTAGTTGGTGTGTAGCTCAATGTTGCTGACTTGCCATAGTTGTCGAGAGGCGACTCCACGGTGAGCACAAGGATCGTCGAATCATCTGACGAGACAGCGGCACTTGTGATTTTAGCCACGTCGTCCCCAATCTTCAACTCAAACGCTGCAGCCAACTCCCCCAACGCCGCAGTGGTATAAGAGGCAAGTTTCAACTTCTTGTTGAATGGAACCTCAACCGTGCTGTCCCACTGCTGAGTGATGTTACCCAATAGAGGCGATATTGCTGCATATTCGACGATGACCTCTATCGGTACAACCTTGCGCACCGATGCTTTTGAGATCTTGCCAGATGTAGCACTTGAATCAACAGCATCACGTGTAGCTGTTACGTAGTATCCTGAATAAGTACCCACTGTGTTGAATGTGTAACGTGCACTTCCACTACCATCGGTCGTTCCTCCTGGGACAGTCCAAGTTTGAGCTGTGCTCTTGTACTCGCTATTTTCGTCGTAGACAAACTCTAAGATGTCACCCTGCGAGACATATATCGTGGTGAGATCATCCAACGATGTCTCCTCATCGCCCGACACCGCCAACACCTCACTAACCGTTCCATCGAGAGCTGTTCGATTGACGCTAAAACCAGGCTTCAACTCGCCATAGATCTCCACCGTCCACTCCTTCTCGAATACCCACACACCGAGTTCCTCATCATAGACCGCCTCGATCGAATTTTCGTTGTAAGTCGCGACCTTCTCGGGGAATGTAAGGCGTAGTTTGATTGTTGTCACACCCGACTTCTCGAAGAGAATGTAGGCATCCGATGTCGAGATCGTCTTATCCTCAATCGTTGTTGTTGTATCATTAGAGTCGGTAAAGAAGCTCGACTTCTCGTCGATCGTCCACTCACGAGTGATTACGCACTGCGACACATCGCGAATGAAGAGGTAGTCGCCAGGCTCTACATTCAGACGATCCTCGAAGTAGATGTCGGCACCATCGATCGAGTTGTATGTCGTCCACGAGACATCAACAGGCAGAGAGTAATCTGTTGTATCGGTCTCGCACGCTGAGGCAAATAGTGCCGCAGCAGCAAATAATATTTTCACAAACTTTTTCATCGCTTAACTATTTATAAAGGTTAGGATTCTGCTCAACCTCACCGAGTGGAATTGGGAACCACGCATAGGTATCGTAGTTGAATACGCTTGCCGCAACATCATACTCGAAGTCGATTGTATAGTATGTCGACTGAGGATCTGCCGCCAACTGCGCAGCTGTATATACAACAGGGCAGTTGTCGTTTTTATATGTAATACCATTGAGGTCTGTGGTCTCCGTGTGTGGAACTGCGTAGTAGACCGCTTGACCAAGGCTCTTGATGTTGGATCCCAAGATTCCCCAGCGACGAAGATCGAGCCAACGAGTCATATGTCCCTCCAACGAACACTCAAGTGGCTTGTCAACCTGTTGCAGCTGCTTGAGTAGTGTCGCAGCGTCGTAGGTGTAACCATCATAGGTAAAGCCATCGCCCTGATCGCTACCCAAGAGCACCAATCCCCAACGCTCCCGCAAGATATTCATAATGCGAAGTGCCTCGGTTATGTCACCTTTGTAGATCAAACACTCTGCGTACATCAAATAGACCTCTGCTAGACGATTGACAACGATATTCATACCCAACTGCTGTTCGTCTGTGTCTTGTGTCTTGCAGGTAGAGTGCTTCTTGTAGAATCCAAATCCGTAGCCACTATATCCAAAACTCTTGTTTTTAGCGGGAACACAAGTCGCCAAGTACCAAGGGGTGTACATATCCTCGTAGAGTGCCACCATCGCAGAGGCACGCAGAGGCATTCTTCGCACCTGCATCTCACTCTCGCCCGTCTCGGTGTCGATCACCTGCTCATATAAGTTGCGAGGATTGTTCGGGTCAATCGGCTCATTCTGATAGGCATTTGCCAACCACGCAGGGAGGTAGTGACCAGAGCTATACGATGTCGAGTAGTAACCCAACATTTGAGTAAAGTTATAGGCATCCCAGTCGCCCATCTCTGTCTGTGTGTGGTTGTCGTAGACGATCTCGAAGATTGACTCTGAATTCATCTCATACTCCTCGTTGAAGAGCTGCTCGCCATCCTGAATCAACTCATAGCCACAATCATTCATCACATAATTGAACAGGCTCATCGCAGCGTCGAGGTACTCCGTCTCGTTGCACTCGTTGTATTCGTAGAGGTAGCTTGTGCCTAAGACGGTGGCTGCTGCGCCGCTAGTCACACGACCAAGATCCTCCGTTGCATCGGAGTAGACGATCGGTAGATTCTCATAGGCGAATTGAAGATCTGCCCTGAAGAACTCCTTGACCTCCTCTGATGTAGCAAGTGGGCGATAGAAATCTTCAAGATCCTCGGGGACACTATCCACCAACAAGACCGAACCCTCATTGAATGCAGAGTGAAGATAGAAGTGCATAAGCCCCCTAAAGAAACGAGCCTGCGCCATAATCTCTATCCACTCATCGCTATACTCATATGCCTCCTCCGAGTTTAACGCCAACTCCTCCAACGCCTTAATCGTCTGATTTGCACGATATATTGTTGTGTAGCAAGCATCCCACTTGTCGTCCAACCAATCAGTCGTATAGTTGTAGTTAAGCGTGTAGCAGTTATATCTTGTACCTTGCGATGCAGGGACGGGGCGACCATATCCGGGGTATGCCATATCGGAGCGAAACGCTTCGTATTGCTGCTGGAAGATCGACTCATCACGCATTGCTGTGTAGACCGATGTCAAAGTTTGGTCGACCTGAGTGAGCGACTCGTAGAATGTATCTGCCGCAGGATTCGAAGGATCTTCTTGTGTAAGGAAATCATCGCAACTCACAACACTTATGGCTACTGCAAGAGGCACGATTTTATTTATAATATTACGTATCATAATCATTTTTGTTAGAAATTAAGATTCAATCCTCCAGTATATGTAACTGATGCTGGGTAGTTAGCACTATCGACACCACGAGAGATTACACTTCCACCGACCTCTGGGTTGTAGCCTGTGTAGGATGTGAGGGTGAATAGGTTCTGCACACTGACATAGAATCGCAGT
>JBCQTK010000098.1:0-5772 GCA_047178665.1 Rikenellaceae bacterium | reverse complement strand
TCCGATGATAGATTGTAGCGTCAAATTAGGGATTGCGGATCGAGTCCGCAATGACAGACGGGGTTAGGTTAACTATGCGCCAAGTGATACACTCTGCGAAACAGGAGTCTCCCAGTCAGCAACAGAGATTGAGACCACGCAATCCTGACCAACAAGTCCATTGATCGTAGCCGAGAGTGTGTAGAATCCGTTACGTGTGAAAGCACCTGCGCCATCGCCAGAAAGTTCCACAGAGTAGATGATCTCCGACTGATCGGCGGTCGTGTCAGAGTCACCATCGGCATCGAACGTGGCGTTGATCTCCATCAAAACACGCTCGCCCGATGCGAGGTCGTCATTCTCGTAGATGTAGAAGATGTTCTCGCCATCGGTGGTGCTCTGCGTGTGAGTGTAGACCATCGAGCCAGTTGAGAGAACAGACGATACAACAGGTGTCTGAGTGGCTGCCTTCGAGATCGTTGCGCTGTTGAACGTTAACGATGCAGTTGGGTAAGATGCTGTAAATGACGAACCTAGCGTGAGGTCGAGTACTACCTTTGCGACTGTTCGCTTGATGGTGATTCCCACGTTGGTGGTGGTATTTGCCGCCCCAACATTTTGGGTCGTCACGCCCGACATTATGAAACCATCACCACGGACGGATTTTTTCGTCACCTCGTCGAATGTGCCGTTGTAGGCGGCTGCATCGTTATCGATGATGGCGAGCAGAGCATCCTTGGTGGTCGCTGACGAGGTGTCGATATTCGCCACCGCATAGAAGCTACAGGAGCTGTTTGCAACGGAGGTTGGCAGGGCGAAACTCACCTCCTTGGAGTCTCGTTCGGTCTTGGAGAGGTCACGCCTCACGAGGAGGTTTTCGCTGCTGTCGAATGCGTAGATGGTGAGCGATGTGATGTCATTCTCCCACTCCTCGGCACTCTCGCTGACGGCTCGGGTCGAGGTGTCGTTGGTGAGGGTGATCGAGATGTTGGTGCTGCTGGGGGTCGTTGCATCGGTGGTTGGGACGGGCGAGATGAACGATGAGTCCTGTGAACACGATGCGAAGATTGTTGCTGAGATTACAGCCATTGACATAATTGTCTTTTTCATAATAAAATTGTTTTTGTGCTGCGTTTTGCAGCTGTTAATAAAAAAATGGGTTATCTAATTTTCTGTGGATTAAGCAGTTCGCGGCTGCGGATGTTGATCTTTTGGTGTCGCCCTCCGTTGCGCTCCTTTAGCTCTATTGTGAGCTGTTTTGTTGATGGGATGGTGAACTTTTGGAGGGCGTAGATTGTTCGCTCTTTCGTTCCGCCATCGACCGATTGCACCTCGTGGTAAGTTCGCAGAGGAGTTATCGGCAACTCCTGAATGGCGGTGCGTTTGGCTACCTTTCGGTCTGCGATTTTGAGGGTTACGTAGTCGATGTCGAAGCGTACAGGGGTGGCGTTCGCAAGCTCCGTGTGGAGGTAGATCACGCCATCGCTGATGTAGATGCTTTTCACGAGATACTCCACGCCAAGTCCTCTGCTACCGACACCACGGAGATACGTTCGATTCTCGTCATAGATCCTGAGCATAAGCTGCTGCACCTCCTTTGCGGAGTCGTTGCCCAGCTCTTTTAGCTGAATATCAAGAGCGGTTGCGTCCCCCGAAAGGTCAACATTTAGTGTCTGCGGCTGCGCTGAGTATACCACGTCAAACGAGTAAAAATTGCCGTTTGCGGTGATGACCGACATATTTGTCTGCTCCGTAAAACCGATGTTCGCCGCCTTCACACGCACCACACTCTCCGCCCCATCCGCCTTGCCAGCGACCAAATTTGCAGACCCCAAATCGACATACGCAACCGCCTCAGGGAAGATGATGTGTGTCGTGTTGTTGTGTGTCACCTCCAGTGTGTAGGGGGTGATTGACTGCTGCGCCACAGCCTCAGCCGTGACTACCCCCATTGTGAGGGCAATTACTAAAACCTGAAATTTCATATAATTTTTGCTATTAATTTGCGTTATTAAAGAAAAAGAACTATTTTTATACAGAATATCTTACGTTTTTATTTACATTAAACTTACACTATTATGGTACTTGTGACTGTTACAGAGTTTAGGAACAACCTAAGCAAATACCTCGAAATGGCTTTTCGTGAGAAGATTGCGCTAAAAAGCAAGCGCGGTATCATAGAGCTTACGCCCAGCACAGAGATTCACCTTAATCCATCTCCGAGCAACGACCCTTGGTTTGAAAACAAAGCCAATGTCGAGGAGTTAGATAACCGCCTTGCGGACATCGATAGCGGCAAAACGCAACTACTTGATTGGGATGACGTAAAAGGAAAGTTAGGTCTATGAGCTATAAACTAAACATTGACCCCAAAGTCTTTCAAGACATCGACAAACACATCAAGTCAGGAGATAAAAAGTTAGCAACTAAAGTTGTAGCATTCTTTGACGAGCTTAAAGAGCACCCTCGCAGTGGCACAGGAAAACCTGAGCGACTGAAAGGTTACGCCCCCGAACGAGAGATGTGGTCTCGGCGTATCGACTCTAAAAATCGTCTAATCTACCAAATCAAAGAGCAGGAATTAGTGGTTATCGCTGTTGCTGCCTACGGTCACTACGATGATAAATAATCTGTCACTCTCCTTGATATAACATCACGTTGTAGCCCGCTTTGAGGTGGACTTTTACCTCTTTTACCTTATCTTTGGCGTAGTCTGCGACTCCCGAAATTGCACTCTTGCCGAGGTCGGTTAGTAGGTCGGCTCCGACGCTTTGGGTCGAGATGGAGAGCGATGATTCTGTGTCGCTGCCCATATTCGCCACTATCTGTTTTAGTGCCCCTACCTCCGTGGAGTTGGGGATGAAAATACCCTCTGTTCCGTCTGTGTCGAGGATTTTTAGATCTATGGGGATTATGCGTCCACGGCTCTCTACCTGCGATATTTTTATGGATAGTCGCTCGCCACTTACTCGGCTTTGCCCTGTTATTACTGCGCCCTTGTCGAGCTTGTAATCTCCTATTACCATTGTCTCCAATAGTCTGATTTTTACCGCTCCGCTGTTCACAATCGTCTGGTC
This sequence comes from Rikenellaceae bacterium, assembly GCA_047178665.1. Lineage (GTDB taxonomy): Bacteria > Bacteroidota > Bacteroidia > Bacteroidales > Rikenellaceae > Alistipes. The sequence goes on along the minus strand of JBCQTK010000098.1, from coordinate 2,716 downwards.
ACTCTCGATGCAGGCGGTGATGGTGTTGCGATCTGTGGGGATCTCGCCCCCGACTGCGGTTGTGAACTCGGCTTTCTCGATCGGGGTGAGGGATGAGACTACGCTGTTGACTGCTTGACTCATCGCTCTTGTCTGTTCTTTTTTATTAGGTGTCGGGATTGGTGGCGATGTCTTTGCTGAGTACTTCGCAGCCAACTCATACGATCTCTCGATTATCGCGAATTGATCCTCTGATGTGTGGTTTTCTGCCGCAAAATTTTGTCGCCTCATCTCAGCTTTTAGTTGCTCAATTTCAGCCTGCATACGTATCTTCTCGTGATCGACCGTGGGGCGATTGTAGAAGTTAGCAACAGTCTGGTTGGCACTTTTGTAGGCGGTGTTAACCTGTGCAATCCCCTCTGCCTTTTCAGCCTGTTCACCCTCTCTGCTCTGTGTCACCAAACTTATATCAAGACTTACTTCAGCTCGCTCTCGTGGGGTCTGCTGCAGCTTGCCATCGTTGATTTTGGGGGTTGCAGGATCAGGGATGACAGTGTTTAATCCTGAAGTTATTTCAACCTTAGGCTTCTCATCCCTGTCTCGAAAATTGAAGTACGCTGCGACTGTAAGGATCACTAACACAACTGCCCCAACCCCAACATTCCCAGGTTTCAACATAGATTTAATATTCTCTAACTTCATCGCTTAACTACTCTAATATCATCATTTTCAACTATTTCAAACTTCTCGATCGTGAATCCTTGGGGATTATTGTCGGATCTCACGGAGTTCAGCAGATTGCAGGTTGTGACCAAGCTGCGCTCGGTGATGTTGCTCTCACGGATGATGCTCTGAACTGCTCTGCACGTCACTCGATATGGGTAGACATCCATATCACACTCGATGCTCTCGATCTTGATCTGCTGGTTCATCCCACCCGATATTATTCGGTTGTAGTACCCCTTTTCGAGCAGGTCGATGTAGATGTTGTAACCGCTGCGATCGATCAAGGTGAGTGCTCGTTCGATGTTACCCTCGATTGCCGATTTGTCGGGCGAGAGGGTGAAGAATAGTTCGTGGAAACGTCTCACGTGCTCTCGTGCCTCGATTGGGCGGTTCTGCGTTAGGTCTTGCGACAACGCCAACATTAGCGATTTGCCCTCGTCGAGGACGTAGATTTTCTCTCGTTGCTGCTCTGCGAAGTCGTAGGATTTCCACACTGCGTAGCTTGTTAAGCCACCGCTGACAATCGCAAATAGTATTGCGATAACTTTGAGTTGCTGAAAACTTGTTTCGATGTTCTTTAGACTCTTAAATTCCATACTTTTAATTGTTAATGGTTAATTATTATTTGTTAATTATCTGGTTGTCAATGTATTAACCATTAATCATTGATAATTAACAATTAAAATCACTTCCCTCGCAGGCGACCAATTATATTTCCTGCTGTCGCTCCTGCTGCGCCTCCGACTATGCTACCTGCTCGACCTGCGGTGTGGGTCAAAACCCTGTTGTAACCACTCGTTCCCCCTGCCTGAATTATCCAACTTGCCACGGTCGGAACGCAGAAGTAGCCGATGATTCCGATGATGTGAAATATGATGTAAACTCCGTTGCTAGCGTCGAGTGAGAAGTTTGGGTCGGACTCCATCGCCTCGATGTCGTTTTGCAGCATCAAGACCTGTATTCTCGCCATTATTGTTGAGAAGATATCCGATACTGGTAGCCACAGATAGACGGCAATGTATCTGCAGAACCACTGCGTGAGTGTCGCCTGAAACCCATCCCACACCGATATTGCGAATGCTAGAGGTCCGAGGATTGAGAGGACAATCAGGAAGAATGTTCGCACCGTGTCGATCACCAAGGATGCCGCCACGAACATAAGCTCCAAGATTTCACGGAACAGGGTTCGGATTGATGTTTTTACTTGATACGCTCCACGCTCAATGTACATCCCTGCCATCGTCACCATCTTGTCGCTCCAGCCCAGCTCTTCGAGTTCTCGATCCATAGCCTCGTCATTCACGAGATAGGCGGTCTCGGGGTTGCGTGCAATCGCCTCATATTCGAGTTTGTCCTTCTGTTCCTGATAGGTGTTCATATCCATTGTTTGGTTCTCCAAAATTTTGTGAGTCCCCTGAACTATCGGACTCAACACCCCATTCATCACCCCCAAAACGAGGTTCGGGAAGAGCGTAATTGCGAGTGTTATGGCGATGGGTCGGAGGAGTCCGTGCACCTCGATCGGCTCTGCTTTGGCGAGGGATTGCCACACCCTTGAAGCCACAAATAGGAGCGTTCCGATGGCGGCTATACCTTGCGCAATTGCGGTCATCTCCTCGCAGAGGGGTAGCATATCGAGATATAGTTCGCGCAGTATTGCGTGTATGTTTGTTGTGTCCATTGCTACCAATATTTTTCGTAATCCGAACCGTAGAGGGCGACTATGCGTGTCGACTCGTCCATCCTCATCCCTCGCAGGTATCCCACCGCCAAGTTTTTGTTGGTGAAGTAGCTCACGAGGTTTCGGTATCTGCGCACCTCGTTGTAGGCTTTGTCGACCATATCCATTCGCTCTTTGTCGGACATTGAGAGGGTTGTAACGCTCACTATGTCTTTGAGTTCGGAGATCACCTCGTTGCTCTCGGCAAGGAGGCGTGTGTAGCCGTATGCGATTGCGCTGAGTTCTTCGGCTGCATAGAGATTGTTGCTGAGCATCAGGTTGTAACCCGAG
>JBCQTK010000097.1:0-5797 GCA_047178665.1 Rikenellaceae bacterium | reverse complement strand
AGATCTACACCTCGGGTTACAACCTGATGCTCAGCAACAATCTCTATGCAGCCGAAGAGCTCAGCGCAATCGCCTACGGCTACACACGCCTGCTCGCAGAGAGCAACGAGGTGATCGCAGAACTCAAAGATATTGTGAGCGTCACGACCCTCTCAATGTCCGACAAGGAGCGGATGGATATGGTCGACAAAGCCTACAACGAGGTGCGCAGATACCGAAACCTCGTGAGCTACTTCACCAATAAAAACTTGGCGGTGGGCTACCTGAGGGGTATGAGGATGGATGAGTCGACACGAATAGTAGCACTCTATGGTTCGGATTATGAAAAATATTGGTAGCAATGGATACGACAAACATACACGCAATACTCCGCGAACTATACGTTGATATGCTCCCCCTCTGCGAGGAGATGACGGCAATTGCGCAGGGGATAGCCGCCATCGGGACGCTACTATTTGTGGCGGCAAGGGTGTGGCAATCTCTCGCCAAAGCAGAGCCTATAGAGGTGCACGGACTTTTTCGACCCATCGCAATAAGCCTCGCAATTATGCTCTTCCCAAATTTGGTTTTGGGTGTGATGAATGGAGTATTGAGTCCGATAGTTCAGGGGACTCACAAAATTTTGGAGAACCAAACGATGGATATGAACACTTACCAAACTCAGAAGGACAAGCTTGAATATGAGGCGATCGCACGCAACCCCGAAACCGCCTATCTCGTGAATGACGAGGCGATGGATCGGGAGCTCGAAGAGTTGGGCTGGAGCGACAAAATGGTGACGATGGCAGGGATGTACATCGAGCGTGGGGCGTATCAAGTGAAAACCTCAATCCGAACACTGTTCCGTGAAATCTTGGAGCTAATGTTCGTGGCTGCATCCTTGGTGATCGACACGGTGAGAACATTCTTTCTGATAGTCCTCTCGATCCTCGGACCTCTCGCATTCGCCATCTCGGTGTGGGATGGGTTTCAGGCGACCTTGACGCAGTGGTTCTGCAGATACATTGCAGTCTACTTGTGGCTGCCAGTATCGGACATCTTCTCAACCATAATGGCGAGAATACAGATGCTGATGCTGCAAAATGACATCGAGGCGATGAACGCAGACCCCAACTTTTCACTCGACGCAAGCAACGGGGTTTACATCATATTTCACATCATCGGGATCATCGGCTACTTCTGCGTTCCTACCGTTGCGAGCTGGATTATTCAGGCAGGGGGGACGAGTGGTTACAACAGAGTTTTGACAAAGGTTGCCTCTCGCACAGGCGGTGTAGTTGGTGGTGCAGCAGGAGCGACAGCAGGAAATATAATAGGAAGATTAAGAGGAAAATAATAACACCAACAAAGAATAATATGGAATTTAAGAGTCTTAAAAACATCGAAACAAGTTTTCAGCAGATCAAAGTTATCGCAATACTTTTTGTAATTGTTAGCGGAGGCTTATCAAGCTACGCAGTATGGAAATCCTACGACTTCGCAGAGCAGCAACGAGAAAAAATCTACGTCCTTGACGAGGGCAAATCGCTTATGTTAGCACTCTCGCAAGACCTAACACAGAACCGCCCAATCGAGGCGAGAGAGCATATAAGACGTTTCCACGAGCTATTCTTCACCCTCTCGCCCGACAAATCGGCAATCGAGGGCAACATCGAACGAGCACTAACTTTGATCGATCGCAGCGGTTACAACATCTATATTGACCTGCTCGAAAAGGGGTACTACAACCGAATAATATCGGGCGGAATGAATCAAACAATCGCCATCGAGAGCATCGAGTGTGATATGGATGTCTACCCCTATCGTGTGACGTGCCGAGCTGTTCAGAGCATCATCCGAGAGAGTAACATCACGGAACGCAGCCTCGTCACAACCTGCAATCTCCTAAACTCTGTGAGATCAGACAACAACCCACAGGGCTTTACAATCGAAAAGTTTGAAATAGTTGAGAATGATGACATTAGAGTAGTTAAACGATGAAGATAGAGGATATTAAATTTAAGTTGCCATTCAATCTGAAGCCTATGGATGTTGGGGTTAGGGCTATTGCGTTAGTGATCTTTACAATCGCTATGTACTTCAATTTTCGAGACAAGGATGAGAAACCTGAAGTTGAAATAACTTCGAAATTAAACGCTGTGATTCCCGATCCTGAGACACCAAAGATTAACGATGGCAAACTACAGCAGACACCACGAGAGCGAGCGGAGCAGAGTCTTGATATAAGTTTGGTGACACAGAGTAAAGAGGCTGAGCAAGTCGAAGATACAGAGGATGTTGCGAAGGTTAACACCGCCTATAAAAGTGCCAACCAGACAGTTGCAAACTTCTACAATCGCCCCACGGTCGACCACGAGAAGATACGTATGCAGGCTGAGATAGAGGAGCTAAAGGCGCAGATGAGGCGACAGAATCAGATTGTAGAAAACACCTCCGCAGAGGATCAACTTGCGATAATCGAGAGGTCATACGAGCTAGCTGCGAAGTACTCCACACCACCCACACCACAGCCCCAACAACCAAAACGAGAGCCGACAAAAGCCGTGAGTCAAGCGGTAGGCAGCGTAGTATCATCCCTAACCCCGATCGAGGCGGCAGACTTTACAACGGCAGTCGGTGGCGAGATACTCAGCAACCGCAACACCATCACTGCCTGCATAGAAAGTGACCAGACAATCGTGAACAGCGGAGCGGTAAGAATCAGGCTATTGGAGACGATAATAATAGGAGACTGCAAACTACCCAAGGGCGCAGTAATAACAGGACAGAGCCGAGTAAGTAGCGAGCGGCTAAACATAAAAATATCTCAGGTTGAGAGCCGTGGGCGCATAATCCCCATAGATCTAAAAGTCCTCGATACAGATGGTGCAGAGGGGATTTTCATCCCCAACTCCACGGAGGTAGCTGGAATAAAACAGATCGTGGCGAATATGAGCAGCGACACAGAATCCTCGCTCTCCATCTCAACCCAAAGCGTAGGTGCCGACCTCCTAACCGACCTCGGCAAGAGCGCAATTTCGGGTGTCGCAGACTACGCCAAAGAGAAGGTAAAAGAGGTAAAAGTCCACCTCAAAGCGGGCTACAACGTGATGTTATATCAAGGAGAAAAATGAAAAAACAGATAATTTTAGCAGCCCTCACGATGGGCGTATATGCGGCACAGGCGCAGCAGTCGATCACCCCCTACACGTTGGAGGTGACGCACAACAACACAACCCATATCATCTTCCCCGAGGCGGTTGCTTATGTCGATTTGGGGTCTGCGAATTTGGTCGCTGGCAAGGCAGATGGAGCGGAGAGCGTGGTGCGTGTTAAGGCGGCAAATGTCGGTTTCACGGAGCAGACGAATATGTCGGTGATAACTGCAAACGGCAATTTTTACTCATTTGACGTGGTCTATTCGGAGCAGCCTCGCACGCTTAATGTCGACCTTTCGGGGGACGCAACCGCACTTGATATTCAGCTAAAGGAGTTGGGCAACGACTCCGCAAAGGTGGTGCAACAGGTGATGCGCAGAATCTATGATGAAAACCTGACATATCTCCGTGGTGTTGGCAGTCGGGGGCTTGGGGTGGAGTATCTGCTCAAGAGCATCTGCATCAGCGATGGCGTGATATATCTCCACACGGAGCTTGCAAACGCCACCCCTGTACGCTTCGACATAGACTACATATCGCTCAAAATCGAAGATCGCAAGGTTGCCAAACGCACCGCCATTCAGGAGCTGCCGATCACCCCTCTGCGAACTTATCACGAGATCCAATCAGTCGAGGGTGAGAGCCGTGAGCGAACAATCTACGCTCTCAAAAAGTTCACCATTCCATCAACAAAACAGCTCACAATAGAGCTTAAAGAACGCAACGGAGGTCGACACCAAAAGATAAATATCCGCAGTCGTGAACTGCTTAATCCACAGAAAATTCAGTAACACTTTTTTTATTAACAGCTGCAAAAACAATAAAAAACGCAGCACAAAACCCAATTTTATTATGAAAAAGACAATCTTGTCAATGGCTGTAATTTCAGCCTCAATCCTCGCATCGTGCTCACAAGACTCAGCGTTCGTGTCGCCCGTCCCATCCACCGATGCAACGACGCCCAACGGCAACACCAACATCTCGATCACCCTCACCGATGACTCGACACGTGCGACCGTCAGCGAGAGTGCCGAGGAGTGGGAGAACGACCTCACATCCCTCACCATCTACGCATTCGACAACAGCGAGAATCTCCTCGTGAGGCGAGATCTCTCCAAGACCGAACGAGACTCCAAGGAGGTGAGTTTCGCCCTGCCAAAGTCCGTTGCAGGTAGCTCCTGCGACTTCTATGCAGTGGCGAATGTCGACACCTCGTCAGCGACCACCAAGGATGCTCTGCTCGCCATCATCGAGAGCGATGCAGCCGCCTACAACGGCACATTCGCAGAGGTGACGAGCAAGTCCGTCCGTGACGATGGTTTCATAATGTCGGGCGTGACAACCCAAAATGTCGGGGCGGAGAACACCACTACCAGCGTAGGAATCACTATCAAGCGAACAGTTGCAAAGGTGGTACTCGATCTTACACTTGGCTCATCTTTCGCAGCATCTTATCCAACTGCGTCGCTCACGTTCAACAGTGCAACGATCTCAAAGGCAGCCACTCAGACACCTGTTGTTTCGTCAGTTCTCTCGACGGGTTCGATGGTCTATACTCACTCGCAGAGCACCACCGATGGCGAGAATATCTTCTACATCTACGAGAATGGCGACCTCGCATCAGGCGAGCGAGTTTTGATGGAGATAAACGCAACGTTTGATGCCGATGGAAGCTCAGCAACGATAGACGATCAGTCAGAGATTATCTACTCTGTGGAGCTTTCGGGCGATGGTGAAGGTGCGTTCACTCGTAACGGATTTTACACCCTCGCTGCTACGATCAACGGACTTGTGGGTCAGGATTGTGCTGTCTTGATAAGCGTGGCTGATTGGGAGACGCCTGTGTCGCAGAGTGTCAATTTAGGAATGTAATAACTGGGTGGTGTACTCTTCGGGGCGCACCACCCATAAACAAAAAATATATGCAAAAAATCATCTTTCTACTACTCTCGATTTTCGCCATAAACACCGCCTCCGCCCAATTTTGCAGTGCACGTATCAACGCCCTCGCAGCGATGACAGGGACGCTTGATGTCGGTTTGGATGTCGCCCTCACCGACAACATCACCCTCGATGTTGCTGCACACTACAACCCGATCAGCACGGAGTCTTTAGCCCTCAAACACTACGGCACGGAGGTAGGTGTAAAGTGCTGGATGTTCGAGAACTTCGTGGGGCACTTTGTCGGCTCGCAGCTTGGTTACACCGCCTATGACGTAGGCAATGAGGCGAGGCGATACGATGGTGAGTCGTTCCGTTGGGGCGTGAGCTACGGCTATGCGTGGATATTGTCGGTGCATTGGAACGTGGCGGCAGAGGTGGGGTTTGGGCTACGATACACACGTGACGAGGAGTATGACCCATCGCCCGACGAGTGGGAGACGGAGTATATCTACCACCACAAGCGGATCGCATTCTCGCCAACACGTATTGGGCTAACATTTAACTACTTATTCTAATGAGGACAACTATTTCACTCTTTGCGCTTACTCTTTTTGCGAGCTGCTCCGTCACCTCACGCCTACACCGCCACGAGCGCACCGCACAACTCTCGCAGCTCACAAAGGTCGAGCGAGAGATGCAAACGGAGCAGCAGACTCCAATGATACTGTCGAGCGAGCGTGAGGGAAAACGATTCTTCGTTGCCCCGACCGAAACCA
>JBCQTK010000096.1:0-5996 GCA_047178665.1 Rikenellaceae bacterium | reverse complement strand
CCTGTGCCGCTAATGTAAATCGGTGTTCTACGTCATATGGCAAGGGTTGATTTTTTTTAATAGACTCGATTTATGTCAAAAATTAATCTTCCGAACACTCCTACCGCGCGGGCGGCAAGCTAGCTTACATTTGTCTATATTGCGATTGTTAATAGATTGATTCTCAATCTGTTATTGTATTAAAAAATCTTCGACTAAAACTTCGTTTTATCCGCCTATTTTCGCCCATATACTTAAATTTTACAATTTAGTTGCCATAAAATTTGGATATGTCGATTATATACTCTACCTTTGTACCACAAATCGCGGGATAGAGCAGTTGGCAGCTCGTCGGGCTCATAACCCGGAGGTCGGAGGTTCGAGTCCTTCTCCCGCTACTAGATAAAAAACGACTAACTTTTGCTTGTTAGTCGTTTTTTTTGTACCTTTGTGTCTAGACTAAAATAACCAATACATATTGATTTAATGAAACGACTAATCTTACCGCTCGCAACTATTGCGGCGATGTCGCCCTGCGCTCTGCAGGCGGCAAAAAATGCTCCTCAGAATGTCCTGTTTATTCTTGTCGACGACTTGGGTTGGAGCGATCTAAGTTATATGGGTAGTGAGTATTACGAGAGCCCCAACATTGACAAGTTGGCGAGCGAGGGTGTTGTATTTACCAATGCGTACGCAGCCTGCCAGGTCTCGAGCCCGTCGCGCGCGAGTATCTTGAGTGGTCTCTACACTGTTGAGCACGGAATCACTAACTTCATCGGCGCACCGTCGGGCGACGAGTGGCGCGAGAGAAATAGATTCACGAAGATGCTACCTCCCGAGTATGATTGGCAGATCGACCCTGAGTTGACGCTGATGCCAGAGCTGCTCCGCGACAATGGCTACCGCACATTTATGGCTGGCAAGTGGCACCTTGGCGACGAGGAGGCGAGTCTACCCGAGGCGAGTGGTTTCGACATCAACAAGGGTGGCTGGGCCAGTGGTGGACCTAACGGCGGCTACTTCTCGCCATATCAGAACCCTGCGCTAGAGAACATTACGCCTGGCGAGAACCTCTCGATGCGACTTGCGAAGGAGACAGTATCGTTTATGGAGGATCACAAGAAGAGCCACAAGAGGGAGCCATTCTTCGCATACTTGTCGTTCTACGCAGTTCACGGCCCTATCCAAACAACGCAGGAGTACTGGAGCTACTTCCGCGAGAAGGCGGAGAAGATGGGTATCGCGACTCAGGGATTTGAGTGCGACGGCTCGATGCCTGTTCGTCAGAACCAGGACAACCCAGTCTATGCAGGTCTCATCAAACATATGGATGACGCTGTGGGATATGTGCTCGACAACCTCCAGAAGATGGGGCTCGACGAGAACACCCTCATCATCTTCACCTCCGACAATGGTGGTGTGGTGTCGGGCGATTCGTTCTCGACTAACCTAGCGCCACTACGCGGTGGTAAGGGTATGCAGTATGAGGGTGGTATTCGTGTTCCGCTGATCGTCAAGAACCCTAAGTTGAAGGATGTGGCAGGAAAATCGTGCGACACACCTGTGATCGGTATCGACTACTACCCAACTGTTATGGAGTTTGCTGGTGTCGATCTGCCTGCGGAGGTTAAGGTTGATGGAGTCAGCATTATGCCGCTCCTCTGTGGTGGAGCTATCGCTGAGCGTCCGCTCTTCTGGCACTATCCACACTACGGCAACCAGGGTGGTGAGCCCTCGGCAATCATCCGCAAGGGGGATTGGAAGTTGATCTACTACTACGAGGATCTACGTTGTGAACTCTACAACCTCGCTATCGACATCTCGGAGCAGGAGCACCTCAATGCGCAGTATCCCGACAAGGTGAAGGAGTTGAGCGCAGAGCTAGCAGCGTGGTTGGAGCAGTGCAATCCGCTTATGCCAACTGCTGACCCCGACTACTCACCTGCGGCGGAGGCAAAACTCAAGAAGCAGTGGCGTACTAAGATGTTGGAGGGTAAGGAGAAGGAGCGCAAGAATATGTTGAGCCCCAACTTTATGCCCAACAAGACTTGGTGGGACTCGCAGTTGACTGTCGATTAATGTTTTTTGTCATACCTTTTATGTATTGAGTAATTTGTAGCTAATAATGAACAATTAGAGGTGCTTTAGCTAGCAGGTTTTGTGTAAATTTGTATTGCGAAGAGTGATTCATTATGCTAGTAACTGTTATATTGATATATTAATAGGTAAAAAAACAAATTACGAAAGACCAAGATGAAGAAGTATTTATTATTAGGAGGTGCTGCAGCTGTTATAACATCTGTTGCTGCGCAGAGCAAGGCGCCCAACATATTGTTGATCCTTGCCGATGATATGCGAGGAAGTGCGGTTGGTATGCTCGGTGAGGAGGCTGTGTTGACGCCAAACATCGACAGGCTTGCGGAGGATGCGACGACGCTCTCGCGCACATATATTATGGGTGGCACGTCGGGCGCTGTGAGTATGCCTAGCCGCGCTATGATTATGAGCGGAAAGTATCTCCACACGCTTTCTAAGAATGGTGGAACTATCCCTGTCGAGCACGCCACTATCGGCGAGACGCTCCAGAGTTGTGGCTACACGGCGTTCCACACAGGTAAGTGGCACAATGGCGGTGAGGCGTACAACCGCTCGTTCAACGAGGGTACGGCGATCTACTTTGGTGGTATGGCAGACCACTGGAACGTGCCGCTGCACGACCGCAAGGAGTCGGGTAACTATATCTACAAAAATCGCCCCGTTGTGCTGACGCCTATGGGCAACAATATTGTGACGTACGAGAAGGGCGACTATGCGCTGTCGGGCAAACACTCGGTCGACATCTTTACAGACACGGCGCTGGAGTATCTCGATGACAATGCAGGTGGCGACAAACCATTCTTCTTGTCGGTGAGCTATATGTTGCCGCACGATCCGCGCAACACGCACCAGAGATTTCTCGACCTCTATAATGTAGACGACATAAAACTACCAGATAGTTTCGTGGGCGAGCATCCGTTCGACAATGGCGAGCTCCGCATCCGCGACGAGAAGTTGTTGCCATTCCCACGCACCGAGGAGGCAACGCGCGAGCAGATCCGCGACTACTACGCCTGCATAAGCCATATGGATGAGGGCTGTGGACGCCTCATCGAGCGCCTCAAGGAGCTCGGTGTCTACGACAACACCATCATCATCTTTGCGGCAGACAATGGTTTGGCTGTTGGTCAGCACGGTCTGTTGGGTAAGCAGAATATGTATGAGCACAGTATCCGCGTGCCCCTAATGATTAAGGGTGCTGAGGGTAGCTCTGTGCCCAAAGGCGTTGTGCGCGACGAGCCCTGTTTGATGATCGACATATTCCCTACGCTGTGTCAGCTAGTTGACGTGGAGACACCAAAGACTGTCGACGGTGTTAGCTTGATGCCTATCATCGAGAGCGAGAAGCGTACACGCGACTATCTATATCACGGATATGTGTTTAAGCAGCGTGCTGTGAGCGACGGCGAGTGGAAGCTGATCGAGTACTTCGTGAAAGATAAGCACACTACGCAGCTATTCAACCTGAAGGATGACCCCAAGGAGATGAACGACCTCTCGAAGGAGAAGAAGTATGCGAAACGAGTGGCTCAACTCCGCAAACAGATGAAGGAGGAGGCTGCATTGACACACGACCCTGCAGAGTGGGTGATGGAGCTGTAGTGAGTTAGCGGATGATGTCACGAGCAATTTCACAGATGTGATATAAACTCAGGATCTAAACCCTAAATATACACACGGCAATTATAGGGATGTCAGCCAACGGCCGACATAAAAACATAAAAAGAACAAGGTATAGAGCGTTGAAAGTTCACTTTCATAAAGCTCTATACCTTGTTCTTTTGTAGTGCGCAGACCCCGCCTTTTTTCGTGCGTTTACTCTCGGACGATCTCTAACGAACCGTCCATTTCGAACCGAATGATTGACGATGCGCGTCGAGTTGCGTTGCCCTCAAATCGAGGTGGTATGATGTAGTCCACTCCCTCGACGATCTCCTTTTCGACCTCGGCAAGTCGTCGTGGAGTCTCCTCGCCCGACAAATTTGCAGATGTAGAGACTATGGGGCGTCCGAGACGGCGAATCAGATCCTGACAGAATTCGTGGTCGGGAACGCGTATTGCCAATGTACCCTCCTCGGGGATTAGGTTCGCTGCGACGCCTGCGCCGCCTGGCAATATTGCCGTCAGTGGCTTTGTTGATACCTCCATCACCTCGAATGCAATCATCGGAGGGCGCTGTATGTAGCGTGCAGCCATATCGAGGGTGTTGCAGAGCACGATCATCGCTCTCTTGTTCTCGCTCTGTTTCAGCTCATATATCTTCGCTACTGCAGCCTCGTTGGTCGCGTCGCACCCGACGCCCCACACTGTGTCGGTAGGGTAGAGGATGATGCCGCCGCTACGGAGGATCGATACAGCCTCCTCGACTACGGGGTTTTGTGGTCGTTGTTCTCTCGCCATAATTCTATAATTTTTTTCTCGTTATTGTTGCTTCTATCCTAGATCTTTATTTCCACTCTGCAGGGAGCACCTCGATCCAGTAGTCGTCGGGGTCGTTGATGAAGTATAGCCTCATCTCCTCGTTCTCGTAGCACACGCATCCCATCGAGCGGTGGTACTCGCGCACTGCGTCGTAATCCTCCGCCACCTTGAAACAGATGTGTGACTCATTCTCTCCCAGGTCATACGCCTCGGTGTGGTCAGCTAGCCACGTCAGTTCGATCCTCACGTTCTGCGCCCCATCGCCCAAGTAGACCAGTTCAAATGATCCATCGTCGGAGCTCTTGCGCTCGACCTCCACAAGACCCAACGCCTCGCGATAGAACTCGATCGAGCGATTTAGGTTTGTTACGTTGATATTAACGTGGTCTAATTTTGCTGTAATCTTCATACTGAGTGTTATTATATATATTTATAAGTATAATTTACCACAAAAGTAGAGATAATCTTTCTCGATAACAATTTTTTTTATACTTTTGTGTCATTGTAAAATAAGAATATCAAAAATATAGCAACACAATGGGAAGAGCATTTGAGTACCGCAAGGCACGAAAGATGAAGCGCTGGGGCAATATGGCTCGCGTTTTCACCAAAATAGGTAAGGAGATCGAGATCGCAGTGAAGGCAGGAGGTCCAGACCCCGCAGCAAACACGCGTCTGCGAATTTTGATCCAGAACTCTAAGGCAGAGAATATGCCTAAGGAGAATGTGGAGCGAGCAATCAAGCGAGCTATATCAAAGGATACGGCGGACTATAAGGAGGTTGTTTACGAGGGATATGGTCCTCACGGCGTGGCTGTATTGGTCGAGACTGCTACCGACAACATCAACCGTACGGTGGCTAGTGTGCGTATGTACTTCAATAAGTGTGGCGGCGCAATGGGTACCAATGGTAGTGTGGCGTTTATGTTCGAGCATAAGTGCACCTTCAAATTCAATATCCCTGAGGGTATCGACGCAGAGGAGCTAGAGTTGGAGATGATCGACTTGGGTGTCGACGAGTTCGAGGCAGACGGCACAGAGGTGCACGTGTCGGCAGCATACGAGTCGTTCGGTGCTATCCAGAAGTGGATCGACGAGCAGGGATACGAGATCGTATCGGGCGAGTCTGTCCGCATACCAACCGACACGAAGGAGCTCGCAGGCGACGACCGTGCAGATATGGAGAAACTGATCGAGCGCCTTGAGGACGACGAGGATGTGACAAACGTCTACACCACAATGGCAGATAGCGACGACGACGAGTAGAGGTCGGCGCACAGGGCAGACGCAACACAGGAGCAGATATAATTATATAGGGTGGCTACAATCAATTTGTAGTCACCCTATATAATTTGGTAGTATACGTTGCTATCTGAGATTATGGCAATGTGGTCAAAAATAGTTGGCAAAATTGCTGTAACACATTGATATACAAAAAGATTGATTACCTTAATTGAAACGTGTTTCAATTAAGGTAATTTTTTATGTCAAAAAAAGAG
>JBCQTK010000095.1:0-6001 GCA_047178665.1 Rikenellaceae bacterium | reverse complement strand
CAAAACGCTACGACATCGAACCTATTGTAGACCGCGTAGGCGGTGGCGACTCATTCTCGGGTGGTATCATCCACGGACTCTTAACCAAACCAAATCAGGGTGAGGCGTTGGAGTTTGCGGTGGCTGCGTCAGCTCTAAAGCACACCATCAACGGTGATTTCAACCACGTCTCTATTGAGGAGGTGGAGGCACTCGCAGGGGGCGATGCATCGGGACGAGTGCAACGCTAAAAATTAAATTCGATATATTTTCAAACTTTTTCCAAATATAATGGTGAAGTTTGAAAATATATTACTATATTTGTCAGACAACATACAAATCAACCGCAATCTAACTAATAAAACTAAAATATATGACATTAACAGGAATTTTACTACTTCTTCTAGCCGGTTTTGCGCAGGGAAGTTTCGGAATGGGAATGAAGCGACAGCAACCACTCTCGTGGGAGTCGTTCTGGTTTATCTACTCGCTGGCGGCAATGTTGATTATCCCGATCGTGTGGGGTATGGTTGGCTTCCCCTCATTCTTTGACTCAATATTCTCGACCTCGACAGATGTGCTTTTCAAATCTATTTTGCTCGGTTTTCTTTGGGGAATCGGAGGAATTTTATTTGGTGTGAGCGTAAATTTTGTGGGTGTCTCGATCACCAATGGCGTGGTTATGGGTCTCGCAGGTGGATTGGGTGCGATCATTCCACTCTTTGGAATAGAGGGTGTTACGGAGTCGCCATCGTTTATCTATGTTATTATCGGTGTGTCGATAATGTTGGTCGGTGTTGCGATGTCGGCATACTCAGGAATCTTGCGCGATCGTGAACAAAATAATATTGAGGAGTCGAATGGTGGTGCTAAAAAGAGCATTGTCACAGGGCTTATTATCGTAACTCTCTCGGGAGTTCTCTCGTCACTGCTCAACATCGGTTTCGAGGCTGCAAACCCTATCGTGGAGTCGGCTAAGACGTTTGGGGCGAGCGATGCAACATCGGCAATTCCTGCGCGTGCAACGGTTGTCTTTGGTGGTCTCTTGATGAACTTGGGTTATGCGATCTATCTGCTGTGTAAGAATAATACGTGGAGTGACTTCTCGACAATGGGAGGCGGAGCGGCTCGTACCTCATCTGTGTGGGCTGTGATAACAGGATTTTTGTGGTTCTTGCCACTTGGATTGAGTGGTATCGTTGCGGTCTCGATGGGAGAGTTGGGCAACGTGATTACTTGGCCTGTGATGTTGGCGTTGTCGCTAATCTTTGGTAATGTATGGGGATATTTGAGCGGTGAGTGGCGAGGCACTAAGGTGTCGTTTGTGTTGATGTCTGCTGCTGCGGTGGTGTTGATTGTGGCTTGTATGATCCTGACGTTTAAGGATCAGCTTGCAGCATTATAAATAATAAATTATAACTATGAAGGTAAAAACAATAGAGACATATCTCTTGTCCGACACGCTCGACGAGAGATTCTACTTCTCACAATTCGACTACGCCTCACGCCTAATATGCGTAGTAAAGATCACCACAGAGAGTGGTTTCGTTGGTTGGGGTGAGGGCTACGGACCGGCCAACATTATAAAGGCAGGTATCGACTTCCTAACGCCAATGGTGATCGGAGAGTCGCCATTGGATAGCGACGTAATTTGGCACAAACTCTTCCGTCGTTCGATCGACTACGCCCGAAAAGGGGTGTTGATGTCGGCAATCTCGGCGATAGATGTTGCGTTGTGGGATCTGAAGGGTAAGATACTTAAACAACCTATCTCGACTCTGCTTGGCGGACGTTTCCGTGAGCGTGTGCAGGTCTACGCAACAGGGCTATACTTCACCGACAAGATGGAGGGGTGTATGGAGAAGATGTTGGCAGATGAGGCACGTGAGTATCGTGAGGCGAACTACTCGGCAGTGAAGATGAAGGTGGGCTTGGGCATCGAGCAGGATGTGAAGAATGTGAGGGCTATCCGCGAGGCGATTGGAGATAACGTAAAGCTGGGAGTCGACTCCAACCACGCCTACAACGTTCGTGAGGCGGTGGAGCTCGCTCGTAAAATCGAGGAGTTCGACATTATGTGGTTCGAAGAGCCCCTTTCGCCCGACGACTATGCAGGCTATCGAGAGCTACGTGCGCGCACCTCAATCCCCTTGGCATCGGGTGAGTGTGAGTTCCGTTGTGATGGATTTAAGACTCTGCTTGACAATCGTTGCGTAGACTTCATCCAGCCCGAGACAGGAACTACGGGCGGTATCACGGAGGCGAAACGTATCTCGACAATCGCCAACACATACCACGTTGAGATGACCCCACACAACTGGGGAACAGGAATTATTATTGCAGCAAATTTACACATCACCGCAAACCTACAATACTCCCCGGGACGACTCTTCGACAAGCAACCTTTGTTGGAGTTTGACCGCAGTCCTAACCGCATTCGTGAGGAGTTGACCACGCAACCATTCGCTGCGAAAGATGGATATATTGATGTACCTACGGGCTATGGCTTGGGTGTCGAGGTCGACGAAGATAAGCTCAACTATTTCGCAATAAAATAGAAAAACAAACTAACCTAAAGATAATTATGAAAAGAAGAATTTTAGCGTCATTACTCCTCTCGGCGACAGTGCTGTCGGGTGTGGCGAAGAGCAATAGCGGTGACGCTTATGTCGCAGCAACAGATAAGTCGATTGTTAAGGCACAAGGTGTCAACATTGGAGATGTCGAGTGGACAGATGGATTCTGGAAGGAGCGTTTCGATATGGTTATGCCGAACCTAATTCCTGCTCAGTATGAGTACTTTATGGGATTCTCGGAGGATAACTTCCGCAAGCTCGCAGGCGATATGGAGATGGGCGATGGTTTCAAGGGTACATTTTGGCAGGATGGTGACTACTACAAGTGGTTGGAGGCGCAGGTTGCGGTCTACTCCGTGACCAAAGATCCTAAACTACAAAAGCAGATCAACCAAAAGGCGGAGTATATCGCCAAGTCGATCGCCGAGGATGGCTACTCGACAACGCACACTCAGATTGGATATGGCGTGACAGGATCGGAGAGGGCGTGGAACAAACCATTCAAGAACGATGTGCGTTTCAAGTCGACAGGTATGCACGAGACATATAATATGGGGCACCTCCTCACGTTGGCGTGTACGCACTACCGCGTGACGGGCGATCGTACACTCCTCGATGCAGCTATCAAGGTGGGTGACTTCCTCGACAAGTACTTCGCAAAGGTGACACCTGAGCTATCTGACGTTGACTTTAACCCAACGCAGATTATGGGCATTATGGAGCTCTACCGCACAACGGGCGAGGAGCGTTATTTGAACCTTGCGAACCGATTTATCACAGGTCGTGGTCACAACAAAGGTAAGACACAGAACCAGAATGACACGAAACTTCGCGACGAGACACGTGCCGTAGGTCACGCAGTGTTGGGTCCAGTCCTCTACATCGGTGCTGCGGACTACGCGGCTGAGACCAACGATGAGGAGTTGATCGTGGCGTTGAAAAATATCTGGGACGACATCTACACTCGCAAAGCTTCATTCACAGGCGGTCTAGGTAACGTCCACCGTGGCGGATCAGAGACCCCACGCAACGCAACAGAGTGTGTGCACGAGGCGTTCGGAAAGCCATACCACATCCAGAGTGCAACAGCCTATAACGAGACCTGCGCAACATATTATGGCGCATATTACAGCTGGCGACTCTTTATGCTAACGGGCGAGACAAAGTACCTCGACACGATGGAGAAGGCGTTCTACAACAACCTCTCTGCGATGCAGTTGGATGGCAAGAGCTACTACTACACAAACGTCTTGAGATGGTATGGCGAGGATCACAACTGCCTATCGCTCGACTTCCACCAGCGTTGGACAGAGGAGTGCACCTGCGTATGTTGCCCAACGAGCGTTGTTCGTTTCTTGGCAGAGTCGAAGGAGTACGCATATGCTAAGGATGATAACTCGATCTTCGTAACACTATATGGTAGCAACTCGATCGACACGAAGCTAAATGGCAAGAGCGTGAAGTTCTCGCAGCAGAGCGACTACCCTTGGTCGGAGGATGTAGTGATGACATATAGTGGCGACAAGAAGAATAACTTTGCGTTGAAGCTCCGCATCCCACAGTGGGCTGAGGGGGCAACGCTCAAGGTAAATGGTGTCGATATGCCGATCTCAGGAACAGGTCTCTTCGCTGTTGTTGACCGCACTTGGAATCGAGGCGATAAGGTGGAGCTTACATTGCCGATGAAGCCAGTAATCACCGAGGCGAACCCAATGGTCGAGGAGGTGCGCAATCAAGTCGCAGTATCGTATGGACCTCTCACCTACTGCGTCGAGGGTAAGGATCTACCAAAGGGTGTGACGATCGACAACATCTTGCTACCGATCGACACTAAGTTCGACGTTAAGTTCGAGGAGGATCTTTTGGGTGGTGTTAAGACTATCTCTGCCGATGCATTGGTTCGTAAGTCGTCGTTCGACAAGAGCGGTCTATACGCCCCTATCAAGGGTGGATATGAGGAGTTTAAGTTGAAGCTCATACCATACTACACGTGGTCGAACCGTGGCGAGTATGAGATGTCAGTATTCGTTCCTGTAAAGTGGTAAGCCCTATGAAAAGAGTATTAACAGCTGCTGCAATGGTGCTCCCTGCCTTGACGGCAGTGGCGGCACCAAAGGCGGAGAAACCTAAGAATGTTGTCTTTATCATCACTGACGATATGCGCCTCGATATGACAGCTTATGGAGGTGGTAAGTTGCAGACTCCAAACCTCGATATGTTGCGTAGTCAGGCGGTAAATTTCGAGAATGCTTGCACCACGACAGGTCTCTCAACCCCCTCTCGCGCCGCGCTCTTCACAGGGCGTTTGGGGCACAGAACAGGGTTGGAGGATAACCTTAACCTATGGCACTGCGAGGATCTTACGCTCGACAAAGAGTGCTCGACAATATATGAGTGGGCCTCGGAGGCGAACTATAACGTAGCATACTTCGGCAAGTGGCACTTGGGTTACATCACCCCTGCCGATCGTGGCGCAGAGCAGTGCGAGATCACAACAAGCGAGACGCTGATCCGCAAACAGCCTCGCCCAAACTACGACGTTACAAAGAAATACTATCCCGATGATAATGGAGTAGTCAAGGAGTTCGAGGAGAAGCCCGAGTACTACGCAACGCAGAAGTTAACATACGAGCAGACCGAGGCGAAGAAGCAGGTCGATTATGGTGTGAAGTTTATAAACGAACTCGATGAGGATGACTCTCGCCCATTCTTCCTGACGTTGAGTTTCCACACTCCACACCCATCATATCGTGTCCCCGAGCCGTGGAACACGATGTATGACTATCGTGATATTGTACTCCCAGAGTCGCTCAAAAACAAGAAGAAGGGTTTGGAGTTTCAGCACGACATCCTCTGGCCGTGGATGGATGTTGCTCATATGAGCGATGACGACTGGCGCAAGACAATATCATACTCGATGGGTCTCTGCACGATGTTCGATCAGGCGTTGGGCGAGTTCTTCGACAAACTCAAAAAGGAGGGGCTTTGGGATGATACGATGATCGTCTTTACCTCTGATCAGGGAACGATGCTCGCTGAGCACGGACTCTACGACAAAGGACCATACGCCTACGAGGGGTTGATGAAGATCCCGATGTTGGTGAAGATGCCAAAGGGGGCGACAAAGGTTAAGTCGGTCGATCACCAAGTATCGCTCATCGACCTCAACCAGACTTTGGTGGAGTATATGAACCTACAACCCACTGATGCTAATGTAGATAGCCGCTCGCTCATTCCGCTAATCGCTACGGGCGACAAGGCGTGGGAGGGTGTG
Source organism: Rikenellaceae bacterium (assembly GCA_047178665.1). Lineage (GTDB taxonomy): Bacteria > Bacteroidota > Bacteroidia > Bacteroidales > Rikenellaceae > Alistipes. Next base: position 172 of record JBCQTK010000095.1, on the reverse strand, counting down.
CCCGATGTATCGTTCTACCGCTACGAGAAGTATAATGGTCGTTGGTTTGGTGTCCGCACTATCCGCACACCAAAGTATAAATATTCGTTCAACCCAAATGGTTACGACGAGCTATACGACATCGAGAGCGATCCTAATGAGATGACAAATCTTATAAATAGTGTCAAGCTCA
>JBCQTK010000094.1:0-6151 GCA_047178665.1 Rikenellaceae bacterium | reverse complement strand
CAACTTATGATAGAGATTGTTAAACTCTGTGGAGGAGACCCTAGCTTGTTCTTTGGATAAGGAGGGGGTTCTTCCGAACACTCCTACCGCGCGGGCGGCAAGCTAGCTTGCATTTGCTTTTGTTGCGGCTATTATAGGGGTGCTTTGCACTAAACAAGAATAAGCTGTTGCGCTTGTGAAAGTAAACTTTCAACGCGTAACAGCTTATTCTTGTTTATGTCAGCCTATGGCTGACACCTCTATAATTGCCGAGTGCCGATGCGATGTGACGTCGTTTGTGACATCAACCTTTAACACATTGCAATATCGGTAAAAGAGATGAACTCTCTGATTCACCCTCTGTTTGCCTAACTTAGCGCGCGCTCCACTTCCTTTCGTACGGCTGCTCTGGCTCTGCTATCTCCTCTGTAGGCTTCTCGCGAACGACGCCGAAGAGTGCTTCGCACTTCTCGACAATATCCTCCTCCTCTGCCGATAGGGGGAAGATGATGCTGGGCTCTAGCTTCACACACTCGTGCTTGCTCTTGAAGAGCTCCTCGCCACCGCCTGTGATGTTGAGCATAACCACAGCATTCTTCTCGATCTTTCCATCCTTCACTGCCTTGATGAGTGTAGCTGTTGCAACGCCCGAGGCAGAGTAGATGTCGACACCCTCCAGCTCCTTGAAGAGCTCCTTCGCTTTGCGTGACTGTGCATTTGTAGCCACTAGCACCTCGCCATCTGTAGCCTTCAGTGCGTCGTACAATCCGCCGATGATTCCGTATGGTGGCTTACGATTCGAGAGTACTTTGGCGTCGATGATCTCCACGTCGCGGCGTGCTTTGTCGTCGTCGTAGGGTAGCATCTCGCGTGAGTCGACTCTCCACGCATTATACATAGGTACGAATGGCGCGTTCTGCGACACCATCAGTTTCATAGTCTTGTTGCCGAAACGTCCATCCTCGATGAGGCGTAGGTTAGCCTCCCACGCGGCGATAGCTCCTGTGCCCGATCCCACAGCTTGGAAGTAGTAGTCGGGGATCTCGCCAATGGTTGTCGTCGCCGACAGCATCGTTGTCGCCATACCGTCGCGTCGTGCCACATTCTTCGCGCCACCCTCAGCATAGAAGAGTCTCGACTTGAGCGCAAGGTTGCTCAGGTGGATAGCGTCGAAGTAGTCGCCACCCTTCTCGCAGGCGATCAGCTTTACGCAGGGTTTGATGGGGGCGTCGAACCATAGTGCGTCGAGGTTGTCGGCAGGCACAGATAGCAGCAACTTTATGTCGTTGTCGGAGCAGACCTTGGCAAAGGCTCGCGCAGTGTTGCCTGCTGAGGCTACGACCAACACACGCTCCTCGTCCTCCTTGGCGCGTGCACAGACGCTATACGCCTCAGTCTCTTTGAACGAGCAGGTCGGCATAGTTGCACCCACAGCTGGGTTGTAGCCGCTGAATGTGATGTAGAGATTCTCTAGTCCGAGGTGCTCTGCTAGCCCCTTACTCTTGTATGTGACTGGTGCAGACGATCCATTCAACATTCGGTTGACGGGCAACCAGTCGGCAAATTTGTAGAGTCCCATATCGTCGCCACCAACGGTGATCTGCTGCTTCTCATACTTTGCGCGAACCAGCGAGGTAGACTTGCTCTCGCGATCCTCCATTGCCCAGCCCGAGTCCTCAAATTCGCGACCTGTTGCGACACACTCCAAAGTGTATTTTGTGGGGTTAAATTCCTTCATCTGTTATCTATGTGTTTGTTGTTTTATGACATTCGATTTTTGAAATCCTCGTAGCCGAACTCTCTCACTACGTCGATCTCGCCGCCTACTCGTTCGATCGCAATCGACGGGTGCGACACTCCGTTGAACATTGTACTCTTGACCATAGTGTAGTGGATCATATCCTCAAATACTATGCGCTCGCCAACCTGCGGTGTGTGACCATCCTCAAAGACCCACTCGCCGATGAAGTCGCCAGCCAGGCAGCTGTTGCCTCCGAGTCGCCAACCGATCTCGCCCTGCTCAGGATCTCGCGCACCCACCACAGCAGGCTTGTAGGGCATCTCCAGGCAGTCGGGCATATGGCACGCAAACGACACATCGAGCATCGCCGTCGTGACACCTCCGTTGACCACAACATCCTCAATCGTGGCGACCAATACACCCGTGCGCCACGTAAATGCGCTCCCTGGTTCGAGAATGAGGCGTAGGTGGGGATGTCGGCCCCGAAACCAATGGAGAACCTCTATCAGCTCGTCGCAGTCGTACTCCTCGTGTGTCATTAGGTGTCCACCCCCCATATTGAGCCACCTCAACGATGGTAGCAGATCGCCAAAGCATCGCTCCACAGCCTCCAACGCAAGGCGTAGATGGTGTGGGCGCGACTCGCACAAGACGTGAAAGTGCAGCCCCTCCACGCCCTCGGGCAGACCATCGCGCAGCAACTCCTTCGCTATACCTAGGCGCGAACCAGCTACGCAGGGGTTGTAGAGATCGGTCTCGACAGGCGAGTACTCGGGGTTGATCCTCAATCCGCACGAGACGCCGCGGCTGCGAGCCATTGCGCCAAATCGTTCGTACTGCGCAAGAGAGTTGAATGTTATGTGGCTACTGAGCGACAAGATCTCCTCGATCTCGCGATCTGTGTAGATCGGTGCGTAGGTGTGAGAGAGTGTGCCGAACTCCTCTCTGACCAATCTCGCCTCAGAGAGTGAGCTTGCTGTAGCTCCGTCGCTGTGGTTGGATAGGTGTGGGAATATGCTCCACATTGCCGACGCCTTGAGTGCTACAATGACCTCTGCACCAGATAGTTCTCTGACGCGGTCGATGAGCTTTAGGTTCGACAAAAGGCTCTCTTCGCAGAGCACATAACTAGGTGATGACACACTATTTCGATTACATTTTTTCACGATGCAAAGATAATAAAATAGCTAAAAATAGAGGGTCTATAGCTAAATATTTGCACCATTCGCACCCAAAATAAGTATTAATACCCACTCCTATTATTTGCATTTAGACAATTAACCACTACCTTTGTTGACGAATTTATTAAAATATTAAATACAATGAGTGATATTACGATATGCCCAGCTTGCAAGGGCGAGAACGGTTATTTCGATGGGACGATGAACGCCTGCCCAGAGTGTGGACACGAGTGGAGCGCGGCGGATGCAGAGGAGCAGACGGCAGCTGTGGCGAAGGATAGCAATGGCGCGGAGCTCTTCGACGGCGATGCTGTCACGGTGATAAAGGATCTGAAGGTGCGTGGCTCGTCGATGGTTATCAAGCGTGGCACGAAGGTTAAGTCGATAAAGTTGACCGACAACCCAGAGGAGGTGGATTGCCGAATCGAGGGGTCGAGCATTGTGCTCAAGACCTGTTTCCTAAAGAGATAGAGAGGCGAATTTTGCAATTGTGGCGAAGAGGTGGCAGTGAGACTGACATTTTGGCAGCCGCGACTGACTGGCACACCGTTTGTAATGATTAGGGTGTACGAAGAGTCACAAAAAATATTATTGCAAACTTAAAATAGATTTTACAAAAACTATGAAAAACGGAAAAATTGGTGTCACCTCGGAGAACATCTTCCCTGTAATCAAAAAATTCCTCTACTCGGATCACGAGATCTTCCTTCGCGAGCTTGTTTCGAACGCTGTCGATGCAACGCAGAAGCTCAAAACTCTCTCGTCGCGTGGCGAGGCTAAGGGTGAGCTCGGCGACTTGACAATCTCGATCACTGCCGACAAGGAGGCTAAGACTCTCACGATCCGCGATCGTGGTCTCGGTATGACGATAGATGAGGTCGACAAGTATATCAACCAGATCGCATTCTCGGGCGCTGAGGAGTTTATGGAGAAGTATAAGGATCAGGCTATAATTGGTCACTTCGGTCTAGGCTTCTACTCAGCCTTTATGGTTGCGGAGCGTGTGGAGCTCACTACGCAGTCGTTCCGCGAGGGTGCGAAGGCGGTGAAGTGGAGCTGCACAGGATCGCCTGAATTTGAAATGGCGGAGCTCGACGAGACGATGGAGCGTGGTACGGAGATCGTGCTGCACATCAGCGACGACTCGATAGAGTATGCTGAGCGCGCAAAGATCGAGGAGCTGCTGAAGAAGTATTGCCGATTTCTCCCAGTGCCGATCTCATTTGGCAAGGTGCAGGAGTGGAAAGATGGCAAGTATGTCGACACCGACAAAGATAACGTAATCAACGCTGTGGCACCGCTCTGGACGACGAAGCCTAGCGAGATAACTGAGGAGGGGTATAAGGAGTTCTACCGTGAGCTCTACCCTGCGAGCGAGGAGCCACTCTTCTCGATCCACCTCAACATCGACTACCCATTCAACCTGACGGGAATACTCTACTTCCCGAAGATACAGAACAAGTTCGAGGTGCAGAAGAATCGTGTGCAGCTCTACTGCAATCAGGTATATGTGACAGATCAGGTTGAGGGTATTGTCCCCGAGTATTTGACACTCCTACACGGCGTGATCGACTCGCCCGATATTCCGCTCAACGTATCGCGCAGCTATCTGCAGAGCGACTCCAACGTGAAGAAGATCTCGAACTACATCACTCGTAAGGTGGCAGATAGATTGCAGGAGTTATTCAACACGATGAGGGAGGATTATGAGTCGAAGTGGGACGACCTCAAGATATTTATCGAGTATGGTACGCTCACCGACGAGAAGTTCGCCGAAAAGTCGGACAGCTTTATGCTATGGAAAAATACGGAGGCTAGCTACTTCACCAGCACCGAGTTCGTCGAGGCGGTCAAGGGCGAGCAGACCGACAAGAACGGAACAACGATACTCCTATATGTAGATGACCCTATCGCGAAGCACCCATTTGTGGAGTCGGCAAAGGCGAAGGGATACCAGGTGTTGGTGATGGATGGTCAGCTCGACAGCCACTACATCAACTACTATGAGTCGAAGAGTAAGGAGGTACGTTTCGTCCGTGTCGACAGCGACGTTGTCGACAAATTGATCCAGAAGGAGGAGCAGGTGACGATCGAGATCGACGCGCAGCAGCAGGAGTTGTTGCGTCCAGCCTTCGAGAGTCAGATGCCTAAGGATGAGAAGATTAGTTATCAGATCACGTTCGAGGGAATGGCAGTAACCGACGCCCCTGTCGTGATTACGCAGAACGAGTTTATGCGTCGTATGAAGGAAATGTCGGCTACGGGAGGTGGCGGAATGAGTCAGTTCTACGCCGATATGCCCGACAATTACACCATCGCAGTAAACGGCAACCACCCGATTGTGATCGACATCCTCGGCAGTGTCGAGGAGGCGTATGGTGACAAGCTCAAGACGACGACAAAGAAGATCAATGCTGCGGTCGACGAGGAGGCTCGTTTCGAGGAGTTGGTGAAGGATAAGAAGGATGAGGAGTTGACATCGGAGGAGAAGGCTATGCGCGAGGATCTCTCGAAGAGGGTGGTGATGCTCAAAGATGAGCGCAACGAGAGATTGACGCAGATTGGTCGCGACAACTCGCTCATTAAGCAAATTATCGACCTCGCACTTCTGTCGAATGGTATGTTGAGGGGCAAGAGCCTCAGCGACTTCATACAGCGCAGTATTTCGCTGATCGAGAAGTAGTTGGCGCTAGATATATAGTGTGAGCGGCATCTGTCATTTGTGGACAGGTGCCGCTCATTCGTGTTTTTTGTGGTGTGGAGAGTTGTTTTTATTGCTAAAATATTTTTTGTTTCGCTAAAAAATAATAATTTTGTTATTGCAACGTTTTAGTACAAACGAGCGTTTGAACGAAATAAATAAAGACAACAATAAAATAAAAACATCAAAATTCTATGAGTGAGACAGTAAACATCAAGGAGCTTAACGAGCGCATTGAGCGCGAATCTCTTTTCGTCGAGACACTCCGTCGCGAGATGGGGAAGGTAATCGTTGGTCAGGCACATCTGGTCGACACGCTTCTCATTGGTCTGCTATCGGGCGGTCACATTCTGTTGGAGGGTGTGCCAGGATTGGCTAAGACTCTCGCTATAACAACCCTTGCGAAGGCTGTCGATGCAGACTTTTCGCGTATTCAATTCACGCCAGACCTCTTGCCTGCCGACTTGGTGGGTACGTTGATCTATTCGCAGCGCACCGAGGAGTTCTCGGTTAAGAAGGGTCCTATCTTCGCAACTTCGTCCTTGCCGA
>JBCQTK010000093.1:0-6792 GCA_047178665.1 Rikenellaceae bacterium | reverse complement strand
AGCAGTATGGTGAGAGTAAGCCATATGGCGATCGCAAACCTTATGGCGAGAAGAAGCAGTATGGCGAGAGTAAGCCATATGGCGATCGCAAACCTTATGGCGAGAAGAAGCAGTATGGTGAGAGTAAGCCGTATGGTGATCGCAAACCTTATGGCGAGAAGAAGCAGTATGGCGAGAGTAAGCCGTATGGTGATCGCAAGCCATTTGGCGAGAAGAAATCATTTGGCGACCGTAAGCCCTACGCGCCACGTCGTAACAACAACGACGAGCAGCAGTCATATCCTAAGTATGACCCCAATCGTCAGACGGGCGAGATGCGTCTAAATCGTTACCTTGCGCAGTCGGGTCTCTGTTCTCGTCGCGAGGCGGACGACTACATCGCAGCAGGTGTGGTGACGATCAATGGCGAGGTGGTGACTGAGCTGGGTACGAAGGTTATGCCAACAGACGAGGTGAAGTTCAACGACAGCAAGGTGCAGGGTGAGAAGAAGGTCTATCTCGTGCTCAACAAACCCAAGGGGTATGTGACATCGAACGATGACCCTCACGCCGACAAGACGGTGATGGATCTCGTGCGCGAGAGTTGCACAGAGCGTATCTATCCTGTGGGACGACTCGACAAGAACAGCCTCGGACTATTGCTGTTCACCAACGATGGCGACCTCACTAAGCAGCTAACGCACCCATCGCACAAGAAGAAGAAGATCTACCAGGTGGCGCTCAACAAGCCGTTGACGCGTGCAGATATGGACTCTATCGCAGAGGGCGTTACGCTCGAAGATGGTGAGATCTATGCCGACGAGATTGCATATGTAAAGGATGATAAGACGGAGGTCGGTGTCGAGATTCACTCGGGACGCAACCGTATCGTACGTCGTATATTTGAGCACTTGGGCTACTCGGTGCAGAAACTCGACAGAGTCTACTACGCAGGTTTGACGAAGAAGAACCTCAAACGTGGACAGTGGAGATTCCTCACACCAGAGGAGGTTGAGCGTCTGAAGTCGGGTCGTTACGAGTAGGTAAGCAGAAAACTTTTAATTCAAATAATATTTAACAAACAGTTATGATTAATTTTCTTCAGATGACAGATGGTGTTGTAGATGGAGGCTTCTACCAGCAGTATGGTTCGTTCATTATGATTGGTCTTATGATCTTGGTACTATGGTTGTTTATGTGGCGACCAGAGTCTAAGCGTCGTAAGGAGATGCAGGCGTTCCGCGAGGGACTAAAGAAGGGTGACAAGATCGTCACTGCCGGAGGTATCTACGGTGTAGTTAAGGAGGTCAAGGAGACATCTATCTTGATCGAGGTTGATAGCAACGTGACTCTTCGTATCGACAAGACAATGGTTGTTGCCGACTCGTCGCAGATCCAGCAGTAGGGGAGCGCGCGCAACGAAATGAGTAGAGGGGTGTGGCTGATGGCTGCACCCCTTTTTTTGTTGTGGACGAGGAGTTAGAACTCCCCATATTTTACAGTAAACTTTTATGTTATGATTAACGACATTATATCGAAGGAGCTCGTGCTTCCACCTCGTGGGGTTGCGAACACAATCAAGCTCCTGCAGGAGGGTGCTACCATCCCATTCATCAGCCGCTATCGTAAGGAGGCGACGGGTTCGCTCGACGAGGTGCAGGTTGGTGCTATCAAGGAGCTGCTGGAGCGTTACACAACCCTCGTCGCACGCCGCCAAACCATCCTCGACACAATAGAGGCGCAGGGGGCGCTCACACCCGAGATGCGACGACGCATTGAGGAGTGTTGGAACCCCACTACTCTTGAGGATATATATTTGCCATATAAGCCCAAGCGCCGCAGTCGTGCGACGGTGGCTCGTGAGTTGGGGTTGGAGCCGTTGGCTAACATCATTATGGCGCAGCGGACGGTCGACGTAGCTGCCTCGGCTAGGCGTTTCGTGACGACAGATGTGGCGGACGTGGAGGCTGCAATTGCAGGCGCGCTCGACATTGTGGCGGAGAGAGTTGCCGAGAACGATCGTCTGCGCGAGGCGGTGCGTAGAGAGTTTCAGCGACGTGGTGTGCTGCGATCGAAACTTGTCAAGGGGCGCGAAGAGGAGGTGAAATACTCCGACTACTTCGACTGTACAACGCCGCTGCGCAATATCTCGTCGCATCGTCTGCTCGCAATGTTGAGAGGCGAGAGCGAGGGGGTGGTTCGAGTGAGCGTCGTTGTCGACAAAGATGAGTTAGCATCTATTGCGGAGCGCTACTTCATACGTCGTGACTCAGAGACGGTGGAGTATATGCGTAGAGCCATTGCCGACTCTGTCCGACGCCTCATCTACCCATCTATCGAGAGTCAGATGATGGCGCAGGCAAAGGAGAGAGCCGACGACGAGGCGATCACAATATTCGCCGAGAACCTACGTCAGCTGCTCTTTTCGTCGCCTCTGGGCGAGAGACGCGTGGTCGCTATAGATCCTGGATTCAGAACTGGCTGTAAGGTGGTTGCGTTGTCGGCTGAAGGCGACCTGCTCGAACGCTGCACCATATATCCACACCCTCCGCAGGGTGAGTGGCACAAGGCGCAGCAGAGGATAAAGGAGATGGTCGAACGACATCGGAGCGAGGCGATAGCTGTTGGCGACGGCACGGCAGGACGCGAAAGCGAGGAGCTGGTGAGGTCGATCGACTTCTCGAACAAGGTCGACATATTTGTCGTGAGCGAGGATGGGGCGAGCATCTACTCAGCCTCAGAGATCGCACGCAAGGAGTTCCCTGACGAGGATGTAACCATTCGTGGTGCTGTCAGCATCGGGCGCAGGTTGATCGATCCACTCTCGGAGTTGGTGAAGATCGACCCCAAGTCGATCGGTGTCGGGCAGTATCAGCATAGTGTCGACCAGACTAAGCTCAAGAGCCGTCTCGACACTGTTGTCGAGAGCTGCGTCAACCGCGTAGGTGTAAATCTCAACACCGCGTCGGAGCAGATTTTGACACACATATCGGGGCTCGGTGAGTCGCTCGCCCATAACATTGTGCTGCATCGTAGCGAGTGCGGTAAGTTCGCCTCGCGCAAGGAGTTGCTCAAGGTGAAGCGACTCGGGGCAAAGGCGTATGAGCAGGCGGCAGGATTCCTCAGAGTGAAGGATGGTACCAATCCGCTAGACAACAGCGCCATACACCCAGAGTCGTACCACATAGTGGAGCGTATGGCAAAGGATCTTGGATGCAGCGTCGCCAAACTACTATCCGACAAAGAGCTGCGCGCGCAGATCGAGCCTAAGAGATACATAGCAGGCGAGGTGGGTGAGGCTACGATAGTCGACATAGTGGAGGCGATGGAGCGCCGAGGACTCGACCCACGTAGCGAGATTCAGAGCTTCAGTTTCGACACGACGATTCGTACCATCGACGACCTCCGTGTGGGGATGATACTCCCTGCTGTGGTGACAAACCTCACCGCCTTCGGCGCATTCGCCAACATCGGCATCAAGCAGGATGGGTTGATCCACATATCGCAAATTGCCGATCGTTACATCTCCTCACCAAGCGACATTCTTCACCTCGGTGACAAACTCACGGTGAAAGTGCTAGAGGTCGATACTGTGCGACACCGTATATCACTCACGCTCAAGGGGGTGTAGTGATTTTTGATAAATATAAAGGGGTGGCTAACCAATTCGGTAGCCACCCCTTTCGTGTGTTGCTCTATCTGCTCTAGAACATAAGCTTCGCGCCGATAGTGAATCGACGTGGGTTCATCGGTCCATAGACGAAACCTGCGTCGCGGTCGGCTCCAGTGTCGAAGGTGCTCTGATATGAGTCGAAGATGTTCTGAACACCTCCTGTTACACTCATACGTACTGCCGATGCAATGGTGAAGTCGTAGGTGAGTGTGAGGTTCATATCGAAGAAGTTCTGCGACTTGATGTACTCTGTGTACTCATACTCGACCAACGAGCCATTTGCATCCTCGATCTCGCCACCCATAACGTGCTCTACCAACATCTTGCCTGTGTATGTAGCTGTTGAGTTGAGAGTCAACTTGTTGGTGAGTGGGAAACGTGCTGAGAAGTATCCGTAGTTGTTGGGTGAGCGGAGGATAGAGTTCTGATCTGCTGCATCGGCAAACTCCAACTCGAAGTCGTCCGCTGATGAGTCGAATGTTCCCTCCTCGGTGATTGTCTCGCCCTGTGTGCGTCCCTCCGACTCGTCGTACTTGCTGCGCTGAACAGTGAATCCTGCCTGGAACTCAACGATGCGTGGGATAGCCGCACGAGCCTCGAACGACGCTCCGTAGACTTTTGCTCCCTCAGAGTTGGTACGTGTCTGTAGGATAAATCCGTCGCTCATCTCGCTCTCAGATAGTGTGAATGCATTGTTGAGGATGGTGTAGAATCCCTCGACAAGGAAGTTGGTCGAGAGGCGTCCAAATGTCTTGTAGGTGTCGGCAGAGACGCTGAAGCTGTGAGACTTCTCCTCCTTTAGGTTGGGGTCGTTCTCGATCTTCGACTGCTCACCCTGCACAATCATAATGTGGAGATCCTCGTCGAAGAGCTGTGGAGAGCGGAATCCTGAGGCGTAGGTCGCACGGAAGTTGAAGCTATCCGATGGGTTGTAGCGGAAGTTGAAACGTGGAGATACGATAACACGCTCGATGAATGTGTTGTAGTCGGCGCGTGCACCGATCAAGATACCAACCTTGTCGTTCTTCCACTCGTTCTGTGCGTAGAGGCTATAGGTGTTGACCTTCTGCTCTGTTGTGCCGTATCCGCTCTTGTCGACGTAGAGATCCTCGTCTGAGAACTGGAACTCGTCGCCCACTGAGCTATCTGACGATAGTGAGTAGTTGTACTGCTGATCGTAGAGCTTGTTGTAGGTGTGCTCGAATCCTGCAACGAACACAGATGGCATAAATAGTACGCGGTCAAAGTTCGAGGTGAACTGTGCACCTGTCGCGATGGTGAAGTCGTCGGTAGAACCTGCGGCATTGTAGTATGTATCGCGAGCTGTGTTCATCATCGACGAGTAGATGTTGAGCTTGCGTGAGCGGTTGCGCGAGAAGAGGTCAAAGTTGACCGATGCAGCGTTGATAGTGTGCGATGCAGACTCACAAACCTCCGACAACTCTATTGGCTCGTTGAGCTTGTCGCCACCGCGGCGTGAGTCCGACGTTGCGTCGTAGGCGAACGATAGCTTGCTGTAGTCGCTTGTCTTGAAGAATGTGCGCAGACCGATTGTCTTGCTCGAAAGCTCAGGGATCTCAGAGAATCCGTCGTCGTTGGCGTCGTATGACTCGCGAGTACGCGACTGTGCGAACATTGTGAATCCTGCCTTGCCGTTGTCTGTTACATATGTAGCGTTGGCTGTGGTGTTGCTATCTGTGCTGCCACCGTCGCCAAGGACTGTGAGTGTCGATGAGATCTCAGCGCCACTATACTCAGGTGTCTTTGTGATGATGTTGATAGTTCCTCCGATAGCCGACGATCCGAAGAGTGCCGATCCGCCACCGCGTACAACCTCCACACGATCTACCATCGCTGCAGGGATGCTCTCGAGTCCGTAGACACCTGTTAGTGCCGAGAAGATAGGGCGTGAGTCGATCAACACCTGCGAGTAGTTACCCTCAAGTCCGTTGATACGAACCTGAGTAAATCCACAGTTCTGGCAGTTGTTGTCGACGCGGATACCTGTGTTGAACGTAAGTCCGTCGGCAAGTGTTGGTGCGTTCACCCTCTCGAACATATCCGATGGCATAACCGATACGAGTGTGGGAGAGTGGCGACGTGTTGTCTCCGTGCGGCTAGCCGATACGATCACCTGGTCGAGCGACATCACATCCTCCACTAGGTTGAACGTTAGATCGAGAGTATCGCTATTTTTGTCAACCTTGATGTTGCGATTCTCTGGCGCATAACCAACCATCGACACCTGCAACTTGTGGTCGCCCATAGGGATGCCGTTGAGGAAGAAGTGTCCTGTTTCGTCAGCCACAGTTCCAATTGTCGTGCCGACGATCAATACTGTAGCGTGTGGTACGTGCTCCTGTGTGTTGGCGTCGATCACGTGACCGCGCACGAAGAACTCGTTGTTGTTTGCTGCCGTAGCAAACTGCGCTACGAATGCGAATAGTATGTATATTAGTGTTAATTTCTTCATTGTCTTATTTGTATTTGTGTTGAGGGCGATGTACAAAGTCTCCCCTCGCCGCGCAAAACAGAGATCTTGTGCGGTGTGTTTACTTATAATATTTAATATGTGTAGTAGTAATTATCCGATGACGAACTCTGCGGGTGGAGCCCTCAGTTGAGGTATTGTGCAGCGTGGAGCTGTCGTTTGTTGCTCTGTTGTCTCGTTAAATATTGGTGTAATCTCAGTAATGTCGCAGCAAATCGTAGTGTGTAGCTCCGCTGTAAGCGCTATGTAGTTGCTGAGTGCAGATATTAGTGATAGCTCGGTGGTCGAGTGTGCATCGTCGCCATTCTGCTCGGCGTGATCTGATGAGTGGATGTGGGAGTGGACTATTGTGACACCATCTACAATGTGTGTATGGGTAAGGAGCGATACGTTGGTGTAGTAGCCGACAAAAAGCAGCAGTAGTAGCGCTGCTATTATCTGTTCGAAACGTCGAATATTATATATATATACTCTTTTTTTATCCATCTGGGTGCAAAGATATGCAATAAAATTTAGATTAATCAAATTATATCCTAAATTCAACTTGTAAATGCAACTGAGGAGTTGAAGTGTTGCAGGGAATGAGATAAAATATTTTTTCAGAGAGGAAAGAGAGAAAAACTCTCCTTCGCTCTGCTGAATGGAATAA
>JBCQTK010000092.1:0-6863 GCA_047178665.1 Rikenellaceae bacterium | reverse complement strand
AAAGATACGAAAAATCAATGGCATTAGCAAAAAAATAGCTGCATATTTTCAAAGTATTTTAACCTAAAAATATGCAGCTATTTTTCTTCCGAACACTCCTACCCGCGCGGCGTTAGCGCAGTTCCCGACAAGCACACCCGACAAGCACACTCGACAGGCACACTCGGCAGCACTACTTTGTGCAGCGGACGAACCACACGGGGTAGCTTTTCCCTTCGGTGTTTGTTATCTCGGCACGTAGTTCGTGATACCCCTCCGAGAGCTTTATGTTGGGCAGTGACACCGATTGTTGGTCTGTTGGGAAGTCTGAGACTGATGCAACCTCCACACCATCTATGTATATTGTAGCGCTCTTCATATTTGTTATCGCGACACCCTTTGGAGCGACCTTTGTGCTGTTGGGTATGCTGCGACCCTTGGGAGCTTCTTGGTCGAGGTTCAACCCTGTGAATGGGCTCCAACGATATAGTTCGAAGTCGTACTTACCACTCTTTGGTGCATATACAGACCAGAATCCGTCTGTGTTGACGTTCCTACGCGCAGAGCCCTGATTCCACACGGGCATCTTGCCGTTCATCGTGTGTAGGTCGTGGCTGGTAAATAGCACGCTCTCCCCCTTTACGTCTGTGGCGAGATATATGGGGTGGCGTACATCCTCATCCTCCGAGACGTAGCTCCACCACTGGTCATATTCTGCCGCTAGCTTCTCGACAATGTCGGGGTGTGATTTCGCCACATCTACCCTCTGCTCGCGATCCTTCGCGATGTTGTATAGCTTCTTGCGGTCGATGAGACGCCAATCATCCATCAACACCGCAGATGTAGCCCCCTCCCTCAGCAGCTCCTGGCGCTGCGTGTCTACCACGCCGATGCGCCCTGCGCGACTCTGCGACGAGAGAATGTCTACTCCATCGAACTCTCTGTCGCACTTAGGCTCTATGCCGCAGAGGTTAGCTAGCGTTGGCAGAATGTCGTAGACCATAGCTAGCTCGTTGTCGATTCGCACCTCGCCCTCGCCAGGTATGTGCATCAACATCGCTTGACGATGACCACCCTCCCACGCCATACTCTTCTTTCCGCGCAGTCCACCATTGTAGCTATATGTGGTGTCGGCAAAACTCTCTTTTAGGAGTTTCACGTTGTTGGGTCCGTTGTCGCCAAATAGTACGATGACAGTATTTTTGTCGAGCCCCTGCTCCTTCAGCGACGCTCGCAGACGAGCTATGTTGTCGTCTATGTTGGTTATCATTCCGCAGATCATCGGATTACCTACCCCATCCATCTCCTTGTAGGGGTCGGAGTAGCTCGCCTCGACGTTGAACGGTGCGTGAGCAGAGTTGTAGGCGAGGTAGACGAAGAATGGGTTGTCGCTATTCTCGGTTGCGAAACGGATTGCCTCGTTGGTGAATATGTCGGTACAGTATCCCGTCTGAGGCTCTGGTATGTCGCGATCACGATAGTATGTGTCGTCGAAGTATGTGTTGCCCCAGTAGTCTGGGAGCTGCCCGATGCCACCGCCTTTGAGACAGAGCACGTCGTCGAAGCCACGATCGCAGGGTCGATATGGGTAGTTGTCGCCCAAGTGCCACTTTCCATACATCGCTGTGGCGTATCCATTGTCCTTAAACAGATCGCCCAATGTGTAGAGATCAAGATCTAGGAGCGATCGACCAGCTATGGTGTGCCACACGCCCGTTCTGTTGCCGTCGACACCAGTCATTAGCCCCGAACGAGTTGGGGCGCTGGTAGTTCCTGTGTGGAAGTTGTCGAAGCAGATACTCTCCGAATAGAGCTCTTGCATTGCTGGCGTCTGTATGTAAGGATTCCCTGTGTAGCTCACGTCACCGTAGCCGACATCGTCGGTGAGTATCACAATTACGTTGAGTCGTTCGCTCTCCGCCGCGCAGAGGAGCGTCGGCACAATGGTTAATGCACCGCAAAAAATCTTTCTGTTTATCATTATGTCGTAGGTTTTGTTGTGAGACAAAGTTAAATAAAAAATTACGAATTATGTTGCGTGTAGCGCAATTTTATTTACCTTTGCGGCGATCTTCAAGTGAGATCAACAACTAAATTATTTAATCATCTAAAAATCAAGCAAGAGATGAAAAAGATTCACAGAACAGGATCTGTTATCTGCTTTCGACGTTGGAGTCGTAAGGGCTACTCAGCCTTTGCGTCGCTCAGTCGGCAGGTAGTGATCGGGGTTCTCTGGGTCGGAATGACACTCGTCTCTCTTGACGCAAGCAGAGCGTACGCAAATCCAGCCGACACGACAGCGATCCTTCGCACCGTCGAGCTGCGGGATGTCGGGGTAACACACACCAAGGCAAATCCAACGCGTAGCGCTATGCTCTCTACCCCAATCTACAACCGTTCGGTTGAGACCATCGCCCCCCTCCAGACTCTGGAGTCGGCGCTTCGTCTCTCGCCGTCGGTCGACGTGAGGGAGAGGAGCGGCAAGGGGACGCAGGCAGACATTTCGATCAGGGGAGGCTCCTTTGACCAAACCCAAGTTATGCTCAACGGCATCAACTTCACCGATGCTCGCACGGGACATCAAACACACTCACTGCCGATCGACATCGAGTCTGTCGCCGGGATCGAGCTGATCGACGGAGTGTCGGGCGTGGGCGCCTACGCTGGAGCTATCAACATCCGCACAGCGCCAATCAAGAGCGAGGATTACCTCAAGCTAGACCTCAGTGGGGGGCAACACGGCTACGGCTACGCAAACCTCTCGGGCGCTATCACACGCGGACGATTCAACCTCTTCGGGGCAGGGTCATACCGCAAGTCGGATGGCTACACCTACAACACAGGGTTCAAGACGTGGAACGGCTACCTTCGATCCACCTACGACTCCGAAAGGTGGGGATACTTCGACGCGCAGGTGGGCTACCAAAAGAGAGAGTTCGGAGCAAACGGTTTCTACTCGCTCTCGAACCCATATCAGTATGAGACGACCGAGACGGCTCTAGCGTCGCTACGATGGGTCAAGGAGCTCGGCGACCGCTCCACGCTCAACAGCAGCGTTAGCTATCGCAAGAACTTCGACAACTACGAGTGGATTCGCCACAGCGACGTAGGCGAAAACTTCCACAACACCGACAACATCGGCGCCGAACTCTACGCCGACCACAGATGGGCAGCAGGTGTCACAACGCTCGGTGCAGACCTCACCTACAACCACATCTGGAGCACCAACCTCGGCATCGAGGCGGCAGAGCCCAACGGGAAGTACACCCACACCGCCGACCGCACCATAGGCAACTTCTACCTCCGCCACACCAAGAGGTGGAGCAGATTGTCGGCGTCAGCATCGGCAGGCGTCAGCACCACCCCCTACGGTGTCTCGCCGATCTGGAGCCTATCGGGCAGCTACACCCCAACGAGAGGTTTGACGATCGAGGCCGGAGTGAACGAGTCGATGCGACTACCCACCTTCACAGACCTATATTATATGTCAGCCACACAGATCCCCGATCCCGACCTGCTACCCGAGAGCGCGACTACATATCGCATATCGAGCAGCTTCGCCAGAGGAGGATGGAGCAGTAGTGCTGAGATCTATCTTCGCCAGGGCGACAACATAATCGACTGGACACACAGCGAGGAGGATGGCGTGAACGACAGCAGCAAGGATATTTACCACGCACGCCAGATCACCGACCTCACAACAGTTGGCGTCGAATGGAGTGGAAGCTACAACTTCGGAGGCTTCGTCGAACGCGTTAGCCTCAGCTATGGCTACATCGCGCAGAACAAGAGTTCGGAGGGGATGATCTCGCTCTATGCGCAGAACTATATGCAGAACAAGGCTGTTGCATCACTCACGCTGCGCCCCATAGAGTCGATCTCGATCGTCGTCACAGGGTCGCTCTATGATCGTGCAGGCAACTACCTCAACGCCAAGAGCGAGATCGTCGACTACGACCCCTACCTCCTACTCGACGGACGAGTGACGTGGGAGAGGGGCAGATTCAAGGTCTATGCCGACGCCACAAACATCGCGAGCACAGTCTATTACGACTACGGAGGGCTTGAGATGCCCAAAATATGGAGCACACTAGGCGTCAGCTTCACGCTCTAATTTTTTAGAAACACAACTGCAGTACCCCCAATTTTTTTTAAAAGATTGGGGGTATTATTATGCAATTTTGTTTGGAGATTGAAAAAGTTTTACTATATTTGCATACAGATCCAACTAACCATTGTATCTAAATATGAATTAAAACTTCTCCTTTATTCTTGGCATCCTAGCTGGATTAACCCCCCAGCTAGGGTTCGCCAAGAACGTGTTTTATGTCACATAACACATAACCACCTAAAGGTCTAGTATTGCAACTTAATACTAATATAGTAAAAAACTAAGGAACGCCCAGCTATGATGCAAAACCACCTCTTATTTGCTCCGGCAAATATCAAGAGCATAAGATCTGCTGTCAACAGTATTTTCGAACAGATTACCCCCATTATCAATGGCGGTCGCGTGTTGCGCATTATCTTCTTTGGCAACTCAAAGAACAATGAGGAGTATGTAGCCGACAAGGCTGCAGTAGAGGAGTCGTTGAGAGATCTCCCCTTCAACATTATGCCCGTATGGAGCTTCGTTGCGCAGCCCCCATTCGAGTCGCCACTCGCCGCAGAGGTGTGGTGGGACGAGCTGGACTGGAGATTAGAGGAGCGACACTGCAATGACATTCGCTACATATTGATGACCAACGATGAGGCGAAGCGAATACTCGTCGGCGGACTCAACGAACTCGACAAAGGACGAATCTACGACCAGACGAAAGCTATCTGCGACACGATCTCAGCCATCCTTCAGCAGGAGGAGATGCCGATCGACTCGATCGTCAGGCAGTGGAACTATATCGAGAGGATAACATTTGAGGATCAGGAGAACCAACACTATCAGGAGTTCAACGACGCACGCAGCGAGCTATATAGCCAGTGTGAGTGGGTCGACGGCTACCCTGCCGCAACAGGTATCGGAGCGTTGGCAGGAGGTGTCACCATCGACTTCGACGCTGTAGTAGGTCTGCCCGTTGCCGCTATCGACAACAAGATGCAGGTCGCAGCGCACGCATACTCGAAGGATGTGTTGTTGGGCGAGAAGAGCCAAAAGACGACACCCAAGTTTGAGCGCGCGAAGCTCACAAGCGATATGCTATACATATCTGGCACTGCCGCCATCCGAGGCGAGGAGTCGTTGGTTGGTGTGTCGGCAGCAGAGCAGACTCGCATCACACTAGAGAACATCGACGAGCTACTGCGCGAGAGCGAATGTGGCGCAGCGAGGACACTGAGAGTCTACATCAAACACAAGGAGGATTTCGAGCAGATCCGCGACGTGGTCGAGGGGTATGCCCCACACGACGCACTCTACATCTTCGCCGACATATGCCGCGACGAGCTACTTGTCGAGATCGAATCTGTAGCCTACAAAGGGTGGTTCTGTCTATAACAAATCTTGCGCAATGGAGGTGAGAGTGGAGCAGCTTTTCAATCGTAACTTTATTTTGTTGTCGGTGGCGAGTCTGCTGATGTTCACAGGGTTCTACCTAGTGATGCCTATTATTGCGAAGTATGTGGTCGAGGAGTTTCACGCCGACTCGTCGGTGGCAGGTGTCGTCGCAGCATCATACATCATCACGGCACTACTCACGCGCCCTCTCTCGGGCTATCTTGTCGACAAGTTTGATCGACGCAAATTCTACATCGTCACATTTTCGGTATTTGCACTGCTCTTCACGGGCTACATCGTATCTAGCTCTGTGGCTGGTCTCATCGCGACACGCGTTCTTCTCGGCGCGTTCTTCTCGCTAGTTACGACTGCGGCAAACACGCTAGCCATTGATGTGCTCCCCTCCTCGCGACGTGGCGAGGGTATCGGTTACTACGGCGCAATCATAGTCCTCGCAATGGCGATAGGACCTATGTTGGGGCTCTATATGATCGAGCTATTTGACTACCGCGAGCTCTTCATTATGGCTGCCGCGAGCTGCTGGCTAGGTGTGGCGATCGGCTCATTTGTCAAGACGAAACCACGCGAACCAATCATCCACGAAGCACTCTCGATCGACCGTTTCTTCCTGCGCGAGGGGACTCCGATAGCGTCGTTTATGGCGCTACTCTACTTCCTCTATGGGTCGCTGATGGTCTACGTAGCGCTCTACATTGGAGAGCACGGCATCGACGTAAATGCAGGTAACTTCTTCCTACTCTTTGCGTTTGGCATAATCGTGGCTCGCATTATCGCAGGTCGTGCGCTCCGACGCGGACTCAACGACCTTGTAGTGAGGGTTGGTTCGGCGATCATCATCGTCGCCGCGACACTCTTTATCTTCGCACTCAGCGACGCAACCTTCCCCATATCATCTATCCTCCTGGGACTAGGATTTGGAATGGTCGCCCCCTCCATACAATCAATGATGGTCGATTTGGTTGCGGCGAATCGTCGTGGCACAGCCAACTCCACCTACTTCATTGCGCTCGACTTCGGGTCGGGTCTGGGAATGTTGGTCGGAGGGAGTATCGCTCAGTGGTGGAGCTATCAGACGCTCTACACCATCGGGTTGGCGCTCGTTGTCGTTGCTCTAGTGTTCTACCTTATGCACGCCTGCCCCGACTATATCAGAAAGAGGTCGCGCCAGCAGTAGGGCAACAAATGCCCGCAAAGAGAGATAAAAGCTAGCTTGCTTGCCGCGCGGCGTTAGCGCAGACCTCGATTCTTTCCGTTGGCAATGTGGTCAAAAATAGTTGGCAAAATTGCTGTAACACATTGATATACAAAAAGATTGATTACCTTAATTGAAACGTGTTTCAATTAAGGTAATTTTTTATGTCAAAAAAAGAGA
>JBCQTK010000091.1:0-7402 GCA_047178665.1 Rikenellaceae bacterium | reverse complement strand
ATCACGATCAACATCATATCGCTGTCGGGTCTGATCTTGGGTGTGGGAATGATGGTCGACAACTCGATCATCGTCATCGACAACATAATGCAGCGGTGGGGTGACGGAATGGCTCTAAAGGAGGCGATCCCCAAAGCTGTGGGCGAGGTCTTCACACCGATGTTGAGCAGTATCCTCACCACCTGCTCGGTCTTTCTGCCGCTGATATTTTTGAGCGGTGTGGCGGGTGCTATGTTCTACGATCAGGCGATGGCGGTGACAATTGCGCTCTTCTCCTCGCTGCTGGTCTCGGTGTTGGTCTTGCCAGTCTACTTCTACGCCCTCTATCGCAAGAGAGCGCATAGCAAAAATATCTTCAACGAGCGGCTCAACATCTACCGCCCATATGAGGCGATGCTTAGGTGGACGCTGCGCCACTCGCTCACGATCCTGCTGAGCTTCCTGCTCCTAATCCCTGCGACCTACTTCATCTATGGCGAGATTAGCAAGAGCAACCTCCCGACAATTAGCTATGACGACACGATAATGCAGATCGACTGGAACAGCGGCATATCTCTGGAGGAGAACGACAGACGTGTGGCGGAGCTGCTCCAACACCTCGACACGGAGGCTCTTCACACCACCTCGATGGTCGGCACGCAGCAGTTTATGATGTCGCACACGCCAAGCATCACCACCTCCGAGGCGATCGTCTACCTAAAGTGCCACGACGCAGAGTCGCTGGAGCGTGCGCAGAGGCTAGCGAACGACTATATGGCGGAGCACTTCCGGGATGGCGTGGTGGAGTTCTCGGTCTCGGGTAACATATTCGATATGATCTTCGACGACGGCAGCAGCGATCTTGTCGTCTCTCTGCAACGTCAGGGTGGCGGTGCTCCCAAGGTGGAGGAGGTCTTGACGGTTGTAGAGAGGCTCAGCGAGTCACTCCCCGAGGTTACGATCTCTCGCCCTCTGCTGGAGCAAAACATCCTCTATGTAGCTGATGTGGAGGCGATGGCACTCTACGACGTAAACTACAACTCGATATATAATATTATGCGCAACACGGTGAGCCAGAACGCCCTCTTCGAGATCAACCAAGGGGGTGTGTCGACCTCCGTTGTGACGGGTGACGGGCGTGCGGAGCTGTCGGACATTATGACGAGCAAGGTTCGCAACAGCGAGGGTGTCGAGATCCCCCTCTCGTTGATTGTCGAGGAGCGCAGGGGCGAAGATTTCAAACGCCTCCACTCCAACAGCGGCGGCGACTACTACCCAATCTACATCGAGGCATCGGATAGCGAGGTGAAGCGTATCATTGAGGTTGTGGAGGAGGTGATTGCCGACGACAAAACATTTACGGCAACCTATAGCGGATCATACTTCACGAGCCGAGAGATGGTCTCGGAGTTGCTCTTGATTCTTGTCGTTGCGATCGCTCTGTTGTACTTCATCCTCGCAGCGCAGTTCGAGAGCATCATCCAACCCATCATCATCTTGTTGGAGATTGTCATCGACATCTTCTTTGTCCTCGTGGGGCTATATCTGTTGGGCGAGAGTCTCAACCTTATGTCGCTGATCGGTATTGTCGTGATGAGTGGTATCATCATCAACGACTCGATCCTCAAGGTCGACACGATCAACCGCCTGCGTCGAAGTGGCGTGTCGCTGCTGCGAGCACTCTACATCGGAGGACATCGGAGGTTGAAGCCTATCTTGATGACCTCGCTCACGACTATCCTCGCCATTGCGCCATTCCTGCATCGTGTGGATATGGGATCGGATCTTCAATACCCACTCTCGTTGGCGATCATCATAGGTATGATCTTCGGTACGATGGTGAGTCTATTCTTCATTCCGCTGCTCTACTACACAATCTATAAGGAGAGGAGATGAGGGCTATGAAACGAGGATTCCTAGATAGCATACCATCATTTTCGCTCATCCTGATAATGGTGGTTCTGATGACCATTGGCGCAGCACTTGTGCCGATGGTGCGTCTCTCCTATAAGCCCTCTGCCGAGCAGGGGTCGAAGCTCACGATCACCACCCGTTGGAGTGGAGCGTCGGCACGTGTCATAGAGCAGGAGGTGGTTAGCCCCCTCGAAGGTGTTGTCTCTACGGTTGTGGGGATCGAGAGCATCTCATCCACCTCATCGGAGGGGGTGGGGCGCATCACGATCAACCTTAAGGAGGGTGTTAGCGTCTCGGCAAAGCGTTTCGAGATCTCATCTCTCATCAAGCAGGTCGAGGGTTCTCTACCCGAGGAGGCGAGCTACCCATCGCTAACAGGTGGGTCGGTGACGAGTGGGGGCAACGATAGCAAACATCTGCTCACCTATGTCGTAAATGCCGATATGGCGAAGAGTCTAATTGCGGAGTACTTCGCAGAGAACATTGAACCATCGCTCTCCCAGATCGAGGGGGTGGCGAGCGTCACCCTGACAGGTGCCTACTCCTCATACCTCGACATAGAGTATGATCCGTTGCTCTTGGAGAGCTATGGTGTCGACGCATCATCTATTGCCGCTGCGATCAAAGATTTCTTGGGCAAGAGCAACATCATCGGTGATGTCGACAGGGAGAGTAGTGAGGGGCACAAGGAGCGCATCACGCTGCTACTCGTCACGGAGCAGGGCGACGACTTGGGCGCAGTGCCAATTACGCAGGTGGGGGGACGAACGATCTACCTGCGTGACATATCACTTATAACGAGCAAGGTGAGAGGGTCGGAGAACTTCTATCGCATAAATGGAATGAACACGATCAATATGTCGATTCGTGCCGACGAGGAGGCTAACATCATAACCCTCTCGGATCGTGTGAAGCGTGAGATGGAGCGACTCGAAGAGGGTATGGATAGCGGCTTCGAGGTGACAATATCGCAAGACTCAGCCAAGGAGATCAAGGAGGAGCTATATCGTCTGGTGCGACGAACGCTGCTCTCGCTGCTGATCCTTCTGCTGTTTGTCTATGTGGCGAGCCGCAGCGTGCGCTACCTCTCGATAATAGCCCTTACGCTTGCCGCAAATGTGTTGATAGCCGTACTCTTCTACTACCTCTTGGATGTTGAGCTGCATCTCTTCTCGTTGGCAGGTATAGCTGTCTCGTTTGGTATCATCATCGACACCTCGATCATTATGGTCGACCACTATAGCTACTATCGCAATCGGCGCGTCTTTGTGGCGATCCTTGCGGCACTCTTGACCACCATCGGGTCGCTGATAATCATCCTCTTTATGCCCGACTACATAAAGGCTGATCTGGAGGATTTCGCTGTCGTGATAATCATCAACCTCACGGTTTCACTCATAATATCGCTTCTCTTCATCCCTGCGATCATCGAGCGAAGTGCTCTGCAACATATCGAGCCAAAGAGGAGTCACAGCCGTGGGGTAGTGTGGTGGAGCGGACTATACAGACGCTACATCCGCTTCGTGCAGCACCGCAAGTGGATCTACATAACGCTCCTTGTGGTGGCGTTTGGGCTACCTCTCCATCTGCTCCCTGCCAAGGTGGGTGAGGGTGATAAGAACTCACGGTGGTCGAAGAGAGAGCAACGTGAGGAGCGTGAACCCTACTGGTACGAGGATCTCTACAACTCGACCATTGGTGGTAGACTCTACCAACAGAGCCTCAAAGAGCCGTTGGAGATCGCCTTGGGTGGCGTGCTGCGCCCATTCTCCACACTGCTCGACTCACGTTCATACTCTCGACGAGAGAGAGAGACGATCCTCACGATTATTGCTCGCCTCACCGAGGGGAACGATGGCGACGGAAATGGAGAGCTGCTCAACACAAAGATGTTGCAGATGGATCGCTTCCTCTCGCAGTACGATAAGATCGAACGCTTCACGACAGGCGTAAATGGAGACTCTGGATATATCCGTGTTGAGTTTGCGGATGAGGTGCAGAAGAGCGCATTCCCCTCGCAGTTGGAGGCGGAGGTTATCAGCAAGGCACTCGAAATCGGTGGTGTCGACTGGAGCACCTACGGGGTGAGCGAGCGAGGATTTAGCAACTCACTCAACATCGGCTCAAAGTCCTACGCCATCGAGCTGACGGGCTACAACTACGACCTGCTCTATCGCCACGCAGAGGCGTTGGCGGAGCGCATAGGCGAGAGCACACGTGCTGCGGATGTGAGTGTCGAAGATGGTAGCTACCGCTACGGTATGCGCACCGAAAAGGGGCTTGCACTGAGCTACGACAAGGAGAGTGTGGCGTTCTACAACATCAACCTATCGAGGGCACACAACGCCCTTAAAGATCTACTCAACTACGAGACGATCGGCACGTTCCGCAGCGACGAGGGCAATCTCGACATCGACTACCGTTCGCTGCAACGCAACCGCTTCGACCTATGGTCACTCTTCAACCAATATGTGACGGTCGGGGGGCGTGAGGTTCGCTTCTCCCACATCAGCAAGATCGAGGAGCGCAACGCCAAACGCACCATCTCGAAGAAGAATCAGGAGTACACGGTGAGTGTTGCGTTCAACTACTTGGGTTCGTACACCCTTGCCGACAACTTCACGCAGCGAATGATCGAGGAGATGAATAGCCTGCTGCCCGTAGGTTTCAGGGCGCAGAACCGCAGCTGGGGGTGGTACAACGACAAGGGTACTCAATATTGGTTGATCCTGGTGGTTGTGGTGATAATATTCTTCCTCTGCTCGATCCTCTTCGAGTCGTTGCGCCAACCGCTGGTTATCATCTCGTTGATACCGATCTCGTTCATCGGGACATTCCTCACCTTCGTATTGTCGGGTGTGAACTTCGGCACAGGAGGCTTTGCGTCGTTGGTGCTGCTGAGTGGTCTGGTGGTCAACGCTGCGATCTATCTGGTGAATGAGTACAACGACACGCTGCTGCGACTCGGGGGGCGTGACGACCGTGTAAATCTATACGTTAAGGCGTACAACCACAAGATCATCCCGATCCTGCTAACCGTCCTCTCGACAGCGTTGGGTCTCGTCCCATTTCTCCTAGATGGTGCTGAGGGCGACGACTTCTGGCTCTCGTTTGCCGTCGGCTCGATCAGCGGACTCCTCTTCTCGGTCGTGGCACTCGTACTCGTTATGCCGATACTAATGAGTTTCAAAACTAACAAAACCATAAAATGAGACAAACAATTTTAATTGCTGCGCTATGTGCGCTGGCGAGCTGCGGTGGCGAGATCCCCACAGAGAGGTATCAAACAACACGTGACAACATTGTCGATGTGAGCGAGAAGTTGGTCGAGGTCGACCTTGGCGAGGATATACTCTTGGGGCAGGGTGATGTCTCGATCGTCGGGGAGTATCTGCTAGTCAGCGACTACACCTCAAAAAAGGAGCTGCTACATATATTCGATCGCACGAGTTTTGACCATATCTGGAGTGGGCTGAGAAAGGGACGTGGACGAGGCGAGGTGCAGTGGCTCACTAAGATCTCGGCAGATGAAGAGAGGGGGTGCTTCTTCACGATAGGTAGAGGCAAAGCTGTAGCCTACAACGTCGACTCGCTTATGAATATGCGTGACTACACACCTGCAAATTATGGATCTACAAGATTTCGTGACGACAGTTTTGATGGGACTCGAAGTGTTGGCTCTATCGAATATGTTAACGACACTCTCTCCTTTAGCTCAATCATATCTATACCTAAAGATGGAGGTGTTCGCGTTAGAAATGGAGTTGTTAAGATAAAAGGAGGATCGATGCAGATCGCACAATTCAACACCACCCAAGGGGGTGTCAACATTGTTGGTCGCAGCTATCCCGACGATGTTGAACCCTTCTTCTGCGGAACAGGCTCATTGAGACATAACCTAATCGCCGAGGGGCATCAGAGCAAAGATCTGCTGTCGCTTCACGACTTGGAGGGGAACTTAATCTGCAATGTGTTTGGACCCGACTGGGAGAGCCTCGACGAGAAGATAGGATTCAAAACCCTTAGCATAATTGAGGATCAAATATTTGCCACATACTCAGGGCGTAACTTCGACGAAACCGAGATGGAGCCCGAGTGCATAACAATATTTGACATCAATGGCGAGTACCTCAAAACCCTCGACTTCGGGGTCGGTATATTTAACTACACATATGACAGAAAGGGAGATCGGCTTATACTCTTTGTCGAGAGCGAGGAGAACCCTATTGTCTATCTCGATATGAGGTAAAGATCGGGAAGATCTTATCTATTACTACACCTTCACTTCGTCGGGTGTGAACTTCGGCTCAGGGGGCGTGCTAGAGAAAAGCTATCGTGTGAAGTTATACTAAGGCGTACAACCACAAGATCATATCGATCCTGCTAACCGTCCTCTCGACAGCGTTGGTACTCGTGCTCGTTATGCCGATACTAATGAGTTTCAAAACTAACAAAACAGAGTAATCTATGAAACTACCAATTGTAATATCGAGATCTTTCCTCGGAATAATATTTATAATAACAGGGTTGCTAAAAGGAGTAGACCCTTATGGTACAGCATTAAAAATAGCGGAATACCTTTCGATACTTGAGCCACGCCAAATATCGAAGTAGGTATAGGCGTTTAGACCACCCACTCTACACATCGCTACCAAGCCGTTTTGGTTCAATTTGAACCATTTTAACTATAAGGTAATCGAATATACCCCCCCATATTTGTCCGTCTATTGCACCTGTAATGGTACTCGTCGAGGTATCCTTGCAGGTGTTCCTCTGAGCAATGATGGTGTATGCCACGCAGCCAGCCCTTTAGGTTCATAATATGATTATGCAGCTCAGGCATACCTTTGCCTTTGACGGATTTCACCTGCTCCAAGTTAGGGTAATGCTGCTTTAGCGGAACATATCCTTGCCACTCATCTGTAATAACTTTCGCATCTTTTGAGATATGGTCGTCAAAGAATGGCTTAAATGATTTGCTTGACGCATTGGGTATAACACGTGCATAAGCTCGTCCCATTCCATTGTTACCATCTCCCTTTTTCACAATCTCAACAGCAATAACAACCAGTCGTTTCTTGCCTCGTTGCCGACCTCTCACGCCCTCTTCCTCTCCGCCAACAAAGAACTCGTCCACACAAACAACCTCATTAATAGGATATTGTAGAGAGCTTTGCATTGCTTGTTGAATCTTCCACTTAAATGCCCAACAGGTCTTTTGGCGAAGTTCAAACTCTGCTGATAGCTCCAATGATGACATTCCTTTCTTCTTCGTTGCTATCTTGAAGGCAATATGAAATGCTATTAGCAGAGAGAATTTACACTTGTCAAACATCGTTCCTGTGGTTGGACTCTCGTCGTATCGGCATTTGATGCAACGACGAGAATGGGGCTTGACTCCCTTGCAATATTTCAATCCTCCACACCGCTTACAAACATAACCATCTTTCCACTTGACATCTGCCAGGTAGTTATAACAATCATCATCGCTCTGAAAATAGCGGTTAAA
>JBCQTK010000090.1:0-7504 GCA_047178665.1 Rikenellaceae bacterium | reverse complement strand
AGTCTTGAGGAATAATCTCTAAGAGTTGAGATAAATGAAATTTATGATCGTTAAAATTTGCCATAACTGATTGATTTTTAGTACTTAAAGATACGAAAAATCAATGGCATTAGCAAAAAAACAGCTGCATATTTTCAAAGTATTTTAACCTAAAAATATGCAGCTATTTTTCTTCCGAACACTCCTACCCGCGCGGCGTTAGCGCAGTTCCCTCGCTTTTTCGTACATATACACGGAGAGTCACCAACGTTAAACTCCCCCTCTTGATACATATATCAGATCGCGACTCCTAGATCGTCCAAGTCTCGCCCGACTTGAGTAGATCGTCTACGCAAGAGATCTTCGACTTGCCCTTAACCTCCTCTATCTGAGCCTCGACAGCCGTGTCGTAGACCTGAGCCTCGACCGAGCGGATCACACCGAGCGCAACAGGATACTCTGGGAACTTCATAGCTGCCAACATAGTGTGGAGCGTCGTATCCTCAACCTTAGCGTCGTGCGTCAACACATCATCAATAGTGTAGCCATCCTCCCCGATCGTAACAACCTTTAGCTTAAATCCGTCGAGCACAAGACCATTGCTGTTGCCCTCGCCAAATATCATCTTCTCGCCGTGGCGTAGTGTGATGGTGTTGACCGTGCGCAACGCCTTTGTACCTGCGAACTCTGCGAAGGTCTTGTCGTTGAAGATGACGCAGTTCTGCAACACCTCGATGAGCGAAAGACCCTTGTGGCAACCTCCCTCGACGAGTAGATCCTTCGTCAATGCAGCCTCAGCATCGACCGAACGAGCGAAGAACGTAGCCTTAGAACCGATAGCCAACTCACCTGGGTTGAATGGCGACTCCACAGTTCCGTATGGTGATGTCTTTGTGATCTTACCCAACTTCGAGGTTGGCGAGTACTGACCCTTCGTAAGACCATAGATCTCGTTGTTGAAGAGGATTACGTTGAGATCAACATTACGACGAATTGCGTGAATGAAGTGATTACCGCCGATCGCCAACGAGTCTCCGTCACCTGTTGCAACCCAGACGCTAAGATCTGGATTCGCCACCTTGACGCCCGTAGCGATAGCATTTGCGCGTCCGTGGATTGTGTGGAATCCGAAGGTGCGCATATAATAGATAAAGCGCGACGAACATCCGATACCCGAAACGAACGTAAATTTGTTGTGTGGAATATCCATCTTCTCAGCGATGTCGACGCAAGCGCGCTGCACTGCGCTGAGGATAATGTGGTCGCCACAACCAGGGCACCATCTTACTAGCTGATCGCTCTTGAAATCTGCGGGGGTGTAGTTATATATTGACATATCTCTCTAATTTTTAATGTTATTACAATAGCTCCTTTAGTGCATCCACCAAGTCGACAACGACGAATGGCTGACCCTCAACCTTGTTGTACTGCACATAGTCGAACTGCGTCAATGTCTGGCGTAGGTAGTTGGCGAACTGACCCTCGTTGAGCTCACATACGACAATCTTCTTGTAGTTGGCGAAGATCTCAGCAGTGTTCTTTGGCAGTGGGTTGATGAAGTTGAAGTGACACAACGATACGCTCTTGCCCTCGCCCTGAAGCTCCTTAACGGCGCTCTGGAGGTGTCCCTTCGTACCGCCCCAGCCCACTACTAGTAGGTCGCCCTCGGCTGCCCCCTCGACTGTCTGCTCTGGTATGTAGTCTGCCATCATCGCAACCTTCTGCGCACGTAGTGTAACCATCTTCTGGTGGTTCTTAGGGTCGTGAGAGATAGAGCCTGTCAATGCATCCTTCTCCAAACCTCCGATGCGGTGCTGCAATCCGTCGACACCAGGGAACGCCCAGCTGCGCGCCAACTTCTCGTTGCGTGCGTATGGCATAAATGTCGAGCCGTCAGCTGCAGGAGTTGCCACAGGAGGAGTGATAGTTGGGTATTCGCTCATCGACGGGATCTTCCAAGGCTCAGAGCCGTTGGCGATAAAACCATCCGTAAGCAACACAACAGGTGTCATATGCTCCAACGCGAGGCGACTAGCCTCAAATGCGAAGTGGAAACAGTCGCTAGGAGTCGACGCTGCAACAACACCTACGGGGCACTCTCCGTTGCGTCCGTAGAGAGCCTGCGCCAAGTCGCTCTGCTCAGTCTTAGTAGGAAGACCTGTCGATGGACCTCCGCGCTGCACGTTGACAACGACCAACGGAAGCTCCGTCATAACTGCCAAACCGAGAGCCTCACTCTTCAGAGAGAGACCAGGACCCGACGTTGTTGTAACGGCAAAGCTACCTGCATATGCTGCACCGATCGAGGTACAGATACCTGCGATCTCATCCTCAGCCTGAACTGTCTTAACACCCAAATCCTTGCGCTTAGCGAGCTCCTCTAGGATAACTGTCGCTGGCGTAATAGGGTACGATCCACAGAAGAGTGGGCGTCCGCACTTCTCGGCAGCAGCCATCAGACCCCACGCCGTTGCTACGTTACCGCTGATCGAGCGATACTCACCCTTCTCCATCTCTCCCGATGGGATGTTGTATGTATTTGCGAACACGTGTGTGTTGCCTCCATAGTTATAACCAGCCGCGATAACCTTGACATTTGCCTCGGCGATAGCTGGGTTCTTCTTGGCGAACTTCGACGTGAGGAAGCTCTTTGCGTGGTCGTCTGGAAGGTTGAATAGGTAGAAGCACAAACCGAGTGCAAACATATTCTTACACTTCACGATCGACTTATTGTCGAGCCCCGACTCTGCGAGCGCATCTTTTGTCATCTGCGTGATTGGCGCGAGCACTACGTTGTAGTCCGCTAGACCGAGCTCCGCGATCGGATCGTTGGTGGTGTAGCCCGCCTTTGTGATAAGGTCGTCTGTTAGAGTGTCGGCATCAATGATAACCGTAGCATCCTTCTTCAACCACACGCGATTCGCCTTGAGGGCTGCAGGGTTCATTGCGACCAATACGTCGCAGTGGTCGCCTGGAGTAACCATCTTATTAGATCCAATGTGCACCTGAAAACCAGATACACCCGCTACTGTTCCTTGTGGTGCACGAATCTCAGATGGATAATCTGGGAAAGTCGATATACCATATCCGATTAGGGCGGAGGTATCAGAGAATAGTGTACCTGTAAGCTGCATTCCGTCGCCTGAGTCGCCCGAGAAGCGAATTACGACACCTTGTAGAGATTGTGTATTATTCATAACTGTTCGTGTTTTGTATTCCCTATAAAATTTAATATCGGTATGTCTCTATACCCTCAGTTGCAAATTTAAGCTTTTTTTTGCAAAAAATTACTACCTTTGCCTAAAATAATTAGTAAAAAATTAAAATAACTTAAAATAAGAGACTAAATGATCCAATTATTACCAACAATTCTGCTATTAATAGCAGGTCTGGCACTAATTCTTTTTGGTGCAAACTACCTAACTGATGGGTCTGCAGCGATCGCGCGTCGCTTCAACGTCTCGGGATTCGTGATCGGACTGACCATTGTAGCTCTCGGCACCTCTATGCCAGAGATGGTTGTGAGCGTAGTCTCGGCACTCAAGGGCGAGGGCGACATCGCCATCGGTAATGTTGTGGGCTCCAACATATTCAACACGTTGGTGATCCTTGGTATCTGCGCTCTGTTTCGTCCGCTGCCTCTCACGTCGCTCAACGTATATCGCGACATACCACTTGGCATCGGAGCATCCGTGGCGCTCGCTGTGGCGGCGTTTAGTGGTTCAATCAACAGGTACGAGGGGGTTGTTCTCATCTTATTATATATAGGTATGATCCTATACACGATCTTCAACGCCAAGCCCTCGAAGGAGGAGCTAGAGCTAGAGGAGGAGCTAGAGAAGAGCGAACCCATCTCTATGTGGCTTGCGCTGATCTTCATCGTCGGAGGGCTGAGTGCGCTGATCTATGGCGGCACACTCTTCATCGACAACGCCGTGTTGATCGCCGAAGTGCTACACATACCCTCCAACGTGATAGCCATAACACTCGTCGCAGGTGGCACGTCGCTGCCCGAGTTTGCGGCGTCGTTGGTATCGCTGATTAAGGGTAAGTCGGACATTGCACTGGGCAACGTAATAGGTTCCAACATAGCCAACATCCTGCTCGTATTGGGCTTCAGCTCTACGTTGACCCCCCTCACGATGGGTGGCATCACGATGGTCGACATCGGGGTAGTCGTTGCTAGCTCCGCACTACTCTTTCTCACGGCGTTCACGCTCGGGAAGTATAAGATCGACCGATCTGAGGGTGCAATAATGATAGTCATCTTCGTGCTCTATATCGCCTATATGATAAGCCACAGCCTGGCGGTGTAGATTTGCACGATAGTTGCGCTCGCCGATAGTTAAAACTATCGACTATGAAAAACCTCAGCGCACACCTCTCGCTACTTGGCGGCAGCGCCATCTGGGCGTGCTCCTTTCCGCTCTACAACATTGTGATGCCGCGATACATCGAGCCACTACCGCTCTTTACCGCCACCATCATCGTCACGGCGCTCCTCTCGCTCACCTCTTTGTTGGGCAGTGCGCCGCGCGAGACTCTGCCCCGACGCGACATATTGTCGATGATCGGGGCAGCTCTGCTTATCGCCATTCTCCGCAAGTTTATGCTTCTCTACGGTCTCTCGCTCACCTCGCCCATCGACGGCTCGATCATCGGCACAGTAGCCCCCGTCGTGGTGCTGATCATATCGGTCGCTGTGGGGGCGGAGCTCTTCTCCACACGCAAACTTATGGGGGTTCTCCTTGGCTTCGGCGGCGCCGTTGGGGTGATCCTCTCGGGTGGTGCAGGCGGGGCAAAGAGCCAGGTGTGGGGCAACGTGATGATCCTGCTCTGCGCATTTATCGCGGCAATATATATGGTGTGGTTCAAGGATCTGCTGTCGCGCTATCGCCCCTCGACAGTTCTGCGGTGGATGTTCTGCATCGCAGCCATCATATTTACTCCCATCGGCGCTCGGTCGCTCATCGAAGTCGACCCCTCAAACTGGACTCCCCAAATCTGGCTGGCGGTAGCATACCTAGTCGTAATGCCCACCTACATCCCCAACCTCCTCCTCACATCGGGGCTGTCAAAGGTCTCGCCAACAATAGCCAGCATATACACATACCTGCAACCTGTGGGCGCAGTGACACTCTCCGTCGCATTCGGACTCGACAAACTTCGCCTCGAAACAGTACTCTTCGCACTCCTCATCTTTGTCGGCGTGTGGTTGGTCATCGGAGCTGCTAAGAGGAGGGGGTAACGTATAGGGGCTATGTAGCTATTGCATTGACAAATGGGCGATAAAACGAAGTTTTAATCGAACATTTATCAATACAATAGTAGATTGAGAGTCAGTCTATTAACAATCGCAACAAAAAGAACAGCTCCGCGGAGAGCACTCCGCCGCCGCCCGCGCAGGGCAGTGGTAGAACACACGACCAACAATATTAGCAAATCACAACTTGTTGTGAGCCGCGCGGCTTGAGCGCAGTCCCCGCGCAGTCCCCGATTTATTTGGAATTTAGCGATAAATTTTATATATTTACGAAAACGGAAGAAGTATGATGAATGGGAGTAGAAAAATAGAGATTGTCTGCGAGAATTGTCAGGGCAGAAAGGTTGAGATTGAGGAGGGGTTGTCGCTACTCGACATATTGCAGCATCTTGGGATAGAGTCGCCGCAGCCTATCATTGTGGCGTATGTCAACAATCGCATTAAGGAGTTGAGTTACCGCATATTCACCTCTGCGACCATTCGGTTTGTCGACCTCAGTTCCTTCGCTGGTATGCGAGCTTATCAGCGCACTATCTCACTTGTTGTGCAGTGCGCGGTGGAGGAGCTTATGCCCCACCTGACGCTCCACATACGTCACTCGATGGGTGTCAACGGGCTCTACTGCGAGCTGGAGCGTCGCTCCGACAATCAGATCGAGCACCTCACGCCCGAGGAGGTGTGTGGAATCGGACGTCGAGTGAGGCAGATTGTGGAGTCTGCACACCCCATCACGCGCCACAAGCTCCTCACGGAGGAGGTGCGGCAGCTCTACGAGGAGAGGGGCTATCTCGACAAGGTGTCGCTGCTGGTGACACGTCCGCGTCTCTATAGCGAGATCTATCGTCTGCGCGACTCAGTGGGCTACTTCTATGGTGCCCTCGCCCCCTCTACCGCATATGTAGATCGGTTCGAGGTCGAGCCCTACTATCGCGGTTTCTACCTGGGTCTACCGCGCCGCGACGCCCCCAACCAGCTGAGTGTGTCGCCCCACCAGAGCAAGATGTTCGAGATCTTCCAGCTCCACCAACGCTGGGTCGACATTATGGGGGTGCAAGATGTGGGAGCCCTCAACGCGAAGATATTGGCTGGCGACAGCAGCGAGATGATAAAACTCGCCGAGGCGCTCACAGAGCGAGGTTTGGCACTCGCAGCAGACCAGATTGCCGCGGCACACAGAAGCCGCGGAGTGAAGATCGTGCTCCTCGCAGGTCCGTCGTCGAGCGGCAAGACAACCACCTCGAAGCGCCTCGGAGTGCAGCTGCAGGTGTTGGGTTTTCGACCCGTAATGATCTCGCTCGACGACTACTTTGTCGACCGCGAGAGAACCCCGCGCGACACAAATGGCGACTACGACTTCGAGGCACTAGAGGCGATCGACGTCGCGCGATTCAACCAAAACCTCAACGCCCTCTTCGCAGGCGACAGCGTCGACATACCACGCTACGACTTCATCACAGGGAAGAGCCAAATGCACGACAAGCCACTGCGGCTCGACGACAACTCGATCCTCATCGTGGAGGGTATACACGGACTCAATCCGCGGCTTACGTCCGACGTAGAGGATAACCAGATATTTAGGATCTACGCCTCCTGCTTCACCACAATCGCGATGGACGACACGTCGCGCATAGCATCGGTCGACAACCGACTACTCCGCAGACTCACACGCGACAATGCGCAGCGCGGAACAAGCGCACTCCAGACTCTCAAACGATGGGGCAGCGTCCGCCGCGGCGAGGAGCGCCACATATTCCCATACCAGGAGAATGCCGACTGGATGATCAACACAGCACAGTTCTACGAGATACCCGTGCTGCGACCATTCGTCGAGAAGATCCTGCGCGAAGTGCCCAACACAGGCGTCGAATACGACGAGGCCGTGAGACTGCTCAAATTCCTCGACAACTTCATCGTGATAGAACCAAACGAAATACCCCCAACCTCAACCCTGCGCGAATTTATCGGCGGCGGTAGCTTTACATATTGATCTGAGTAAACGGAAGGGGACTGCGCTAACGCCGCGCGGGAGCAAGCTAGCTTGCATTTGTCTATATTGCGGTGATTACAGGGGCGCTTCGTACTACAAAACATTAAGGTGCAGCGCTTAATGAAAGTAAACTTTCAATGCGCTGCACCTTAATGTTTAGTAATGTGGTCAAAAATAGTTGGTTTTCGCAGTGAAAATTATCGTATTTTTGCAGAGTAAAGCTGAAGAGGAATCAAGCTCTGCTGGGGAGCAACTTGACAGAAATAGGTTTTACG
>JBCQTK010000089.1:0-7613 GCA_047178665.1 Rikenellaceae bacterium | reverse complement strand
GACTTCAGCCCCCTCGTGGTTACAAATCACCCCAATCCAGCGAGGGGAAGCAGTTCGCCGAAAGAGTCATCAACCCCAGACCCAACTGGCACAATACATAGCAAAGAAATGGGATGTGTAATTTTAACAATCTAATATAATATAAATTATGAGTGAAAAGAATTATAAATCAGCACAATGCATAGGACATGTGCTTTGTACAACACCATTATTAAAAGAGTCTATCGAAGGAATAAGTGATTGGGGTGTATACCTTGGAAAAGAGAGCGATGTAGATGATATAAATGCTCGTTTAGAAATAGTTAAAACAGTACTAAGTTATGCCCTTCAAAATGGAGAAGAGTCTTCAGATGTCCTCAAAGTTTTTGTGATGCCAGAATTCTTTTGGCGAGGTGTTAAAGGTGCTTACTATTATCCAGATAGTGCATCAGATGAGTTCTATTTATCTATACAAGCTGGACTTAATACTATTTTGGAAAATTATAAAACCCAATATGATATAGGTGACTGGTTGTTTGTATTTGGCTCGATACTCACAACTAATAGCATCACCAATGTGGAGACTGAAATCGATGAAACATTATCAAAGATTGGTGATGAATACATAGCGATCTATGATTTGCTTCGAACCAATAGCAATGAATGCGTTGGTGATATTAAACAGCTACTGCGAATAGCAGATAGAAAACTTGTCGCTGAAAATAGTACTGACGATAAATTATCTGCTTTACTTGAAAGTATTTTAACTATTGCAGATGAGTCCGCTACAAAAGAGATATATAATAGAAGTTTAATATATTATGATGGAGAATGGATTAATGTGCAAAAGAAAAATAAATCTAAAGAGGATTTTATATTAAACAATCCATCCGAGAACAATAATATAGTTAATAAATACCTGCAAACTATGGTTGTATATCCAGATGTTGAAGAAGTCTCGCCAATCACGACTTTGCCTTTTTCATGCTTTGAGTGTGGAAATCTTAAGATTGGAGTTGAAATTTGCCTTGATCACAGCCGGAAACGTTTATTAGATTACTTGTGCAAAGAGAAAATATCTCAATTAAATCTGCAAATTGTGCCTTCCTGCGGTATGAATTTAAGGAAAGATTCTATTGCTGTGAGTTATGATACTGGATTATTATTTAATTGCGACGGAGAATATACTTTGTCAGATGATGAAGCACACAATGGAAACACATCTCATTCAGAACTCAAAAGAGGCACCTATAGTGCAAGCTGCGGGCCAAGATTAAGCAATGAATTATCTGTATCCAAAATAATAGATCTTACGTCAGAAATTAATGTTAATAATCTTTTCCCAAAGGATGCAGGACAGCTTCATATATATGAGATATATAGTTGTGTATAATAAATGGCAACATTAAATATTGAGTAACTATCAGCAAAGCACCGTTTCGTCCATCGATTATTCAAGCATATTATGTCACTTATTTAACTTGATGTATTAACTCGTAATCGATGATTGCAACAGTAACAGCGGCTTCACTCGCACGAAAATTTATAAAGTGTGAATGAAGTCGCTGTTTTCATTAGTATAATTGGGAATGAACCCGAACAGAAAAGAGACCTAACCTAACACCCCAAAGCCTTAGCCACAGTGCGGTCAGTTTGGCTCTGGTCTACATTCTTATAATAGTACTTGTAGATAGTCAGCGGACTATTTCCAGCCATTGCAGCAACATCAATAGGGTTAATATCCGCTGCAATCATAGTTGAGATAAACGTACCACGAGCTGCATACCAAGTGATAGTCTCTTTGTATTTGATGATTTTCTGAACCTTCTTGAGCACGGCATTGACATTATCTCGCACCTTCTGTATGCGTCGATTACGTTGCACCTCGGTCTGATGCTTTCCACTAAAGACTGGTAACATATAGTTCTGGAAACATTTGTCTTTATATTTATCCAGTATTCCCAGAGCCTTTGCATTTAGCTTAATGCGAGCCTTCTTAGGGAATTTAATACGCTCATAACATAGGTAGCCATCCTTATCCACACAATCCCACGTCAAGTAGCAAGCATCAACACTTGCTATACCTCCAGCATAGAACGAGAATAGGAATAGATCTAAGTGAATCTTCTCGACACGAGTAAGTAGCGTTCTATCCAGAGCCTCAATCTGCATCATTACCTTTGTCGGGATTGATTTTGGAACAGTCTCTTTTCGCTTCATAAGGTGGCGTGACTGCTCAAATATAGAGAGGTCTACGCCTGGCACATTCATCTTTGAGGCGTTATAACATAAGCCATATAGTTTTCTCAACCTCTCAGGAACACCGCCATTATTACCTCGCTCAATTCCTTTCTTCTGAAGGTAGATGGCGAAGTCGTAGACAAAATCCTCTGTAATATCGGTGAAGTAATAGCTGCTTAATTGGCGGTTATATTTATCTGCCACAAATTCAGATAGACGCATCTCAAGGTAGTGATAGGTTTTAGCGTTACCAAGGCTGGTGATGACTTTGCCATTCTTGATGCGCTCCTTCTCCTTATTTATCTGAATTACCTCTCTGAGAATAGTCAGCACTGATTTAACCTTAAACGAGGCTTTCTTCTCAACTTCCACATCGAAACAGTGCGACCACTGCACAGGTGACCAATCCGCATCCTCTGCTTCCCATTCCTCCGCAACTTTCAGGTATTTTGCCTTTTGTTCCAAAAGGCGTTTATTCCTTTCGGTAGCTTCGATACCCTTAGAGTTGAATTGCTGGCGTTGCGCATCCCAATCCGTAATCGGCCCAGCAATATTGATAACTTTGCTGACACGAGGATAACCTGTCTTAAAAAACACAAGTTCTAACTTTACTTGCTCCAGAGATTTAGGGTTCTCTTTACCCTTAATGTTAATTGTAAACATAGCACATTAGCTTTAATTCGTTATACTTCTTTTTTGAGCGAATGAGCCTCGAAAATCGGACTACATAATTCACTACATAAAGAGTAGTGCTTTTCGCCAAAAAGGGGTTAGTCATAGAAAAAAAACTACTTTTCTCCCCTAATCAGTATATGCAAATTTTACTAATGTGCTATGTTACAACGTTATACAATATCTGCTATTGTATATATCAAAAAAGTGGCTGTCTAAATAAAGTTTCCCCTCTTTTTTTCGTAAAATGTCTGTCACTCTCGAAAAAAATAGTATCTTTGCACCGTAGCTCCG
Organism: Rikenellaceae bacterium; assembly: GCA_047178665.1. Classification (GTDB taxonomy): domain Bacteria; phylum Bacteroidota; class Bacteroidia; order Bacteroidales; family Rikenellaceae; genus Alistipes. Next base: position 4,427 of record JBCQTK010000089.1, on the reverse strand, counting down.
CTCTATCGCCGCCGCTCTCGGGTGGGGGAGGAAAGTCCGAGCAACGCAGAGTGCTGTGCAAGTTAACGGCTTGACGTTCCGCAAGGGGTGTAGTAGCGTAACAGAAAATAACCGCCTCGCCGCAAGGTGGGGTAAGGGTGAAAAGGTGGGGTAAGAGCCTACCGCGAGGGTAGTGATACTCCTCGGTCAATACGTCTCACAGGTTGCAAGACCACGTATACCGACATTTAAGGGTTACTCGCCCGTTGTCGGGGGGTAGGTCGCTAGAGGGTGCAGGTGACTGTATTCGTAGATAAATGATAGGGGCTTCGATGGGGCACTCCCTTTGGGGTGATTTCGCTCACCGAAGTACAGAACTCGGCTTATAGGAGCTGCCGATTTAGTCGTCTGACACACTTGTTGTCGGACGACTTATTTTTTTGTTTGTTTGTTTGGTAAATAAATAAAGAGTATATTTGTGGTTATAACAAACCAAAAACCAAACCCAATGAAGAGAGTTACAACGACCATCGTGGCTATATTCGCTTTCGTCGCAAATTTGCAGGCTGCTCAAAGCCTAGATCTGTCAACACCAAATTCAAAGACCGAAATCTACTCCGCAACAGTCGGGGGCACACCACAAGAGGGGGTGTTGGAGAGGGTAGTGGTGACACTCCCACCATACCGAAGCGCTGTGGCATTTTCGGCGCCTCAGAAAAAATTCGATGGCATAAATCAGACACAGCCCTGGCAGAGTGCGGATCTGCCGACAATCTTCACGAAAAAACACAACCTAACATCTGTGCAAACTATTAAATTGCCAACAAAGGAGGTGTTCTTCTTGGCGCTAGAGCTCGAAAATGGCGACTACCTCACGATTCAACCAATGGTAGTGAAGGATGTAATGAGCTGGATCAATGTCACAGGCAAGAACGAGATTGAGGTTCTCTGTGGCACGATGGGCAAAGCGGAGGTTGAGAGTCGTGAGCGACCAATCTTCTGCTACTCGTCGGGTGCGGACTTTTATGGCGCGCTCAACTCGGCGTGGAGCGACATTCTGCAGGATGAATCTGTCAACGGCTCAACCACGTGGCGTGTAAACAAGGAGTACCCTGAGTTGTATAAATATCTCGGCTGGTGCAGCTGGGAGCAGTATCGAAAGACAATCGACGAGGGGCTACTTATCTCGGCAGTCTCTGAGTTGGAGAGATCTGAGATCCCTGTGCGTTGGGTGCTTATCGACGATGGACATCAGACCGAAAAATGGGGCTCTCTCGTCAACTTCGAAATCAACAAGACAAAGTTCCCCAATGGGTGGTCGCCAATCCTTGCGCAGCGCTCCGAGAAGATCAAGTGGTTCGGTCTTTGGCACTGTATGTATGGGCTACAGAAGGGGCTGAGCAGTGAGAACACGATGGAGCAGCTAGATCCATATATAATCAAACACACTAATACATCTAGGATTATCGGCGAGTCGAACGAGGGCTCTAAGCTATTCTACGAGATGCTGATTGGCTCGGTCTCTGAGCCAGGCTTCGACTTCGCTAAGGTGGATTTCCAGACTCGATCGTTTGCAAACTACATAGGGCGCGCGGGGAATCCCGTGTTGGCACATAGTCAAAATGCCTACAATCTTGAGATGCAATCCAAGGAGAGGCTGGATGGGTTGATGAACTGTATGGCGATAAATCTACCCTGCATATTCAACACTCGATATAGCGCGACGACACGCGTGAGTGTCGATTACAAGCTGAACAATGTTGTTTTAGCAATTTCGCACATCTACCAGAGTTTCCAAAACAGCTCGTGGATGGGGCAGACTGTCTATCCAGATCACGATATGTTCCACTCGTCGGACGTTAAGCTTGGACGTCTGATGGCTGTGAGCAAGGCAATCTCCGCTGCGCCAGTCTATCTGTCGGATGCACCGCAAGATATGATGCCAGAGCTTATTCTCCCCCTCACCTATGCCGATGGAGAGCTGTTGCGTCCTTTGGCGCCAGGAGTACCTCTACCTGATTCGTTCTTCGCCGACGCACTTATGGGGAGTGATGGCTATCGCGTTATTGCGCCTATGTGCGAGAAGTCGGCTGCTATCGTAGCTTACAACATTTCGAGCGAGTATCCTGAGAATATATCTATGAGTGTCTCTGCGTCAGATTACCAATATGCAGACGCTATGGTGCAACCATATCCTGGTCTGCGAACCATCCCCAAGGATGGGTTGGTCTACTACGACTGGTATGAGAAGAGGGGTGGTAAGCTGCAGGGCGAGTATGAGTTCGACGTGCAGAGCATCGGCGACAGGTTGATCCTGCTCGCTGAGATCGAGAGAGGCTGGGCGGTGATTGGTCTAGAGGATAAATATCTCTCGACAGTGGCGGTGACATCTGTCACTAGCAGCAAGAAGAGTATCGATATTACTGTGGCGGAGGCAGGTTCGCTTTTGGTCTACAGCCAAACTCCAATCAAGAATGCGTTGAATGGCAAAGGTGGCGAGAGGGTGACGATCGAGGCGTTGGGTGGCGACATCTACCGCGTCAATATGAGCACGACGTCGGTTACTCTAAATCGTTAATATCTATATAGCTTACAACTAAATTGTAACGGATGAATCAAAATCTGTTCGCTGCGACGGCACTCTCGGTTGTTGTCGCAGCACCTACATTTGCGGCAAAGCAGAGCGATCCCCTGTCGCGCCCCAACATCCTCGTCATAACCTGCGAGGACATAAGTCCCTATCTCGGTTGCTACGGAGATAGTGTCGCGAAGAGCCCCAACCTCGACCGATTTGCGGAGTCGGGGATTCGTCTCACGCAGATGCACACCACCATCGGGGTGAGTGCGCCTAGTCGTTTTGCTCTCATTACAGGGATGTACCCATCGGCGTGTGGTGCAAATTATATGCGAAACTTCACGAAAAAAGCGGAGCAGCTACCCGAGGGGTTAGATCCATACTATGTGATCCTGCCCGACGAGGTGGTTGGCTACACGGAGTATCTTCGCGAGGTGGGCTACTACTGCACGAATAGTGCTAAAACCGACTACCAGTTCAATCCGCCACTTTCCCTGTGGGATGAGAACGGAGGTAGGGCACATTGGCGAAATGCACCCGACGATATGCCATTCTTCGCCATCTTCAACCTGATGATTACCCACGAGAGCAATGTGTGGAATCAGACGAAGAGACCACTTCTGGTAGAGCCTGCTGATGTGGTAGTGCCTCCATACTACCCCGACAACGATGTTGTTCGACACGATCTTGCCGTGATGTATAGCAATGTGGCGAGGATGGATCGGCAGTTTCAAGATCTAGTCGACGAACTCAAGGCGACAGATCGATTCGACAACACAATCATCATCTTCCTCTCCGACAATGGCGGACCGCTGCCACGGCAGAAGCGTGCCATCTACGAGAGTGGCACACGCGTTCCGATGATTATCTCATTCCCCGATGGTTACGGCGCGGGGAGCGAGGATGATCGGCTTGCAATGTTTGTCGACGTGCCAGCGACGATATTGTCTTTGGCAGGTGTCAAGCCCCCCAAATATATGCAGGGGCGGGCGCTCTATGGTGAGTATGCAGCTTCGGGCGAGCGCGACTATGTCTATGCCGTTAGAGATAGGGTAGACGAGTGCTACGATAAGCAGGGGGCAATTCGCGACGAACGATATAGGTATATCCGCAACTACGAGACCGATCACTCCAACTATTTGCCCGTGGGCTATCGTTTCAATATGCCGATGATGAATAATATTTTGGAGCTATATGAACGAGGAGAGCTCGATGCCGCACAATCTGCGTGGTTCGATATGCCGCGTCCTGCGGAGGAGTTCTATGATGATCTGCTCGATCCGCACAGCATCAACAACCTAATTGATGAGCCCGAACATCAGAGTCGAGTCGCCACTATGCGCAAAGATTTCGACAGGTGGGTAGAGCGAGAGAGCCCACGCTGGCTGGAGACGGAGCAGGAGAACCGCAATTTTATGTTGCCTAATGGAGTGCAACCCACCCTGTCACAACCCCTGATTGAGGCGAAAAGAGGTGGCGTCGTTTTGTCAAGCAACAACAAAGGAGCCTCGATCGTCTACAAAATTAATGGTGAGGGGCACAATAAAAACAGTTGGATTCTCTACACCAAGCCGATCGGAGGGCTAAAATCGGGCGACGTAGTGACAGCCGTAGCTGTTCGAGCAGGATATTTTGAGAGCAAAGTTGCCAAATATAACCACCGATAGATCATACTGAGTAAACATTCTGAGACGCCCATTTTGTGGGCGTTTTTTTTATACCTATATATTATATATAGCGATTGTAATTCCCCGAAAAATAATTTAGGGGCTAAAGTGTTGGTGTGTAGCATTATGGCTATTTTGGGCAAAAAAAGATATAAAAATAGTTGCTGAATTATTTGGTTGTTACAAATAAACCCTCTATATTTGCA
>JBCQTK010000088.1:0-7656 GCA_047178665.1 Rikenellaceae bacterium | reverse complement strand
ATCGTAAAACCTATTTCTGTCAAGTTGCTCCCCAGCAGAGCTTGATTCCTCTTCAGCTTTACTCTGCAAAAATACGATAATTTTCACTGCGAAAACCAACTATTTTTGACCACATTACTGACTTATACAACAAGAGAGAGACCACCGCATTCCTGCAGTGGTCTCTCTCTTGTTTACTTACGTCTCTATGTGAGCTGGCGTAGGTTGCCTACACACTAGTTGCCACAACCGCAGCTACCCTCAGAGCTACATCCGTCGCCACAGTCGCCGCTACCGCAGCTATCGCAACCACATCCGCCGCTCGAAGCCAAATCCTCAGGCTCTACGTCGCGCACCATAGCAACCTCCACCTCGAAGTTGAGCGTTGCACCAGCCATAGGGTGGTTGAAATCCATCGTCACACCCTCGTCACTGACAGCAGTAACGACACCTACCAAGCGGTTGCCTGCAGCATCCGCCATTGGGATACGGTTGCCGATAACGAGGAGATCCTCTGGCACCTCACCCTCGACCTCGAAGATGTTCTTTGGAAGCTCTACGATAGCCTCAGGATTTACCTCGCCGTAGCCATCTGCTGCTGCGAGCGTAAACTCAACCTTGTCACCAACCTCTTTGCCGATAATAGCCTCCTCGAACTTAGGCAACAACATACCTGTGCCGCATACGAACTGAAGTGGCGCACCTGGCTGCGACTGATCTGCAACCTCACCATTGACAGTTAGCTTATAGTTAACTGCCACCATTTTGTTATTCTCTACTCTCATTGTTTTTTTGAATTTACAATTTTATACATTTGCCTGCAAAGATATGGATTTTATTCCACACTCATCTAGTTTTATCTGTTAATTTTCGACGAAGTAGTTTTTTTTATGTCGATCCTAGATTTTCAGATGCCTCATCCACAATCACACCCCCCCCAATCCCTCAGATGGCTGTGGTGCTATAAAGCCAATGGAGATGACTAACATTTGTACGTCAGTCATCTCCATTGTCATTTGGTTGATGTTGTTGTTGTTTCTTCGAAATTTGGTTATTTCAGGTGGTTGATTGCTGTGGGAGTTGAGGGATTCGAACCCCCGACCCTCTGCTTGTAAGGCAGATGCTCTGAACCAGCTGAGCTAAACTCCCAATATCTACAAAGAACAAATCTTTTCGCTTATCAAAATAATACCAAGTTACTATTTCAAAAAAGCAACTCCAAAAAAAAGCCACCCTGTTGCGAGTGGTCTAGTGTGGGAGTTGAGGGATTCGAACCCCCGACCCTCTGCTTGTAAGGCAGATGCTCTGAACCAGCTGAGCTAAACTCCCGAAAAATGCGCCTGAACAAGGACTTGAACCTAGGACCCCATGATTAACAGTCATGTGCTCTAACCAACTGAGCTATTCAGGCATTTTTTCACCATCCGAAACCTCCGCTTTAGCTTGTCGCCGTTAGCGTCCTTTCCTTTTGGTTGTGCAAATATATGGCGAAAAATTTATATATCCAAAAAAATAGATGGTTTTTTGCATTTTTTTTGTATTTTTGTGGATGGTTATGTAACTAATTGTATTTATATATGAGGACTATTATACTGATGCTCTGCTTGTTATTGTCGTCAAACTCCCTTTTTGCGGAGGGATTAACTTTTGATAGTGTTAGTTGGGATTTTGGCACTTTGGCAGAGGAGGGCGAGAGTATTCGCCATACGTTTACGTTTAAGAATGAGTCGTCGCAGCCAGTCGTCGTCCACAATGTACGCACCTCTTGTGGCTGTACGTCGAGCGACTTTTCGCGGCAGCCTATCGCTGCTGGTGCCTCTTCGCAGATCTCCGTGGAGTTCGATCCGTTGTATCAGGCGGGGACGGTGAGCAAGAGTATATATGTATATAGTACGGCGAGTGGCGAGCCGCAGATCCTCACCTTGAAGGGTGTCGTCACGCCACGTGTGCGCACACTGAGGGAGCGTTACCCCTACACGTTGGGCGATGGTGGTCGCATCGAGATGTTGTATCTTACGATCCCTGGTGTCGCAAGGGACGATATGGCGATGATGTCGGTGGGGTACGTAAATGGCTCTGAACAACCGATGGAGGTTGAGTTTCGTTCGCGCCGAGAGCACAAGGAGCTCAAACTGTTCTACGATCGCGGCGTTGCAGCTGGCGCGGAGGTGACACTTGAGGTGGGATATTTTATAGAGCGGAGTCTTGGGCGCAACGAGGTGCTCTACGATACGCTAGATCTATTTGTAAATGGAGCTAGATCCGACAAATCATTATATATCAAAGGTGTAGCGAGCATATTATTTTAAGAATAGTGCCGCAAATTATTATAATTAGATAAAAAATAGTATATTTGCGACGTTTGAATAGTGACCAATACAAAAAGACAACAAAAATAAAGCAACTTCCAATGTTCAAGATTCTAGAGAAAAAAGAGATCGCAACAGGTATCTTCGAGATGCATATCGAGGCGCCACGCGTTGCGGCATCGGCAAAACCAGGTCAGTTCGTCATTGTCCGTGCCAACGAGGCAGGCGAGCGCATACCCCTCACAATCGCAGATTTCGACACTTCGATTGGGAGTGTCACGATAGTTACGCAGACCATCGGCGTCTCGACACGCAAGATCTGCGCACTTGAGGTGGGCGAGTCGTTGGCGGACTTCGCAGGCCCGTTGGGTCAGCCCTCTGAGTTTGTCGAGGAGCCTATCGAGGAGTTGCGCAAGAAGCGTATCCTCTTCGTTGCGGGCGGAGTTGGCGCTGCGCCAGTCTACCCACAGGTTAAGTGGCTGCACGAGCAGGGGGTTGCGGTCGACGTAATCGTCGGAGCGAAGAGCGAGGATATGTTGATCTTCACGGAGCAGATGTCGAAGGTGGCGTCGAACCTATATATAACTACCGACGACGGATCGAAGGGGGCAAAGGGTCTTGTGACGGAGCAGATCAAACGCCTCATCGAGGAGGATAGTGTGAAGTATGACGCCTGCGTGGCGATCGGCCCAATGATAATGATGAAGTTCGTCTGTCTCACAACAAAGGCGTATGAACTCAAAACGATCGTCTCGCTCAACACCTTGATGGTCGACGGAACAGGTATGTGTGGTGCGTGTCGCGTGACTGTTGGAGGCAAGACTCGCTTCACCTGCGTCGATGGACCTGAGTTCGACGGACACGAGGTAGATTTCAACGAAGCGATGCGCCGAATGGGTATGTACAAGAGCCTAGAGCAGAGAGCTGCCGCAATCGAAGCGGAGCGTGCCGCAGGTCACAAGTGCCGCATCGGGCTCGACAAGTAGATTTTATACATATATATTAATAGAATTATAGCTATGGCAAACAAAATACCACGCGTTGCACCACGCGAACAAGACCCACAAATCAGAGCGACCAACTTTAAGGAGGTGTCACTCGGCTACACCGAGGAGATGGCACGCGAGGAGGCGTCGCGCTGCATCGGCTGCAAGAATCCACGCTGCGTAGGCTCCTGCCCCGTGAGCATTAACATACCAGCCTTCATCAAGGAGGTTGAGCAGGGCAATATGGCTGCAGCGTCTGAGATCATTGGACGCGACAGCTCGCTACCTAGCATCTGCGGACGCGTCTGTCCACAGGAGAGCCAGTGCGAGGGTTCGTGCATCTTGGGCATCAAGGGCGAGAGCGTCGCAATCGGTCTGTTGGAGAGGTTCGTGGGCGACTGGAAGATCGCTAACGCAACGGGCGAGAAGGTCAACATCGAGCGCAATGGGCACAAAGTTGCTGTCGTGGGTAGTGGACCTGCAGGTTTGGCGTGCGCGAGCGACTTGGCTCGTTTGGGATATGAGGTTAAGATCTTCGAGGCGCTGCACAAGGTTGGCGGAGTGTTGGTCTATGGAATACCTGAGTTCCGACTTCCGAAGGATGAGATCGTCGCGAAGGAGATCGAGGCTGTGAAGGCACTCGGCGTCGAGATCGAGACAGATGTTATTGTTGGACGCACCGTCACCATCGACTCGTTGATGGACGACGAGGGTTACGAGGCGGTGTTTATCGGCTCAGGCGCAGGACTCCCTAGATTTATGGGTATCCCTGGCGAGAACCTCAACGGCGTGGTCTCGGCAAATGAGTTCCTGACACGCGCCAACTTGATGAAGGCGTATGACGAGGATTCGGACACCCCGATCTTCGTCGGTCAGAGCGTTGTGGTTATCGGAGGCGGTAACGTTGCGATGGATGCTGTCCGCACGGCGAAGCGTCTTGGCGCAGAGGCTACTATAGTCTACCGCCGTGGCGAGGCTGAGCTACCAGCACGCCTTGAGGAGGTGCACCACGCAAAGCAGGAGGGCATCGACTTCAAGATGCTCACCAACCCAACAGAGGTTGTCGGCACAGCAGAGGGGTGGGTCGACGCCATCCGCTGCGTAGAGATGGAGCTAGGCGAACCCGACGAGAGCGGACGACGTTCGCCAAAGGCTAAGGCAGGGTCGGAGTTCGACATCAAGGCAGACGTCGTAATTATGGCTCTCGGAACATCTCCAAACCCACTCATCCCGACAACAACGACAGGTCTTGAGACAAACCGCTGGGGCTGCGTCGTGGCAGACGACAACGGCTCTACGTCGCGCAAGGGGGTCTTTGCAGGTGGCGACGTCGTGACAGGTGCGGCAACCGTGATCCTCGCGATGGGCGCAGGACGCAAGGCGGCAGCTGCGATAGATCAATATATTAAGGGCTAAAAAGTTGCATTGTGAGCCGTCGTCGTACCGAGGTACAACGACGGCTCACAATGCAAAATAGCCCTAATGCAAACTAATAATGAAAAAATTTCAAAAATTATTTGGTATTTATTCATAAACCATCTATCTTTGTAGCGCACGCCCAAGTGAGCTTCGAACCAAGCAAGTAATGGTGGGGGAGGTAAAGTGGGTGATAAAGAGAGAGAACACAATTACAAACACAATTTTAATAAAAACACAATTTTATGTCAAAGATCAAAATTGGTATCAACGGTTTCGGACGTATCGGCCGTTTGGTATTCCGTGCAGCTTGCACAAACGAGAATGTAGAGGTTGTAGGTATCAACGACCTTGTACCAGTTGAGTATATGGCTTATATGCTTAGGTACGATTCAGTACACGGACAGTTCAAGGGTACTATCGAGGTTAAGGATGGTGCACTCGTAGTAAACGGAAACGCTATCCGCGTAACAGCAGAGCGTAACCCATCTGACCTTAAGTGGGATGCAGTAGGTGCTGAGTACGTTGTTGAGTCTACAGGTTTGTTCCTTACAAAGGAGACTGCAGAGCAGCACATCACAGCTGGTGCAAAGTACGTTGTAATGTCAGCTCCATCAAAGGATACAACTCCAATGTTCGTTTGTGGTGTTAACACAGACAAGTATGCTGGTGAGACTATCGTTTCTAACGCATCTTGTACAACAAACTGCCTTGCGCCTCTTGCAAAGGTTATCAACGACAAGTTCGGTATCGTTGAGGGTCTTATGACAACAGTTCACGCGACAACAGCCACACAGAAGACTGTTGACGGTCCATCTATGAAGGACTGGCGTGGTGGACGTGCGGCTGGTGGCAATATCATCCCATCGTCTACAGGTGCTGCTAAGGCTGTAGGTGTAGTTATCCCAGAGTTGAAGGGTAAGCTTACAGGTATGGCATTCCGCGTTCCAACTTTGGACGTATCGGTTGTTGACCTTACTTGCCGTCTTGAGAAGGGTGCTTCTTACGACGAGATCAAGGCTGCTGTTAAGGCTGCTTCTGAGAACGAGATGGCTGGTATCCTTGGTTACACTGAGGACGCAGTTGTATCAACTGACTTCACAGGAGAGGTTCGCACATCAGTATTCGACGCAGACGCAGGTATCGCGTTGAACGAGAACTTCGTTAAGCTCGTATCTTGGTACGACAACGAGTGGGGTTACTCAAACAAGGTTGTTATGTTGATCGAGAAGATGAACGCATTCAACAAGTAATCTAACCATTCGGTTATATCTGAGGGCTGTCCCATTGTGGGGCAGCCCTCTTTTTGCGTGATGACTTTATGGTGACAGCGAATGCCAGCACTCTGCCGCCGCCCGCGCAGGGCAGTGGTAGAGGTTATAAATGCACCACAATCAGCAGAGCATCAAAGATTAATTAAAAAAAATTAAGAGCATCTTACGCTTGATTCATTATTTTTTCATACCTTTGTTACCGGTATAACGCACACGAATGGGGTGCATCGGAATAGAGTTTAGAGACTATAAATTAACTATAAAACAAAATTAGAGCTATGTTTGCAATTGACAGTTACGATTTTTCGGGTAAGCGTGCAATTATCCGTGTAGATTTCAATGTACCTTTGAAGAGCGCAGGAGTTGTGTCTGACGACACTCGTATCCGTGCGGCTATCCCAACTATCAAGAAGGTGTTGGAGAAGGGTGGTTCTGTGATCCTTATGTCGCATATGGGTCGTCCAAAGAAGAACAACGACGAGAAGTTCACTTTGGAGCAGATCATCCCAGCTATCGAGGCTCGTCTTGGCGAGAAGGTTATGTTCGCAGGTGACTGCATTGGCGAGAAGGCTGCCGAGATGGCTGCTGCTTTGAAGCCAGGTGAGGTTATGTTGCTTGAGAACCTTCGCTACTACGGCGAGGAGGAGGGTAAGCCACGTGGGCTTGCTGAGGATGCAACAGACGAGGATAAGAAGGCAGCAAAGAAGGCTATCAAGGAGTCACAGAAGGGCTTTGTTAAGACCCTTGCTTCGTATGCAGATTGCTATGTAAACGACGCATTCGGAACGGCACACCGTGCACACGCTTCGACAGCTCTTATCGCGGATTTCTTCCCAACAGACAAGATGTTTGGATATGTAATGGAGAATGAGCTTGCTGCGATCGACTCAGTTATGGAGGCTCCACAGCACCCATTCACTGCTATCGTAGGTGGCGCAAAGGTGTCGTCGAAGATCACAATCATCGAGAAGTTGATGGACAAGGTCGACAAGATCATCATCGGCGGTGGTATGACATTCACGTTCGAGGCTGCAAAGGGTGGCAATATCGGAAGCTCACTTTGCGAGCCAGATATGTTCCCTGTAGCGCTTGACATCATCAAGAAGGCTGAGGAGAAGGGTATCGAGTTGGTTCTCTCGACAGACACAATGGCTGGCGACAAGTTCAGTGCAGACGCTGAGGCGAAGATTGTTCCAGGTAACGACGTACCAGAGGGATGGATGGGTCTTGACCTAGGACCTCAGGGAATCGAGGAGTACGTGAAGGTTGTACTTGAGAGCAAGACTATCCTTTGGAACGGACCTGTCGGTGTGTTCGAGTTCGAGAAGTTCGCAGCAGGATCTAAGGCTGTAGCTGAGGCTATCGCAGAGGCTACGTCGAAGGGTGCATACTCGTTGATCGGTGGTGGCGACTCTGTAGCTTGTATCAACAAGTTGGCTCTTGCCGACAAGGTATCGTATGTATCAACTGGCGGTGGCGCTCTCCTTGAGTATATGGAGGGTAAGGTTCTTCCAGGTGTGGCTGCAATCCGCGGATAGAGCAGAGAGTAGTCATAGAATCGTCATATACAAAAGGGGGCAATGTGGTCAAAAATAGTTGGCAAAATTGCTGTAACACATTGATATACAAAAAGATTGATTACCTTAATTGAAACGTGTTTCAATTAAGGTAATTTTTTATGTCAAAAAAAGA
>JBCQTK010000087.1:0-7692 GCA_047178665.1 Rikenellaceae bacterium | reverse complement strand
ATCGTAAAACCTATTTCTGTCAAGTTGCTCCCCAGCAGAGCTTGATTCCTCTTCAGCTTTACTCTGCAAAAATACGATAATTTTCACTGCGAAAACCAACTATTTTTGACCACATTACTTAGCATATTGTAGTCAGCCACGCCGCACACCTCTGTCGAGATCTCGCCGAGCCAGCCAGCCTTGTCGTTGACGGCGGTGTAGATCTTGACAAAATCTATGTAGTCGAGTGCTATTGCCTCACCGCTGTAGTCGATGGCGTTTGTGATTTTGAAGTAGTTGCAGGATTGTGACGCTGAGGTGTCGCCATTGGGGAGTGAGTTGATCTCGCTCTGGTTGTCGGCATAACCCCACTCGAACGGAGGGTTTACGTAGCTTGTCGATGAGATGCTGTAGCTCTTTGATCGGAGCGCTGTGCCGTAGAGTGTGATGAAGTCGCCCTCTGCCCACTGGGGGAAGTAGCTCTCCTGAGCGTGGGTTGTGTTGTAGTCGATTGTGCCCGATGCTCCGAGGTTGTCGACCCACCGCACGTCGGCGCCAGATGTTGTGGGGCGATAGTATGTGATGGCGTAGTCGTCGATCTGCTGCCCCGACTCTGTCTCGCTGCCTGCGAGTTCGTACCAGGTGTCGTTGGGTAGTCCGTCGCCATTCTCGTCCTGCATAACCATCACTATACCGGGCTCGTTGGATGTCGACGAGTAGTTGCCTCGGATCTGCAGGTCGTAGCCTCCGCTACACTCCACGCTGTGGTCAAATCCCACGACGACGTAGCCACCCCACGCCCCCAGCGAGAGGTATGCACCCGACGACAGACGCCCCTGAGCATACGCCACCGCCTCCTCCATCGTCGCGCAGCTGTAGCCGTTGTTGACATATTGACCTGGCGCGGGGAGAAACTCGTAGATAACATTGAACGACGCCTCGCCGCTCGTCGTGCGCTTATGTGTACCCTCTGCGCCACAGACGTACACCGCAATATCTTGTGTCGCCGCTGTAGCGCCCACGCTGTTGTATTTTGTGAGGTTCACGCGATACTCCGCCACCTCCGTCTTGTCGAATATCAACTCTGTAGAGCTACCACGCTGCACCTCCACTCCATCTATGCTCCAGCTGTAGTCGCCTCCGCAGTCGCCCTTCACCGACCAACACTTGAGCCGTATCTTTCGACCCGACGAGATGTTGTAACTCACACTCTCGAAGCTCCACGAGAAGGGCACATCCGCCTCCTCGACAACCCTGAGGTCGACCTCCACCGAGCCGTCGCCGTCGCCATTTGTCGCGGTGAACGTAAGCTCATACTCTCCAATTTCGTCGAGAGTGTAGGAGAGCTGCTGCGTCGATGCAATCTGCGCTCCATCGAGCCTCCAGCAGTAGGAGGTAGCGTCGGCAGATGTCACACTCGGCACAAGCGTAAACTCAACTCCCTTAGCTACATAGAGAGTCTCCAACGACTCCACGAGCGACACAACGGGCGCCGCGACATCGCTCACCTCGACCTTTATCTCCCTATATGCTGTGCCGCCATCGGTCGAGACCGTGAGGAGGATGTAGTAGTCGCCCCTCTCCGACCAACTGTAGGATAGTTGGGCAGCAGAGCAGATCTCCACGCCGTCGAGACTCCATAGGTATGTCGCCCCCTCCACATTCTCATAGGTGGGGGTTATTGTAAGCTCGACATCGACCTTCGTGGCGTAGTTGTCGGATTCGCTATCCAGCTCTATTGTTGGGGCAGGCTGAGGCGTCTGTGTAGGATCTGTGGCGCAGGAGATGAACGCAAGAGTGAGGATAATGAGTGTGATGTATCTCTTCATAGTAGTTATGTGTGATCTATTCTAGTGACTGTAACTCTCTGTTAGTAAAGACTATGTGCGCAGGTGCGTCGCCCGTGGTTACGCTCCACCTCAGCACCCCCACCGACGAGTAGCAGTATAGTTTGCCAGGCGTAATGAAGTCCGTAGCATCCGTCACGAAGATCTCACCATTGTATGGATTGACCGCCAACCCGTAGGGGGTCGTGATGTTGGCGTCGGTGCCGTCGGTTATGAAACCACGATTCACCACCACCTGCTTCTCGGTGTCGACCACGGCGTAGCTGACAGTGTTGGACTGCTGGGCATTGCTCCACTCCGTGCTGCAGACATAGAGCGAGGTTGCGCTAATTGTCATATTCGACACCGCAAGATTATTGAGTTGATTGACAACCTCACCGTTCTCTGTATCAATCACATATAGCGCCGATGCTACATCCTCATAATCACCTCTCGACGACACCCATAGCTTGCCGTCGTCGTCGGCTCTTACTCGATGCAGGTTTACCGCCACCTCGATCTCGTCGACCACAGAGAAGCTATCGAGATCTATCACCGACAGCGTACTGTCATACTCTGGAGAGATGTAACCGCCAGAGTTAGCGACATATAGCTTATCGCCAACCACCGCCATCTCCTCGGGCTGATACCCCACCGTGCACTCCGCAACCACCGCCATCGTCGCCGTGTCGATCTTCGCGACATAGCCGAGTCGTCGGTTGGCATCGTCGTCGTTGATTGCCCCAGCAAACGAAGTGACATAGGCGTAGTTATCCTTGAATGCTAGGTAGCGGCAGTTGGGTATCGAGACCACCGCAACGTGCTCTGCTGTAGTCACATTCATCACCTCCACGAGGTTCGACCCATTGAGCACCGCGTAGAGCTTACCGCCCCATATCTTTATGTCGTTGCCTGTGTCGCCAAGTTCGCGCGCCACACTAGGATTTCGCTCGGGAAAGATATTTTTGGAGTAGACGCCAGAGGTGTAGTCGTAGTAGTCGAGCGTCGATTTATTACTTCCCATATTCGCCTCATTGAGCAGGAAGAGACCCTTGATCTCGCCATCCTGCCCATCTGAGACCTGCGTAGAGGTCGAACCCACGATAGGCAGCTCCTTGCGACACGACGCCACGAAAACGAGCAGCATAGCCACCATCACACAACTCAAAAACTTATTCATCTTCAACATATTACAGATTTACACTTATCGTAAACTTCACATTTGTACCAGGCATAGGATAGCACTGCACAACCTCATATTGCTGATTGAGCAGATTGTTGACCTCGGCAGTTGCCCTCATTCCGACACCCCGTATGGCGAACTCGCGCGAGAGCGACAGATCGTGGGTGTACCACGCAGGAGAGTAGTTCTCGGCGATGTTTGCCGACGACTCATACCTCTCACCAGTATATATGAAGCTATAGTTAACCCCCCACTTGCCGAACGCCGCACCCACCACGACGGAGCCGCTGTGAGTCGGTACGTAGGCGATCTGACCACCATAAAATTCGCTCGTAGGGTCGGTGAAGTCCTGCGCACGCTGATAGGTATAGTTGAGACGCATATTGAGCGCCACACTCTCGATCTGCCACCCCAGCTGCGACGATATGTCGACACCACGGATCTCACAATATCCCACATTCGTCATCGTCCACCGAAACTGATTGGAGGTTGGCATAGCGATAATCTTATCCTCCACCTCGTTGTAGTAGGCGTCTAGCTGGATCAGGAACGAGCGCAAAACGCCACTGCGCGCCTCGCAGCTGTAAAGCATACCTATATTATATTGCGTTGTGTACTCGGGGTCGAGGTTGCTGTTGCCGACCGTTGTGTAGTAGAGGTCGTTGAGTGTCGGCATACGGAATATCCGTTTGTAGAACGCTCTAATGTCGAGCCCCACCCCATCGAACGGAGTGTAGGAGGCGATGACGGTCGGCGTCCAGAGCCCTCTGTTGTCGGCAGCGGTGCCGCTGTAGATTGTGCGATCGGCGACGAGCGTATAGAGCAGACTCGCCTGCAGCCTCACCCTCGCGAGGGTAGCCGACGACGCAACAGCACCAAGCAGCGTGTTGCGACGAGGATATAGGAAGTTGTCGAGATCGGCATCGAGAGTGTTGTAGAGGTAGTCGAGCGAGATGTTTGCACTCCACCACTTGTTGAATATCAGATGGTTAGCAGCCGACAGATAGCCCGTCTGCTGTATATATGTATTGTCGGCATACATAGTCGAGGTATCTTTGCTGGGGTCGGAGAGGTAGCGCAGATAGTCGTTGGCATACTTGGCGCTGAGGAGCAGATTGTAGCGTCGCGAGAAGTTTTTTCGCCACGACCCCTGCGCAAATATGTTGCGATCCCACTGTCGATCTTCGTTCTGAAAAACCCCAGGCTCCTCCCTCACCGACGCACCAGGGTAGCCACGCTCCGAGTCGTAGAGATAGAGCTTTGCGCGCCACTCACCATTGAGCACGCTGCCGAAGAGCCCCCCCTCGACCCTCATAGCCCTCAAATCGCCATTGCGACGTATGTCGGTGACAGAGTAGCCATCCGCCACAGCGTAGGTGAATTTATACTCCCCCGAACTCTGCATATACTCCGCACTCAACGACGCCGAGACCCTGTCGCTGACACTCCGCTCATAGAGCAACGAGGGGTTGAAAAGATCGAACGAACCGCCCTTCATCGTGAACTTCGCACTGTAGCTCTTGCCCTCGTCGAAACGAGGTGCGCGACTCTTCATATAGATTGATCCTGCCGAGGCATAGTCCTTCGCAGGCTGGAAGATTGTGCTCTTCTGCCCGTTGTACATATTTATCGCCTCCATATTGTCGAGCGAGAAACGCCCCAGGTCGACCGTCCCGTTCTGCGCATTTCCGATCTCCATACCGTCATAAAAGACACCTACGTGCTGCGAGCCCAAACTTCGGATGTTAACCGTTTTGAGACCACCGACACCACCATAGTCCTTGATCTGAATACCCGAGAAGTAGCGCAACGCATCTGCCACAGAGTGTACACTGAGTCTATCGAGCTCCTCCTTGTCGAGCACCTGCGCCGGTATTAGCTTCACCACAGTCCGCTCGCCCCGAACAACAACATCGTCAATGTCAAGGTTATAGGCAACAGAATCGCGACTCTGACCATATAGATCACAGGCGACGAGAGCAAAAATGAGAATGAGCAGCGAACGCATTACTTTTGTTGACAGATCAATTTTTATTTAATATGAATATTCAAACAACAAAGGTAACTATAATTTATCAAATTTCCACCCTCCGAGCAAAAAAAGGGAACTCTACAACACCTTACGTAGCAGCTCCACGACTTCGTCGTACTCGATCCCACCCTCGTGGAGCTTCTCTCCGTCGGCGTAGAATGTGGGGACATAGTAGTAGTCGAATGTGTCGGCAAATGCGGGCTCCTCAAGTTCGTCGTGAATCTCGATCTCGACACTCTTCAACTCGGGGTGCTCCTCGCGTGCCTGGTCGATGTAGCGCAACGCCCTCTTGCAGAATGGGCAACGCGCCTGAATAAATAACATAATAGGTCTCATATCTCTAATTTTTAATGGTGTAATCAATCCAGCAACTCCCTCAACGCCTCCATATCGACAATCTCGCCCTCGCCCCTGCAGTAGGTTATCACCCCCTCGTCGACCATCTGTGCGATGGCGCGCGAGAGCGATGGTCGTTCGACACTGAGGTATGTAGCTAGCGCCTCAAGCCGTTTGTCAAATCTAAATCGCCGCCCCTGCGCAATGGTGAGTATGTAGAACGACAGCCGCCCCTTCAGGCTCTTGTGCGTCAGGATCGAGAGGTGACGAGTGAACATATCAATCTTCGCGCCATTGTAGGCGATGAAGCTCCGCATAAACCTCCGACACTGCGACATCTGCTCCTCGACGTCGTCGCGCGCAACTGCTATCACCACACACTCATCCAGCGCCACAATGTCGGCACGATAGCTCGCCTCGGCGGAGAATATCGCCAACGCCCCAATGGGATAGGGGGCTGTGTGTTGCCGCGAGGTGTAGTAGATCCCCGACTCCAGCAGTAACTCCGTCTTGACACTCCCCTCGACAAGAATGGTCAGCTCAGCTGCACGATCGCCCTTGTATGCTACGTAGTCGCCCCGTTTGTATCGCCTGATGCGATAGTTCACAAAGCAGTTGGCAGCCCTATACTCCTCGCTCTCGGGGCAGTCGGCACAGAAGTAGTTGAAGTTCAAGTTGTTCATAACCAAAATTTTCTGTAAAGTTAGCAAAAAAAATGGCGTTTGTAACAAATGATACCAAAATTCGCACCACGACCCACTACCTTTGCACTATAAACAGATAGTTAACCAAAAAAATTAGAGAATATGAGACAAATTACAGCAGCATTAGTAGCGACGTTTGCCCTCGGCAGCGTCACCGCACAACAGACGATCAACACTCCCCTAGAGGAGCAGACACCGCAGACTCGACAGATGATCGAGCGCAACAACGAGTTCCGCAAGGAGGTGATACAGCTAGCCGACAACGTCTACACAGCATCGGGCTACGACGCATCGAACATAACGATGATTATTGGCGACGAGGGTGTTGTGCTGATCGACGCAGGCAAGTTCGCAAACAACAGCGCCGAGGTCTACGCCGAGTTCCGCAAGATCACAGACAAACCCATCACAGGTATAATCTTCACACACGGTCACGGCGACCACACACAGGGCGTCCCTGCATTCCTCGCCGACAACACCCCCGAGATATGGGCTGCCGAGAGCTTCGCACGAGAGAACGACTTCCCCGAGGCTGCAGGATTCAAGAACCCACGCGGACATCGTCAGAACGGTATGACACTCGCACCCGAGGTACGTATCAACAACGGAGTCGCACCGCTAGTCTACCCTGGAGGCAAGTTTGTCGGCGGAGCAGAGCAGGCGGCACAGGCGAAATCGCAGTACATACCATTCGACAAGAGCGCCATCACCTACTTCGTGAGCGAGCCCAAGCAGACGATAACAATATCGGGAATCACCCTCGAACTGGAGCGCACCTATGGCGAGACAGCCGATCACCTGCTTATCTACTACCCCGAGAAACGCATCATCTTCCCAGGCGACCAGTTCTACAAGTCGTTCCCCAACCTCTACGCAATTCGTGGCACAGAGTATCGCGACGTGATGAGCTGGTATGAGGCGCTCAACACAGTGTTGAGCTACGACGCCGAGGCAATGGCGCAGGGTCACACACGCCCTGTGATAGGCAAAGAGGAGGTGCGACGCGTAGTGACAAATATGCGCGACGCAATCAAATACACATTCGACAAGACGATTGAGGGGATGAATCTCGGTATGACACCCGACGAGCTAGTGGAGTATGCAGTACTACCCGACCACCTCGCAAACGACCCCAACCTAGTGCAGTACTATGGACGTCAGGAGTGGGCTATTCGCAACATCTTCAACGGCTATCTCGGATGGTTCGACGGCAACGCTACATCGCTACGCCCCCTACTACCCCGCGCCGAGGCAGAGCGATTCGTGGAGCTCGCAGGTGGTGTGAAAAAGGTCGAGGCAGCAGCTCGCAAAGCCCTCAAAAATGCAGACTACCAGTGGGTTGCAGAGCTAGCAGATCGACTCCTCGCACTCAACCCAGAGTCGAAGAGCTACAGACACCTCAAAGCTGATGCACTCAACGGACTCGCCGACAACATCGAGACCGCCACAGCGCGCAACTACTACAATACATCGGCAAACGAACTCCGCGCCGAGTAACCTCACAGAAAAAAAAGAGGCTGTCCAAAATCACAATAGTGATTGAGGATAGCCTTTTTTTTTGTATTAATCTCAGAGAACCTCTTCGAAATTACGATTTATAGAGGCGAAATAACCCTCCTATGCCATATAAGT
>JBCQTK010000086.1:0-7721 GCA_047178665.1 Rikenellaceae bacterium | reverse complement strand
TTTATTCCATTCAGCAGAGCGAAGGAGAGTTTTTCTCTCTTTCCTCTCTGAAAAAATATTTTATCTCATTCCCTGCAACACTTCAACTCCTCAGTTGCATTTACAAGTTGAATTTAGGGTTATATAAGTAGCCTGACACAAAAGTACTCTAACACACGCATTAAAGGTATCGTACAATACAATTAGTGTTACACGCAATCCATATCCCCCAATAATACACCTAGAGATACATTGATCAGACTTCGGGATTCAAAATTAGTTAATCGTATCAAAACTACAACTACATAGTCGAGAAAAATAGGGTGTTATTTGCAGAATTAACCGATTCGAAACAACAATAATACTATGGAATATTTTTATTAGGACAAAAAACACGACATTTGTACTGTATCCAAGAGTGTTGTTAACTTAAAAATCAAAGAGTATATTATGAATGCTAAATTTAACTCTATCGCAATTTGTGCCGCATCACTAGCTGCACTGACCTCCTGCGGATTAGAAGACCCACAGCGACTAACAAAGCCCAATCTCGTAATGCTATTCGTAGATGACTGGGGCTGGGCTGATATGGGTTGCCGCACAGAGATGTATCAAACGCCAAACATCGACAAACTGATGAGTGAGAGTTTGAACTTTACACGCGCCTATGTTCCTACTGCGACATCTAGCCCTAGCCGCTCTACATTGTTGACGGGCAAAGAGGCGTTGCGTTGCGGTTTAGTGCGCCATATATATGCTAAAACTGGCGAGAGGGAGTTCGAGACGTTGGCAACAGACCCCGGGCATATGTATTCTCGCGGTTGGTTACAGCTTGACGAGATAACATATGCTGAGCGTCTGAAAGAGGTTGGGTATTACAACTACTTCGTTGGTAAATGGCACTTGGGAGAGGGTGAAGATAAACAATATATGCCTACAAACCAAGGGTTTGACGCAATATTTGGAACCTGCCCTGCGGGAGCTCCTAACAACTACTACTATCCATTCTTCACGAAGTACGATCCGCTTCCACAATGTAAGGAGGGCGATTATCTGACAAATGTATTGACAGATGGTGCGGTGGAGTTTATTGGCGAGTACGACAAAGATCAACCATTCCTACTTAATATGTGGTATTATGGAGTACACGAGAAACACCACCCACGTTTAGATTTGTTGGAGAAATATACCAAACTGGGATATGAGGAGAAAGATGCTATATATGCAGCTATGCTTGAGGCGATTGATGAGTCAGTGGGACGTATTCGTGCAGCATTGGAGGCTAAGGGTATTGCTGAAAATACGGTCATTATCCTTGCGTCCGATCAGGGCGGTTCGCATAAGAATGGAAATTTGAGAGGTGGCAAAAAGGGTGGTGACACACTTGCAGAGGGTGGATCACGTGTGCCATTTGCTATCTACGCACCAGGCTCTAAGATGATGGGGCAGCAGTATAGTGACCCGATTCACACCGCCGATGTATTCCCAACATTCATAGAGCTCGCAACTGGTGAGCCTTGCGCAGATACTCACATTCAGGGTGTTAGCCTAGTGCCAACGCTTCGAGGAGAGAAGCTTGCGCCACGTGATCTGTTCCTACACCGTAGTTATGAGGATCAGAATAGCGCAATTATCCGTGGCGATTGGAAACTCATCAGATACCGTAGTGGAAAGGTCGAGTTATATAACATTGCAGATGATGAGAGCGAGACCAATAATCTAGTGGAGAGCGAGATGGTGCGTGCAAAAGAGATGCTTGCAACGCTAGAGAGGTGGCAGAAAGAGGCTACACCAGCAGAGTTAATCACAGATATTCCTGTTGGATGTCACGAATAATCTATTGAACGACGTATTGTAGTCTATAATATCTGTATCGTAACCCTTCGTAAATCTTATTGCAAGTGTTACGATACAGTTTTTTTGCGGTATATCTCGCTACCAACGGGGATCTATGCAAAGTTGCGAAAACTGTACTGTGTATAACAAAATTGCGACTAATAAATACATTATAATAGAGTTTATGTAGTTACTTTGTGATACAAACCTAAGAGTTAGGAGACAAGATAAAATATAATGAATATGAAAAGAGCACTATTAACATTTGCAACACTTTCGTTGTTGGCTGTAGTCACTGTGGGCAAAGCAGCACCCAAGAGCATCACGATCACACAGGAGGTTTCGCAGGATGCAACCCCAACACTTTACTCCATTCTGATGGATGAATCGGCAGATGGGAAGGTGATTAAATTTGAAAAGGGCACCTACAACTTCTACCCAGAAAAGGCTCACGAGCAGTTCTGCCACATCTCAAATCACAATGATGTATTGGCACGAATCGGATTCCCGATCTTGGATTGCGACGGAGTAACGATAGATGGTGGAGGTTCGAAATTTATCTTCCACGGTCGTATGATTCCATTCTGGATTGAGCGCAGCGAGGAGGTTACAATAAAGAATCTAACGATAGATTTTGCCGAGACCTTCCACAGCGAGGGAACAGTTGTAGCGATTGACGAAAATGCTGGAACATTCGACTTGAAATATAGAGATGAGGATGTATATGAGATCCGCAATGGTCAAATATTCTTTATTAAACCCTACTACTCATTTAATCTTGGTCAGACTCTCTACTTCGATCCTGCGAGAAATGCTCCTGCATACAAAGCGATAAACTACGGAGTGCAAGCGGCAAGGAAAGCGGAACTCGCGAAGCCATTTGACAATGCAGACTACAAATATGGTGGCGATAGTAACAACCCATATATCATTGATCGAGCTCGTGAGAACGCCCTTGTTGCTCAGGAGATAGCGCCTCAAACGGTTCGTTTTTCGGGGGCTAATAAGAAGAAGTTACCCATCACGGGGTTGGTACTAGTGGCTAAGGGTGAGCGTGGTCCAAACCGCTTTGCTCCTGCCGTTAGAGGTCGCGACTGTGTGGATCTTAAATTCGAGAGCGTAATCACTAACCACGCTGGTGGTATGGGATATATCTTCGACAACTGCGAGAATGTCGATATTTACAAATGTCGCGTAGAGCCATCAGCAGGGCGTATTATCTCAGCTACTGCCGATGCAACGCACTTCGTAGGTTGCCGTGGATTGGTTGCACTTCGTGACTCGGAGTTCCACAACCAGATGGATGATGCAATGAATGTACACGGCACTTATCAGCAGGTGATGGATATTTTGGATGAGAATACAATTGGCGTTCGCGCAGGTCACTTCCAGCAGCTAGGGTATCAGATGGCACGCCCAGGAGACACTGTTGGTTTTGTTCGACTACACGAGTCGTTTGATCCCTATGCAAAGTTAACCGTTAAGAGTATCAATAGCGTCAATGGACGTTACCACAGAGTTACATTCATTGAGAGTTTGCCAAAGGATCTCAAGGTGTATGATCTTGTGGAGAATATCTCTGCATATCCAGAGGTATTGGTAGAGAATTGTAGGATTAGCCGCAACCGTGCTCGTGGACTTTTGATCTCTACACCTGTAAAAACTACTATTCGAAATAACTACTTTAGTACTGATATGAGCGCAGTGCTTTTGCCCGTAGAGGATAGTTTCTGGTATGAGTCGGGAAGTGCCGCTAATGTATTGATCGAGAATAATGTATTCCAAGATTGCGTGACAAGTGGCAAGAGTGCTGCCGTGATTAGCTTCGCAACAGATGGGGGTAATGAAAAGACGGCATTTAGAGATATAACAATCAAAAATAATAAGTTCAACCACTACGATAATAATATCCTAAATATTACGAATGTAGATGGATTGAGATTTGAGGGAAATACCATTATAAACTCTGAGACATTCCCACAGCTTAACCCCGAGAGTGCAGCAATCAATGTGTCATACAGCCAGAACTTGATATTCAAAGGTAATATATATAAAGGTAAAGCGCCACAGATTATAAAGTGCAGCGAGGATATGAAACCTATCAAATTTAAGTAGACACAGAGTTGTAGCACTAAAAAAACTATCGACACAATTTATGAATATGCAATTCAAGCAAATAATCACATCGACCCTAGCCTTAGTTGTAACGACGATTGTCGGCGCTATCGAGCGTCCGCAGTCGGAGCTATTCAATGATGGTTGGAAATTCCACCGTGCGATCACAAATGCCGCAGATCCATCAATGTATGCGAAGGCACAAAAACGACTTCCCGTAAAGTGGAAGACGGTAAGCCTGCCACACACAGCGAATGTAGAGTCTTTCACGGTGCATAACCAATGGCAGGGAGAGTGTATCTACACAAAGAGTTTTGATGTCAAAGATCTGGAGAGCACACGCAGATACTTCTTGGAGTTTGAGGGTGCTATGGGGATGACGGATGTCTATTTGAATGGAGAACTCTTGAAACATAATGAGAGTTCGTATCTCCCTTTTGTAGTCGAGTTGAGTGGAAATCTGAAGGCTTCAAAGAATCTATTGGAGGTAAAGATAGATAACCGAGACAACCCCGTGACTGGTCCAAAACCTTTGCAGATCCTCGACTTCTGCACCTACTCTGGACTATATCGTAATGTGTGGTTCTACTCAGAGGGTGAGACCTACATCTCGAACCCAAACAGCGCAGATAGAGTCGCAGGAGGAGGTGTCTTCATAACCACCCCAATCGTTAGCGAAAAAGAGTCTACGGTAAAGGTAAAGACTCACGTTGTAAATAACGCCTCGAAAGCGAAGAGTCTAACTGTAATCCAGAGTATCTACCGCAACGGAGAGCTTGTGTCGAAGAGGGTCTCTAAGGGTGTCAAGATCGGAGCAAAAGCTGATGCAGACCACTTATGCGAGATCAAGCTCAAGGGAGCGGCTCTATGGTCGCCAAAAGAGCCCAATCTATACACTCTAAAGAGTGATGTTATGGATGGAGATAATCTGTTGGATAGCGAGACTACACGCTTTGGTATTCGCGAGTTTAAGTTCGTTGACAACCAACTATATATCAATGGCAAGAGGGAGTTCTTGAGAGGTGCTAACCGCCATCAGGAGTATCCATATCTTGGAAATGCGATCTCGGACAACGCACAATATAGAGATGCTTACAAGATGAAAGCGGCAGGTTTCGACTATGTTCGATTGTCACACTATCCAAACTCGCCTGCATTTATGGATGCTTGCGATGAGCTGGGAATAGTGGTTATGGATGCTATCCTTGGATGGCAATACTATAATGATATGGATTCTTTCCGCGAGAGTTGCTACGATTCGGCACGCCGCTTGATCCGCCGCGACCGAAACCACCCATCTGTATTGGCTTGGGAGGTATCGCTCAATGAGACTCAGATGCCGAAGTTCTTTATGGAGGAGTTGCATAATATTGTCCATACGGAGTTACCGACCCCAACGAGCTACTCGGCAGGTTGGATATATGGTGTTTACGACATCTACTTGCAGGCTCGCCAACACCGAATAGGACATCCTGACGAGGTGACATTTGAGCGTCCATATATGGTTTCGGAGTATGGCGACTGGGAGTATTACTCAACTAACGCAGGTCTTAATCAAGATAATATGTCACCGACTGAGCGCAAGGAGAACTCATCGCGCCACTTCCGTGATGCTGGTGAGCAGAAGTTACTGATTCAAGTTCGCAACCTTCAGGAGGCACATAATGACAATCTCTCGATACCCGCATATTCGGATGCTTTCTGGGTCTGCTTCGACCACAATAGAGGCTATGATTCGCAGATCTCAGCACCTGGTGTTATGGATATAAACCGCTTGCCGAAGTTTAGTTTCTATCTTTATGCTTCACAACGAGATATGACATCTGCCGATGATTGCGTGCTCTTTATCGCTAGCTACTGGGATAACTTCACCAACCCTGACAATATCAAGGTCTTGAGCAATGCTGACGAGGTGGCACTATACTTAAATGACAAATTGGTGGCTCGTCAGAAGCCTGACACGGATAAGATCTCAGAGAATCTACCTCACGCTCCATTCACATTCAAGGTCGGCAAATATCAGGACGGCACACTTAAAGCCGTAGCGTTTAAGGATGGTAAGCAGGTTAAGTCATCGAGTGTGTCAACTCCTAGCAAGCCTGAGAGACTACGTGTGTGGATCGACGAGAGCGGTCGCCCTGCCGAGGCTGGTGTTAATGATGTTGTATTTATATATATCGCGGCTGAGGATGCTGAGGGTGCAATAAATCCATACTACAAGGGTGATGTAACGTTGGAGTTGCCAAAGGGTATGACACTCGTAAATGTAAACTCCGAAGTGGTGTGCGAGGCAGGTATTGCAACAGCATTGGTTATTGTAAACACAGCAGCTCATAGTGGCGAGAAGATCGAGATTAAGGCTCAATCAATGGATGGAATGAATGGTCAAATATTGAGGGGCTCAACAACTACTACTTTAAAATAACATAAAAAAAAGATAATATGAAGAGAGAATTATTACTGCTTACTTTAGCTTTCGGCGCAATCACGACACTAGAAGCACAGACCGTATATCGCCCACAACCACTAGAGTGGGAACATATCGTTAAGGGTGGACAATTCATAGATCGTATGGAGGCAATGCCTGTGGGAAAAACCACGGATAAGACTTGGGGCGATTTGGGTGTCGCTTCACGATATATAGATAATGGTATCGAGAGGGATGATATATCATTCTGGGGTGGAAATATTGCAATGGATGAGAGTGGTAAATATCATCTATTTGTGTGTGGTTGGCCAGAATCTAGCGAGAAAGGACACTTCGCATATCCACAATCTAAGGTCTATCACGCTACGTGCGACAACCCGGTAGGACCATTTAAGGTGGTTAAGGAGATGGGGCTAGGTCATAACCCAGAGGTTGTGCCGTTGAAAGATGGCTCATATATGGTCTACCACGTGACGCAGCAGCCAGACAGAATGGATATTTCGAAAAATATGCGTTACTACTACTCCAATAGCCTCAATGGCAAGTGGAAGACACGCATTATGAAGATCGATATGAGAGATCGCCCCGTTAGATTGGGGGGTGGCACGTGGTTCCACAATATGTCGTTCTGCCAACGTGAAGATGGCTCTATCTTGGCTATCCTACGTAATGGCTCTATCTGGATTAGCGAAACGGGAACATCTACGTTTAACCTCGTTACGGAGCGTAGCATCTACCCTATGGTGGATGGTCGTTATGAAGATCCTGTGATCTGGTATGATGGTATTCAGTATAATGTCATTATGAATGATTGGATCGGTCGTGTGGCGTTTTACCTCCGCTCTAAGGATGGTGTGAATTGGGTGAGTGACCCTGGTACAGCTTATGACACCTCGGTTTCGTTTCACGAAGATGGTGTTAAAGAGGAGTGGCACAAGTATGAGCGTATCCGTATGATGCAGGATGAGCAGGGACGTGCCATACAAGCTAACTTTGCGGTGATCGACAGCGAGAAACATAGCGATATGGGTAACGACAACCACAACTCTAAGAATATCGCAATACCATTGAATAAGGGTGTTTTGTTGACAATGATGGAGACCACACCAATCAGTGCTAAGACAAAAACGATCTCTGTAAAGATCAGTGCAGAGGAGGGTTTCGACCCACAAACAGAGGTGGATGTAGAGTCACTACGCTTTGGTGCTAATAACGAAGTGAACTTCGGACGTGGCGCAAAGCCTAGATGGATACTATATATAATAGCAATTCTCTCGACTCTCTCGTGTGAGCGACGTGAGTTGGAGGAGGCATTTGAGGATACCGCAAAGATCCCAGTTAGCATAGATTGGAGCTTGACAAA
>JBCQTK010000085.1:0-7763 GCA_047178665.1 Rikenellaceae bacterium | reverse complement strand
CACGGATATTTGGCTAAGTCGTTTGTGAAATATGGGCTTGAGGCATTGGTCGCTGCGCTCTACAATTATGGACGGTTATGCACTGGGCGTAGGGTCTTTGATTTTTTGTCGGGTAGTTAGGCGCAAGAGTCAAGCGAAAAGCGTCAAGATTAATGATCTCTACACTACGATCTCAAAAAAAACTGTAGAGGCTACGAAGCTGCGTGAGCGACTAGCAAGAGTGGGTATATTTCGCTGCGACAAATTGGAGTGTACAGATCGCAGACCTCCGATCTCCACGTCTACGGCGTGCGATACGTGCGAACAGACGAATAGTAATTAACAATAGACAATATGAAACACTTCACAATTAAGGAGCTCTCAGCCTCCACGTCAGCAGCTGAGAAGAATATCGACAACACACCTGACGCTACGGCTACAACAAACTTAAAAGCTCTCGTCGAGATGATACTTGACCCTGCGCGCGAGGGTGTGGGGCGTGCAATCAATGTATCAAGCGGCTATCGATCCCCTGCTCTCAACGCAGCGGTCGGAGGGGCAGCGACTTCGCAGCACAACAAGGGAGAGGCTGCAGACCTAACGTGTGGATCGAGGTCGCTCAACAAGGATCTGTTCGACTACATACGCAACAACCTACCATTCGATCAGTTGATCGACGAGAGGGACTATCTATGGATACACGTGAGCTACAAGCGCAGCGGCACGAATAGAGGCGAGGCGCTGCGATCGCCTAAAGCAGGGCAGTACATCAAGGCATAACAATATTAACAAACAAAAAAAACAAAATTATGAAAGAGATTTGGAACAAGTACAAGAAGCCGATCATTGCCATTGGCGTAGTGATCGCAGCAGCAGCGGTGGTTAAGCTCTGCCCATTTGGGTCTACTACATTGCCCTGCATCGTATCATTCGCAGCAGGTGCAGCGGCGTGTTACTTCTGGGGTGATGACGTGGAGTAGAGCCGTATCGCTCTCTGTCGCTCTTTTGGTGGCGTTCGTGGGGGTGTTCTTCTGGGGGCGCTCAACTGCGCCGCAGCCAGAAACCACCACTACCATCGAGTGGGTCGAGGCAGAGTCGGCAGCACCCGAGATCACCGCCACAGATGACTACGAGCGCAAGTACTATGATCTAGCAGAGGCTCTGCAGATCTTGCGTGACAGCATCGGGGGTGTGGTGATCGTCGAGGTCGCCGAGCCGTCAGCGCCCAAAGAACCCGACCCTCGGGAGGTGTCGGCAACTGCACGAGCACCAACCCTCACCATCGACCCTGAGACAGATCGCATTGCTCTCGCCATACCTCTCGACGACTACCACTTTGGAGGCGAGGGCTATGACTACGATATGGTCGTCAACGGCTATGGAGTGACGCTAAAGAGCCTCACATTCACCAAAGAGTCCGAGTCGATCATTGAGCCGCTAAAGTGGGCGCTATACGGCTCAATAGGGGTTGTCAAGATCGCTAATGTCTACACCCCGACGATCGGGCTACTCGTCACCTCTCCACGGCGCATTG
The DNA here is from genome assembly GCA_047178665.1 of Rikenellaceae bacterium. Lineage (GTDB taxonomy): Bacteria > Bacteroidota > Bacteroidia > Bacteroidales > Rikenellaceae > Alistipes. The sequence goes on along the minus strand of JBCQTK010000085.1, from coordinate 6,250 downwards.
CCGTGAGTGCGTCGATCGGGGTGTATGACAGATCGTCGCTCGTTAGTTGTCAGCTATACTACAAATTTTAATAGACTAAAAATATGAGCAGGTTTTTAAGGCAGCCGAAAGTGAGGGTGTCAATTAGTGGTTTGTCGTTCAAGTGCGCCACATCTAACGGAGCTGAGTCGATCCCGACAGACGAACCAACGACAGAGGAGTCGACAGATGGTGTTGTAGCGTGGGCGGTAGACACTGATTATCTCGAGGGTCAGATCGTCAGCTACGACGGCACGGACTATAGAGTGATGCAGGATCACACATCGAGCGAGGTTTACCCACCCAACGCGGAGGGCGTCGCAGCTCTATATATGGTGTATCGAGGTGCAGATCTACACGAGTGGATCGCCAACGAATATATCGAGCAGGGTTGGCAGCGCACATACGAGGGCAGCACCTACGAGTGTATAGCTGCCACCGCAGTAGCTAACATATATTCGCCCGACGTAGCTACGTCGGTGTGGAGTAAGATATAAAAAATCCACGGCGCAGTTGTCGCGGTCGCAATCCCCGAAGCGTTTAGAGGGGGGCAAATACATATAATACTATGAGTAATACACACGTAAAAACTAGCGATGGCGTAGAGTTCGACACTGTCGATCGCGGAAACGGACACCAGGGCGGCAAGTGGGCTGCAGCTATAGGCAGTGCGATTGTCGGCGGAGCAGTTGGCTATCAGTGGGGTCGCAACAATGGAGAGTCTAATGGCAGAGATAATCGCGGAGGTCGTGGAGGCGACGGATGTGGCGACAATCACGGATGCGGCAGCGATGCTGTGGTCAATCGATTTGAGCTAGAGCAGTCGGAGCGTATGTCCGAGAAAGATGCACGTATCGCAAAGCTAGAGGCTCGCATTGAGTCAGAGGGCTACACCAACAATGCAATTCTCGCACTCCGCCAGGAGTTGGTAGCTGCGAACAACAAGCAGGACGAGATTGCGCTTGAATCCGCTAAGGCTATCGCTAAGCTAGAGGTGAAAGAGGCTATTTCCGGGGAGCGTTTGGCGTGCCTACGTGATACGATAGGCGAAATCAAGGGTAGCGTAGCAGAGGTAAGCAAGGGTGCGTTGCGCGCCATCAAGGAGAGTCGCAAGGCTACCCAAGAGTGGGTTGCGGCAGGATTTGTCGCTCAGCCACGAGCAAAGATATGCGGAACATTCGAGTTGGAGTGCGCTAGCTCTGAGGAGTAATATTTCGGGAGGGGTGCGAGGTCTGATATGTGCACCCCTCTCATTACCTAAAAGTTAAAAAACAAAATGAAAAACTGCGAAATACTAGTACAGTCCCTCGACGAGTGGATTACACCGATAGCCACCAAGGCTGCAAGCAATTTGGCGAACAACAATATTGCATCTGCGTTCGTGGCGGAACTTATTGACCCGGGTTATGCGATAGATGTACTAAAAAACCTTTTAGGGCTACCCGAGGTGCTCGATTTTGCCTCGATGCTGCCCGATAAGCGCATACCCGACCTTACGGCCAATATGATCGAGGGGATGATCCAAAAGAGGGTTGCAAGCGGATCGCTGCGCATCCCCATATTGGGCGTAAGGTTAACGCCCGATGCGTTTCGAAACCTAAAGCAAATCTGCATATCTAACTTTGAGGAATACAGCGAGACGTTAGCTGCACCCGAACCAACCGAGACAACAGATCAGCAAACCACAACAGAGGAGGAGAAATAGCAATGGGAGACTTTACAAAATACATCAACCACCTTATGGCGCAAGGTGGCAGCAAGGAGCAGGCGATCAAATCTATCGAGATCCTGGATCGCCACATACTAGAACCCATCAAAGAGAGTAATCCTGCCAAATATTGGCACTTGATGCGCTCCATCCACGAGATGAATGAGGGTTGTCACTACAATGAGATGTTCGCGATTTGGGAGGTGGAGCAGATGCAGCACACCGACAGCGAGGGTATAGCCTGTAAAGGTGCGCATTGGTCAATAGACAAAGTTAAGCAGATCTTCGTGCAGCACAAAGCAAAGCTGTCAGGATCGCCAAATGTTTACGACTTCTACGTCGGTCTGCATTCGTGGTGGCACGATAACATTGCGGAGGACATCAAGGACTTTGCGGAGAACGCTGAGGCGAAAAACATCAAGCGAGCAGTCAACTATTTCTTCTGTGACGAAGATGCGCCAGATGGTAAGATTTGGCGATACTATAAGGGTATGCGAGCGGAGTGTGAGTAGATCGCACCGCCCAAACCCCCATTTTTACCTGACCTACTCAATAAGGGCGCACAAAGGGGAGCGGCAAAATCTTGCTTAACCCCCTATTTAAGCAAAGTAAAACCCCCTCAAACGCTGTTGTATGCTATATACTGCGTGAGAGGGGGTTTTTAGGTACTCGGAGCGGGAATCGAACCCGCACGGGCATTGCTGCCCACAGGATTTTAAGTCCGGCGTGTCTACCTATTCCACCATCCGAGCTGACCAAAATCTCGACAAAGATACGTTTTTTTTTGCTATCTGCAAATTATTATGCATAATTATTCACACTCGACACTCACACTCACTCCCCCGACGAACTCCAGGACTGCCGCGGGGTCGTACGAGTAGAACCACTGGATGGAGTGGTCGCGGCGGAACCAGGTCATTTGGCGTTTGGCGTAGCGTCTGCTGTTGCGTTTGATGAGCTCCACCGCCTCGTCGAAGCTGCACTCGCCGTCGAAGCAGCTGAATAGTTCGCGGTAGCCCACTGTCTGCAGAGAGTTGAGATCGCGCAGTGGGTAGACCGCACGCACCTCCTCCTCCAACCCCTCGCGCAACATAGCGTCGACGCGTCGGTTGATCCTGTCGTAGAGCTCCTCGCGTGGCAGGTCGAGCCCCACCTTCACCACCTCGAACTCTCGCTCTTGCGCCTCGCCACTGCGCAGGTCGGAGTAGCGGCAACCCGAGGCGCGGCAGATCTCGACAGCTCGCATAACGCGTGCACTGTTGGCACGGTCGACACACTCGTAATAGGGCGGATCACACTGCTGCAGCTCCTCCAACAGGGGTTCGATACCACTCTGCTGATACTCCCACCTCACTGCGTCGCGCACCTCAATGGGCACCTTGGGCAGATCGTCGAGACCCTCACACAGAGCCTTGATGTAGAGCCCCGAACCACCCACGGCGACAACTGTCGAGTGGTGTTCGAAGAGCTCTCCGAGTCGCTCCACCGCATCCGCCTCGTAGGCACCTGCGTTGTAGTCGTCGGCTAGTGTGCGGCAGCCGATGAAATGGTGCTCCACCTCTGCCAGGTCGGCAGCTGAGGGCTGCGCTGTCCCGATGGGTATGCCTTGGTAGAATTGGCGCGAGTCGGTCGATATGATGGGGCAGCCGAAGTGGCGCGCTAGCTCCATACTCAGCGCGCTCTTGCCCGAGGCGGTCGCACCGACGACGACGATTAATCTTGGTCGACCCTTATCTTTTTGATTAAACATATAGGTAATTTATATATATTATATTATCTTTGCACCTTGCGGCACATTTACGACGCATTACGACACAAAGGTAGAAAAAATTATGAAGAAAATACGCAACTTTTGCATCATTGCGCACATCGACCACGGCAAGAGCACACTAGCAGACCGACTGCTCGAAAAGACCAACACCCTCAACCAGCGCCAAATGCAGGCGCAGGTGCTCGACGATATGGATCTCGAACGCGAGAAGGGAATCACAATCAAGAGCCACGCGATACAGATGGACTACACCACACGCAGCGGCGAGAGCTACACGCTCAACTTGATCGACACACCGGGTCACGTAGACTTCTCCTATGAGGTGTCGCGCGCGATAGCCTCGTGTGAGGGGGCGCTGCTTGTGGTCGACGCCACACAGGGTATTCAGGCACAGACTATCTCGAACCTCTACCTCGCCGTAGGGAGCGACCTAGAGATCATCCCCGTGATGAACAAGATCGACGTAGAGTCGGCAATGGTGGACGAGGTGCGCGACCAGATCATCGACCTCATAGGGTGCAAACCTGACGACATACTCCTCGCCTCGGGCAAGACGGGACAGGGCGTAGAGGATATTTTGGAGGCTATAGTGGAGCGTGTACCTGCCCCCTCGGGCGACGACGACGCACCTCTGCAGGCGCTGATCTTCGACTCGGTGTTCAACCCATTTCGTGGCGTCATAGCCTACTTCAGGGTGAAGAATGGCGTCATCAACAAGGGCGATCGTGTGAAGTTCTTCAACACAGGGTGCGAGTACGACGCAGGCGAGATTGGTGTGCTGAAGCTCACTATGTCGCCCAAGGATAAGATCGTCGCAGGAGACGTAGGCTACATCTGCTCGGGCATCAAGAACTCACGCGACATCAAGGTGGGCGACACCATCACCACTGTCGAGAACCCCTGTGCAGAGGCGATCGCAGGATTTGAGGATGTTAAACCGATGGTCTTTGCAGGTCTCTACCCCGTCGTAGCGGATCAGTATGAGGATCTGCGCGCCTCGCTCGACAAGTTGCAGCTCAACGATGCGTCGCTCAGTTTCGAACCCGAGAGTTCGTTGGCTCTGGGCTTTGGCTTCCGCTGTGGCTTTTTGGGTCTGCTGCATATGGAGATCATCCAGGAGAGGCTCTATCGCGAGTTCGATATGGACGTCATCACCACCGTCCCCAACGTGTCGTACAACATAACCACCACCTCGGGCGAGGAGATCGAGGTGCACAACCCCTCGGGGCTGCCCGAGATCACGAAGATCGCGAAGATCGAAGAGCCCTACATCAAGGCGCAGGTTATCACCAAGGCGGAGTATCTGGGCAACGTACTGAGCCTCTGCATCGGCAAACGTGGCGTTATGACCAACCAGACATTCATCACCCAGGATCGTGTTGAGGTTAACTTCGAGATGCCTCTGTCGGAGATCGTCTTTGACTTCTACGACAAGCTCAAGAGCACCTCAAAGGGGTATGCGTCGTTCGACTACCAGAGGTGCGGCGTCAAGGCTAGCAAACTCGCCAAGTTGGACATCCTCCTCAATGGCGAACCTGTCGACGCACTCTCGTCGCTGATATATGCCGACAACGCCTACGACTTTGGTCGCAAGATGTGCGAGAAGCTGAAGGAGCTAATCCCCAGGCAGCAGTTCGACATAGCGATCCAGGCAGCCATAGGCGCCAAGATCATCGCACGCGAGACAGTCAAGGCGGTGCGCAAGGATGTCACAGCGAAGTGCTACGGAGGCGACATATCGCGTAAGCGCAAGCTGCTCGAAAAGCAGAAGGCAGGAAAGAAACGTATGCGTCAGATCGGTAACGTGGAGGTGCCACAGTCGGCATTCCTCGCTGTGCTGAAGATGGACTAACGACATATATCTATATATATATAGAGAGAGATAGAAGAAAACCCACAAAAAGCAGTAGATACTATGAGCAAGATCAAGATTCTAGACAACAGCTACCCCGAATGTCCCGTTCGCAACATACTCTCGCGCATCGGCGACAAGTGGTCGACACTGGTTATCTACGCACTCAACGAGGGCGGCGTAGTGCGATTTATGGAGCTTCAACGGATGATCCCCGACATATCACAGAAGATGCTGACCGTGACACTGCGCACCCTAATGGAGGATGGTCTCGTCGCACGCGAAGTCTACGCCGTCGTCCCCCCAAAGGTCGAGTATCGACTGACCGAGAGAGCTCTCACACTCCTCCCCCACATCTCAGCACTGATAACGTGGGCAAAGGAGAATATGAACAGTATCATCGAGACCAGACGCGAAAGCGTCGACCAAATCGCCTAGAGAGTCTGGCTAACAAGGCGATTTTCGGCACTTCCCTCGCCTCTCAAATCCTCACGTACTGAAGTACGCTGCGGTTTGAAATGTCACAAATGATGTTAGGTAGAACGTCACGGAGAACGTCACGGAGAACGTCACGGAGAGAACGTAACAGAGAACGTAACAGAGAACGTAACGGAGAACGTCACAAACAAGCCACACCCGAGAATTCCCCTCGGCAATTATAGGGGTGTCAGCCATCGGCTGACATAAAAAGATCAAGGTATAGAGCGTTGAAAGTTCACTTTCAAAAAGCTCTATACCTTATTATTTTGCAGTGCAAAGCACCCCTATAATTGCCGCAAAGAAAAAGCAAATGCAAGCTAGCTTGCCGCCCGCGCGGTAGGAGTGTTCGGAAGAAAAATAGCTGCATATTTTTAGGTTAAAATACTTTGAAAATATGCAGCTATTTTTTTGCTAATGCCAT
>JBCQTK010000084.1:0-7823 GCA_047178665.1 Rikenellaceae bacterium | reverse complement strand
GCGCGGACGTGAGGAGCTTCGCAAACGCTTCGAGGCAGGAATACCTGTTGAGTATGGCGAGAGTCGCGCAATGTCGCAACTCGACAATGAGTTTATCGACAAGCTATACTCGCTCTTCGAGGAGAACCTCGACAACGAACAGATCGATATGGACTACATAGCCAGCGAACTCCTCCTCTCACGCTCGGCACTCTACCAGAAGATCAAGGCTTTGGTGGGCAACACCCCCTACGAACTACTCAAAAACTACCGACTCACACGAGCCGCAGATATGCTTCAGCAGGGCGATGGCACAAACGTCAATGAGGTCTGCTACTCGACAGGGTTCAAGAACCGCGCCCACTTCTCGCGCGTGTTCAAGGAGCGGTTCGGAGTCTCACCAAGCAAATATACCCAAAAGAGAGAGTAGCTACGCAGAGTAACAATATGTGGACGCTGAATGAAATAAAATAGAGTAGTCTTGATATAATTTTGTAGATTACAACAACTAACCTACTTAAAATTATGAGAAACACTATTTTACTTTCACTTCTGCTAACGCTCCTAATAGGATGCAAGAAGTCGGACTCATCGTCAGAAAACCCTACCCTACCTGCACTAGAGTTCAGCGACCCCTACGTTGACTACAACAGCTCGACAACGACCCGTTACAACGCCACAACCGACTACGGCATAATAAGCAGCGGATATGACGATCAGACGACGAAGATCCAGAGTGCCATAAACGAGATCTCTGCAGATGGGGGCGGAATCCTCTACTTCCCATCGGGTACATACCTCTTTGCGGAGGTCTATATGGCGTCTAACGTACACATCATAGTGTCGAAAGATGCAACGTTCAAACCCTATTGGGGAACGAATGAGACCGCTGTGAATATGCTCTACTTTGGACCAAAGGTAGAGGCGGATGGTCACCTCACAAACTGCTCGATACGCTGCGAGAGCAATGGAGAGAAGTTCACTGTCGACTACTCACACCTCAACCCCGACCACTTAGGTGAGAAGGGCGATGGCGACAACAACTACAATGTTCGTTTCATCGTGGTTAGAGCCGTCAAGAACTTCCTCATATCCGACATCAAGATTCTGGACAACAGGACGAAGTATTGTGGTGTGATATTTAGCTCCGTGAAGTCAGCAGATAGGGCTAATGACGAAGTTGTCTGCGGCACTGATGGCACAATCCGCGACGTTGCGATATATGACGCAAACGTGGGATATGGAATGTGTCAGCTCCACGCTGCAAAGAATCTTTTGTTTGAGAACCTCTATGCTGACGGCGGTGTGTCGCTTCGTCTTGAGGTCGATTCAGGAGGAGTATTCGAGGGGTTGTTCGACATCTGCGCACGCAACATCGTCAGCGAGGAGGGCTACACAGCAGTCTTGATGGCACCCCACGAGATCCACAACGGCACGATCCGTATAGACGGCGTAACCTCGATCGGTTCGATGTATGGCGTACTTATGCGCGAGGGCTTCATCGAGGCTGCGGATCAATGGGATACCACCCTCACCAACGGCACTTATGCTAGCGACTCCGAGATACAGAACGTCCACGCAATATCAGCCCTCACCGCGCAGATCAACCGCCTCGACGCGTGGGTCTACGACAGCTCGGTACTCAAACAGATCACCGCCATCGACAACTACGGCAACACAGTCTACTACACAGGTCCATCGCTTGTGCCAGTCTACGACGAAACCGACGGCAGCTACACGGTATCAGTGAAAGGCGTAACGCAGGAGGGTTTCATCAGCGGCTATGACAGTGTGCTAGTCTACTCTAATATGGATACATCAGCAGAGTCATCGAAGTGGACTCTCATAAACTACATCGAGGCAAACTATCCACTATAAATCATCACAATCCAAATATGAGACGTATTAAATTGCTCTTCACGCTCGCGCTACTCCTCTCTATAGCAATACCCCAGATAGAGGCACAGAACCCCACACGCTTTAATGATGGTTGGCTCTTCACGCTCAACGACAGCGAGGATTATCGACTCACCACGTTTGACCCGTCAGATTGGCGCACGGTCGATCTGCCTCACGACTGGAGTATCGAACTTACATTCTCTGCCGAGAATGAGGGGTGTACAGGCTTTGCCGCAGGCGGTATCGGGTGGTACAGCAAGATATTCGACACCCCCATCACGAAGGGCGAGAGGTGTTATATAATCTTCGATGGAGTCTACAACAATGCTGACTTCTGGATTAATGGTATTAAGATTGGCGAACACCCATTTGGCTACACACCAATCTACTACGATCTCACGCCACTACTTGCACCATCGGGCGAGAGCAACCGCATCTCGGTGCGAGTAGACCATAGTCGCTACGCCGACTCTCGTTGGTACACAGGATCTGGAATCTACCGAAATGTAGATCTCCTCATCACAAAAGAGCTTCATATACCCGTGTGGGGAACATATGTCACTACCCCAGAAGTGAGTTCGCAACTTGCCACAGTCGAGATCAAAGTAGATGTAAAAAACGATAGCCCAACGACTCAAAAAGGAGAGGTGATATCCGAGATATACTCACCCAAGGGCACTTTGGTTGCAACAGTTGCAACTGATTTTTCGATCGAAGCAGGTGCGTCAACTTCGACAATCTCCACTGCCTCGATCCCATCGCCTGAGCTTTGGAGTATAGACGATCCTAAGCTATACAACATCAAGAGCAGAGTTGTCGCCGAGGGTGAGAGTCAAGGTGAGCGAACAACGACAATCGGTATTCGCTCGATCCGTTTCGACAAGGATAGCGGCTTCTATCTCAATGGCGAGAGTATGAAGATCAAGGGAGTTTGTCTCCACCACGATGCGGGATTAGTGGGTGCGGCAGTCCCCAAGGATGTGTGGCGACGGAGGTTGGTGACACTCAAAGAGATGGGCTGCAACGCAATCCGCACTGCGCACAATCCCCCATCGGATGAGTTTCTGGATCTTTGCGACGAGCTAGGGTTCTTAGTTCAAAGTGAGTTCTACGACGAGTGGGATCTACCTAAAGATAAGCGTTACAATATGCAGGACAAACAGATCGACTACATCACACGAGGACACAGCGAGAACTTCCAGCAATGGGCAGAGGTCGACCTCAAGAATACAATGTTATCGAGCCGCAATCACCCATCAATCTTTCAATGGAGTATCGGAAACGAGATCGAATGGACATACCCCGGCAACCGCTCCGCAACAGGATTTTTCAAGGGCACAGACAAAAATGGCAAGATGGATTGGACTCTTTGGCGCGTACCCACCCCACCAAACTCACCCGAACAGGTTCGTGAGTTCTGGGCAAACTACCCCGAGCAGACTTTCGATATGGGGGCTACGGCGACAAAACTCGCAACGTGGACACGCCAGATGGATACCACTCGCCCGATCACAGCCAATCTTATCCTCCCGACATCGAGCTTAGAGAGTGCTTATGCTGAAGTTTTAGATGTTGTAGGTTTCAGTTACAAAGAGACCAAATATGATTACTTTAGAGAGATCTATCCCGAGCGAACATTTATGGGGACGGAGAATGTTGTACGTTGGTATGAGTGGAAAGCGGTGTTGGATCACGACTACATATCGGGTATATTCCTTTGGACTGGAGTAGATTATATGGGTGAGTGCCGCACCAACTTCTGGCCATTGAAGGTGACACCACACGGACCTCTCGACATTGCAGGCTTCCCACGTGGCTCGTACTACGCCTTCCAATCGTTCTGGACGGATCAACCCGTCTTGGAGATCTACACGCAGACCGAAAAGCTCTCTACATTCAAAAAGGATGAGTCGGGCAAAGCTATTGAGAAGAAACTCGATGGGTGGAAATTAGCTCCTCGCGAGTGGCAAAAGGTGAATCCATATTGGAACTACGCTGAGGGTAAGGCTACAATTGTCGAGATCTACTCCAACTGCTCCTCGGTTGAGCTGTTCCAAAACGGCAAGTCGCTCGGAGTTCAACAGCTCGACGATCAAGATGACAGAATCTACAAGTGGGCTGTCGATTATAAGAGAGGGAAGATTGTAGCTAAGGGAGTCTACAATGGTCGCAAAGTAGAGCGTTCGCTCGAAAGCCTCGGTGAGGCAACCGCAATACGCCTCACACCTGATCGTAATTCAATGTATGCCAACAACATAGATGTGCTCCACATAGAGGCGCAGTTAGTCGATAATAAGGGTCGTGCCATCAAACATCAGGAGGCAGAGATAACATTCGAGATCGAGGGCAACTACCGCTTCTTAGGCACCGACTGCGGCGACACCACCAAATACGACACCTTTAGAAGTATGAGTAGTTCAACGAACTTTGGTCGCTCGCTGCTCGCGATTCAGTCGACATACAAGGGTGGCAATGTTACGATAACCGCCAAAGATAAGAGTGGTAATATCATCTGTCGCAAACCACTCACAATAACAATAAACGTAAAATAATCAACACGATGAGACCTATTTTCATTATGCCAGCAGTGGTAGCAGCAAGTTCGCTCTTTAGTAGCTGCGATGCACCGAAGAGCGCGAAACCCAATCTCCTTGTTATACAGACTGACGAGCAGAGTTTTCGCACTCTTAGTTGCTATCGAGAATTAATGAACGAGAGCGAGGCAAATATCTGGGGTGTAGGCTCCAATGTCGAGACACCAAATCTTGATCGTCTCGCACGCGAGGGTGCTCTCTGCAACAATTACTATGCAGCTAGCCCCGTGAGCACCCCCTCGCGAGCCTCTTTTCAGACAGGGCTCTACCCTATCGCTACGGGTGCTCCGATCAATGGTATGACGATGGATCCAACGCTCCCTACATTTGCTGAAATGTTACGCCGTGAGGGTTATCAAACCGATATGGTGGGTAAATGGCACTTGGCAGGGACAGCTCACACCGACAAACTTTTCGTCAACCCCGGCGAGGCGTGTGGATATATGGATCGCAGCTATCTCTTCGAGACCAACCACGCAAAGTGGTATAAAATCGTTGGCGAACCAATAGATGTTGTTGCGAGCAACAAGACTCCAGAGGTGGTCGACCCTTCGATGTATAGCACCGACTTTTTGGTCGATCGCTGCCTTGAGATGTTGGATCGAGACAAAGATAAACCATTCTGTATGATGCTCTCTATTCCCGATCCCCACTCACCCAATATTGGTCGCGAGCCCTACAAGAGTATGTTCAAAAATATGAGGATCGAGAAGCCTGCTACACACGCTGAGGAGCTAGTTGCAGCACGTCCTGCGTGGGCTGTGGGTGGCAAAAACGAGGCGCAGAACTTCAACCCAAATCAGGTACGTGAATACTTCGCAATGGTGAAATGTATCGACGACAACATCGGTCGCGTACTCAACTATCTAGACCACAACAACCTCAGCGACAACACGATCGTTGTCTTTACCTCGGATCACGGCGAGATGATGTATGAGCACAACAAGATGGACAAGGGCGTGGCGTACCAAGGAGCTATCAAGATCCCATTCCTTATACGTTATCCAAGCAAGATCAAGGCGGGTAAGATTATCGAGAAGAGCTACACAACGTGCGATTTTGCCTCGACAATATTGGGGCTGATGGGGTGCGCACAGATCGATGGCGAGCAGCACGGAATCAACGATGCTGAGATACTGCTCAACGATGAGGATGTGGTGAAGTCAGACCGCATTGTCTACATTACCGACTCTCCATTCAACACGTGGACGGCTGCCGTTGATGGTCGTTACAAACTTGTTCTCTCGTGCCGTGACACGCCGTGTCTCTTCGACTTGGAGCGTGATCCTGCGGAGATAACCAACTTCTACTCCGACCCTGCCTATGCCAAAGTTGTGGAGCGTATGCAGCCCGAGCTACTTCGCCAAATGGAGCTATACAAAGAGCCAGCGATAGATCTAGGCTTCAAATATCTACTTAGTAGCGACGACACTGTTGAGTACGTCTCGCCATACCAAGGTCTCACGCTCAAAGAGATCGTGAAGCTAGAGCCAGAGGTGTTAGGCGCAGCGATCAAAGCTATCGAACAGAGATGCTACAATCGATAACTGCTTTCGAGTCTCATTTTTATACTCAGAGAAACCTATTCTATACTCATAATGACATACTCTCACAAGAAGTGTAGTACTTTTGTATCAGAGCTAGGGAAGAGATCTGAATCTTCCACATTCATTTAGAAGCTCAAAGGTTCATTAGGTTTATTATTGGTTTTTGGTTGCCCAGATATGGGTTATGAGGATCGCAAGCGCTCTGGTTAAGCGTGGTGCGATCCTCTTTTTTGTGTATCTATATTAGCTTAACACCTTTCGATTGCACAGGAGGTGCAACTCTTGCGAATATAATACGTTGGTTATTTTCAGAAGTTGTTGGGTTCTGTGTTGGTGATATTTCTTGTTGCTGTACACCATCTTTTGGCGGAGCGAGGGAGAGTTGTATCTTACGCTCCAGCGATGCCACCTCAGTTTTGAGTTGCTTTAGTTCATCCACTCTTGGATTTACGAGGAAGTATTCCTGTATTTATACATATCACAGATGTCAAGTGGCACGATAGCAACACGTTAGACATAATAACATACGGACCTAACGACATCTATTTGATGGATCGAGCCTACTTCGATTTGGTTGCACTATATAGAATGGAGCAAGCAGGAGCATTTTTCGTGACACGCCCAAAGAGTGCTTTTGCTTACATTCTCAATAGCTGCGCTCTCGATATTGACCGTGATGCTGGTATTCGAGCAGATAACAGAGTGATATTTAAGCACTATGAATCTCGCAAACGCTATCCAATAGCAATGCGACGTATCGAATATTGGGATAATGAAAAGCAAGAAACACTTGTTTTCGTAACCAATAATTTCGAGCTGTCGGCAGTGGATATTGCAGTCCTATATCGTAATCACTGGCAGATAGAGGTGTTCTTCAAATGGATTAAACAAAACCTAACTATCAAACACTTATGGGATTACTCCGAAAATGCGGTGTATATTCATATTTGGGTAGCCATTTGTGCTTATCTCTTGGTTGCTTACCTCAAAGCATCATTAGCATCTCCGCTGTCGGTCTACGAGATTATGCAAATACTGAGTGTATCGGCACTCGACAAAACCCCAGTGGCTGAATTGCTCACCAAGACTGAGCCTATTTCAAATCAAAATGTCAAAGAACAATGTCGCTATTCGACGATATATAAAATTTTGATGCTTGAAAAATATTAACGTATCGGTACTAGTCATACAATAGCACAGTTTAGCGGTAAACTTTCTTGCAATGAGAAGTTGTGGGATGCTCGTGCGAGTCGATTAAGTGGCAAGAGCAACGTAGCTGTCAAGACCAATCGCAAGATCGACAAAGTTAGGTATTCCAGTATTTTATAAAGTTAAAGATGTAGAAAAACTATTGAAAAATGAGCGAAATAATAACAAAGTATGAATGAGCAGGTGGTGGAGCTATTCGACACCTCAAAACGAATTGTAGATGGGCTGAATCAGCTCTCAAAGAGCTACCGCCCAACCCTCAGAGGAGAGAGATATTTAACAGACAAAGAGGTCTCCGAACGGCTAAAGATTAGTCGTCGCACACTCCAAGAGTGGCGCAACATAGGCGGGGTGGAATATATCCTCATAGAGGGGAAAATACTCTATGCCGAGTCCGAAATCCAACGCCTACTCGATAAGCACTATCAAAAGGCGTGGCAATAAACGATTAGAGCCGAATAGACATTATCATCTATAGGTATAGGCGTTTAGACCGCACAAGTTATCGTAGAATTACTACCTTTGCAAAATGGGTAGAGAAAATAAATTTATAGGCGTGAACTCAATCAAATTTAACCGCTATTTTCAGAGCGAT
>JBCQTK010000083.1:0-7833 GCA_047178665.1 Rikenellaceae bacterium | reverse complement strand
CGAGGTTCTCCTCGAAGAGCGAGTATAGCTTGTCGATAAACTCATTGTCGAGTTGCGACATTGCGCGACTCTCGCCATACTCAACAGGTATTCCTGCCTCGAAGCGTTTGCGAAGCTCCTTACGTCCGCGCAGTAGGTGCTCGACACGTGTTAGTAGGTGGTTGACGTAGAATGGTTTGTAGATGTAGGCATCTGCACCAGACTCCAAGCCGCGTATCTTGTCGTCCACGGAGCTTAGACCCGTCAGTAGAATCACCGGGATATGGCTCGTCGCGAGGGTCTCCTTGACACTGCGGCAGAGGTCGTAGCCGCTCATCTGATCCATCATTACATCCGATATTATGATCTGAGGCCACGATGTTGCCATCTGCTCCAAACACGCCTCGCCACTCTCGAATGACCGCACGCGGAAGTAGGGCTCTAGCGCTTCGACTATCATATTGCGCATCTGTGAGTTGTCCTCGACGACGTAGGCCATCGATCCTCGTATCTCCTCGCCGACGTTGGGTGCGGTGTCGCTCTCTAGGTCGAGGATGATGGAGTTCTCTGTTCTCATCTTTTCGGCTTGTGTCGGTGGGGTAGTTTTGTGGCTCTGCTCCTCTGTGAGGATCGGCAGCGTGATTGTAAATGATGCCCCTACGCCGAGGGTGCTGTGTGCCTCGATCGTGCCGTTGTGTAGCTCTATGAGACGTTTGGTGAAGCTCAATCCGACACCTGTGCCGAGGCGTTTTTTCATAGCGTCCGTGCCGCGGAAGAATCGTTCGAAGATGCGCGGTAGATCCTCCTCCGAGATACCTGCGCCACTGTCGGTTACTCGCATAACGATTGAGTTATCAGTCGTTTGGTAGCTAACCGATATTTTATCCTCCGCTTTTGTGTATTTGAATGCGTTGTTGAGGATGTTGCATATCGCCATCTCCAACAGTGTTTTGTCCGCTTTGACGTAGGCTGGTGAGCTGCTTATCGCGAGCTCCTTCCCCTCCTGCTCTGCTAGGAACTTGAAGTCCTCGATGAGCTCCGCCATAAAGTTGTCGAAGTCGAACTCCTCGATCTGTGGTTGGAGAATGTTTAGCTCGTCGAGATTTAGCTTGTGGGTCGAGTCGATTAGCTGCAACATACGGTTTGACTGTCGCCTGATTACATCCACCTTCGAGGTGATGTCGACATCGAATTTGAATCGCTGCGCCAGTGCGTTTGCAGGGGCGAGGATCAGCGTTAGAGGGGTCTTTAGCTCGTGCGATATATTGACGAAGTAACGTTGTTTCTCCTCGTTGAGACGTTCGGCGTTGCGCTTCTTCTCGCGTTCGAGTGTAAGGTTGAGTTTGAGTTTCGAGACGTGGAGCAGACTCGCTAATATTGCACCAACGATGGTTAGAGTGATGATAATGTAGATCACAATCGCGAGGGTCGAACGCAGAGGGTGGGGGGCGATGTTGATGTAGAGAGTCTTGGGGCTAAGCTGACGACCCAACGCATCAATGGCGACTACATTGAGCTGATACTCGCCTGCTTCGAGTCCGTTGAGGGTGATCACACCCAACGACGACGGCACACTCAGCCACTCGTGACTTACAGGGAGCAGCTGGTAGCGTATCTGCGAGGTGTTGAGCGAACTAGGGTGTATGACATCGACACCGACCTGAATCATATTCTCATCGTGTTTGAGATCTATCGAGGTTTGGTCGGTGAGCGAGCGGTCGAGTATGACTCTGCCATTTACTGACTTGCGTGGTTTTACCGTGCTGTTGAGGAGCTTCAGATCAGAGAACTCAAGTCTTGGAAGTTCGCTCTCTTTCGATAGCTTTTTGGGGTCGAATTGGAGGATTCCGCCGACACCGCTAAAGAGCAACTCTCCGCTACTTGTCATCTGCGAACCATACCAAAATTGCTCGAACGGAAGACCATCCTCCTCGTGGTAGGTGAAGATAGTTTGGTCGTCGAGGTTGAGGCGATTGAGTCCGTAGTTTGTCGAGATCCATAGGTTATGATCTCGATCCTCGATGAGGCTTTTAACGACATTGTTGGAGAGTCCACCGCTCTTGTCGACACACTCGAAAAGGACCTCTATACCATTCTCGTAGTCGTTAACCATTTTGCAGACCCCTCCGTGCTCCGTACCGACCCATAGCGTGCCGCGGCTGTCGCGCAAGATCGAGGATACGAAGTTGCTTGTCAGCGAGCTTTTGTCATACTGACGATGGTTGTAGATCTCGACAGTTGACCCTTGTAACGCCCCCTTTGTCGCGATCTTGAAGAGACCATCCGTCGTCGTGCCGATCCACACTACATCCTCCGTAGGATCGGCATAGATAACTCTAATTCGTGGCACTCCTCGCTTGGCAAATTGGCGATTGTTACGGAGCGACTCTACAGAGCTGGGTGTGCCATTATCGTCGATCGTTATGCGACATAGATCATCGGCATATCCACACCATATGTTGCCCTCTCTGTCTACGCAGCTTGATATGGGGGTCGATTTCGCAGTCTCAATGGTCACCTCGTTCTTGATCTTTGTGTAGTTGCCTGCGGGGTCGACCCTAAGCCAATATGGTTTGTCGGTGAGGATCCAAATTGTGCCGTCGGGCGATTTTACGCTCCAGCGATTTGTGTTTTTGTTGATCTCAGCTATGTAGGGTGGTGTGGCGAGAATATTCCCCTTTTCGAGATCGTAGAGGTACGATTGCCTATATATGGTATTTATTAATAGGTATGATGGTTCGACAGTGGTGAACTTCGCCATTCCTGTTCGATTCAACCCCTCGTCACTGTTGATGTTGGTGAATAGTTCATTCGCCTTGGTGTAGCGGTAGACTCCGTTGTCGAAGGTGGCATACCACATCTCGTCGTCGCCCTGCGCGAGTAGTTTTGACGATCGTTCGCCGCTGCATAGAGACGAGGTGTTGCGGTTACCTCCGCAGTAGTTCGGGATGTAGAGCATCCCTTTTTGGCGTGTGCCGACCCATAGCGAACCACTCTTGTCGAGCATCATCGTGTGTGCTCTCTCTTGAGGTAGGAGTGGTGGTGTGGAGTGGGTAAATCGGTATCGGTTCTTTGTGTTGTTGAGTCCGATCTCTCCATCGTAGATCCCCTGCGGAGTTGCGATTAGTAGTCGGTTGTCGTAGCAGAGGAGTGTTTGGAGGGTGTTCGCCTCGATGCCCTGCACCTTTGTGAAGTTATCGGAGATTGTCGGGTCGTATATGAAGAGTCCTTTGTTGGTGGTGAGCAACACCCTCTCAGCGCTGTCGATCTGCGAGTCGGAGATGACGATTCCTGAGTCGCGTGGTATTTCGATAACCTGTGTCAGCGTGCCGTTGATGTCGTAGACCAATGCTCCAAACCTCTCCGCAATGGCGTAGATGACACCCTGCGACTCGACGTTGATGAGGTTGGTTATGGCGAAAAAGTTGCTGTTTACGTTGTCGAAACGGTGGATGGGGAGCCTCTGAGTGCGATCTGTTGTCTGATCTATCTTTAGAATACCGGCATCGCTACCTAACCATATCGCCCCTTGCGTGTCCTCCATCAGCGATCGCACGCGTCGCCCGATGAGTGCATACTCCTCGTCATCGAACTCGATACCTGTAATCGTGTGGCTGTTGTAGCGTGCAAGACCATCATACGTGCCGATCCAGAGGTATCCACGTGAGTCGAGTAGGAGTGCGCTTACGGCGTTGTGTGGTAGTCCATCGCTAAGAGTTAAGCTGCCCACCTCTTTGGGTAGAGAGCTACTCTGGCTATAGGTGCTAAAGGTGGGTAGTATCGCAAAAAGAATGGTTACAATAAAGGCTCTTTGTTTCATTGGTTATTGATATTTTCGTGTCTTTGTTTTGTAGTTGGTGATGTAAAGATACAAAAAAAAGTTTGATATGGAGCATTTTATATACAAAATACGTACAGTAACAAATCGAATACGCAGAATATCGTCCATATGCATTGTATAGCTTAATTTTGTAGTATAAACAAACTTACTAAAACTATAACGCAATGAAAAAGATTCTACAAATACTCTCGTTCGTAGCCCTGATCTTCGCTGTCGGGTGCAGCGATTGTAGTGTCGAGACGACGAGTCGAGAGATTACGATCGAGCCTACGGCGGACGATGTAACCTACCAGCTGCGTCGTGCCATCGAGTCGGTAGGCGAGTGCGACGAACTTACCATCAAACTCTCGGATGGTATATATAAGTTCTCGCCCGATCTCGCATTCGAGAAGTATGCCCCAATCACCAACCACGGAAATGGCGTGAAGCGAATAGCCTTCCCATTGAACGGCTACAAAAAGGTGACTATCGAGGGTAACGGCGCGCAGCTTCTCTTCCACGGTCAGATGATGCCATTCCTATTCGAGGGGTGCGACAGTGTTGAGGTGCGAGATCTCACCATCGACTGGGATATTCCATTTACATTCCTCGCGGAGGTGATCGAGACCAACGCAAAGGAGGGGTGGCGAGTTGTGCGTCCACGCACTGCGGAGGATGGATTCTCGTGGACGCTAAAGGGAGGAAAGATTCAATACCCTAATATAGATGGTTTCAACTACGTATATTTGGGTAGTACTTTGGCGTTCGATGCCGAGGTGAAACGCCCTGTTGTCGGAATCCTCGATCTACATAGTGAGCCGACAAAGGTTGTGGAGCTAAAAAATGGCGATCTCAAAATATATGAGCGTCTGCGCCAAATGCCTCCTGTTGGGTCGTTACTCAGCTCGAAGGGTGACCGTGAGCACGACCGTTACGCCCCAGCGTTCGACTTCAAGGAGTGTAGCAACATCCACCTTGAGGGGATCACAATCCACCACGCGCTCGGTATGGGATTCCTCTTTGAGCGCAGCGAGGATATCACCATCAAGGATAGCAAGATTGTCCTCTCGGAGGGCAGCAAGCGTGTGATAGCATCGACCGCCGACGCTACGCACTTCGCAAACTGCCGTGGCGAGATCTTGATCGAGGGGTGTAGGTTCGAGAATATGTTGGATGATGGAACAAATGTCCACGGTACATATGTCGAGGTGACGGAGGTTGTAGATCCAACGACAGTTCGTGTGACGTTCCAACACTTCGAGCAGATGGGATTCAACTTTGCGGAGGCTGGTGATGAGATGTGGTTCTTGCTATGCCCATCGCCTGAGCGTGCTGCGACGGGTGTTGTGAAGAGTGTTGAGAGAATCAACGAGACGATCACCGAGATCTCGTTTGTCGAGGCTTTGCCAGCTGCACTTGGCGCAGGTGACGTGTTGGAGAACAAGACGTGGAATCCTACATTCACGATGCGAGGCTGCACAATACAGAATCACCGCGCAAGATCGGTCGTCCTCAAAACCCCACTCAAAACAGTGATCGAGAACAACTACTTCTCGTCGATGATGTCGGGCGTTTTGTTCCGTGGCGAGATGAAAAACTGGTATGAGTCGGGCGCAGTTACAGACGTGCTAATTCAGAACAACACGTTCGAGAATGCAGCAGATTGTGGAACGCTCCACGCTGCGCTATATATAACACCTCTCTTCAACCCCAACTTCGATCCTACAGCACTCTACGATCGCAATATTCGCTTCATTGGCAATACGATCCGCAATGCAAACCCTCGCATTGTTATAGCAGATAGGGTAGAGGGGCTGATTGTCGAGGGCAATAAGATAGAGCGCACGACAGAGTATACTGCACCATTCCCCGATGCTCCGATGTTCGAACTCATCAACAGCAAGGATGTAACGATCACAGGTAACAGCTACAAGGGCGCGAAACCCAACGTGATGGTCGCAGACGATAGGTCGCAGCAAACACTTAAACTCGAAAATAACCAAGGATTCTAACCCTAAAATAACTACTATAATGAATACAAAAAATCTAAATCTACCCCTCGCTCTCGCAGGTGTCGCAGCCACACTCGTAGGTTGTGGCGCAGCGACAGAGCAGGTGCAGCAACCCAACATCGTGATGCTATTTGTCGACGATATGGGGTGGGCAGATATGGGATACCGCACGGCTGAGTACCAGACCCCCAACCTCGACAAGTTGGCAGCTGAGGGCATCGACTATACTCGTGCCTATGTCCCCACAGCGACATCGAGTCCCTCGCGTGCCGCTCTGCTTACGGGCAAGGAGTCGCTCCGCTGTGGATTCGTCCGCCACATCTACGACAATCCCGATCGTGAGGAGTTCCAATCATTCGAACGCGACCCCGGCAATATGCTCTCACGCGGATGGTTGCCTCTCGAAGAGATCACCTTTGCTGAGAGGTTGAAGGAGGAGGGTTACTACAACTACTTCGTCGGTAAGTGGCACTTGGGGCACGAGCCATACTATCCTATATGCCAAGGCTTTGATGAGATGTATGGAACTTGCGAGCACGGACACCCTGCGAGTTATTACCCTCAATATTTCAAGAGTGAAAACCCATTTCCCGACGCTGCGGAGGATGATTATCTAACCGACCTAATTAGCGAGGGGGCGGAGAGTTTCATCAAAAATTATGATCGAGACGAGCCATTCTTGTTGAATGTATGGTACTACGCAGTTCACGGACCTCGTGTGGCAAACAAGGAGTATCTACAGAAGTATCTCGATGCAGGACTTACTCGCGAAAAGGCGGTCTACGCCTCGATGCTGGAGACGTTAGACAACTCTGTGGGTCGTATCCGCGAGGCGTTAAAGGAGAGTGGATTCGACGATAATACCATCATCATATTCACCTCCGATCAGGGTGGCGCACTCCAAAACGGACACCTCAGCGGTGGTAAGTTGGGTGGCAATACACTAGGCGAGGGGGGCACGAGAGTCCCATTCATCGTCTACTATCCTGAGGCATCGGCTCTCGCAACGAAGTACGACAAGCCAATCTCGACCATCGACATCTACCCAACATTCGTGGAGTTGGCAACAGGCGAACCGTGCACCGACATACAGATTCAGGGTGTGAGCCTAACCCCAACATTCGAGGGTGAGGAGCTAGCGGAGCGAGATATATTCCTCCACCGCAGCTACGAGGATCAGAACTCTGCGATTATCAATGGCGACTGGAAGCTTATAAAGTACCGCAGCGGAAAGTTGGAGCTATTTAACATCAAAAATGACGAAAGTGAGAAGCAAAACCTTGTGGAGCGAGAACCACAGCTAACACAAGAGATGCTTAGCCGATTAAATCGTTGGCAAAATGAGGCAACACCCTCATATTTAATGCAATAGAACTTAACCACATAAAACTTAACTAAAATGGAATATATGAAAAAACAGCTACACAAGATGTGGCTGCTCGCTATCTGTACGCTATGTGCAGCGAGTTCGTTCGCACAATCTACCCCCCTCAAGGGGCGTGTTGTCGACGAAGAGGGAGTAGCTATCATTGGAGCAACGGTGTTCGCATCGCAAACCAATCAGGGAACAGTTACCGATATTGATGGTAGCTTCTCGTTAAATGTAGCACCCAAGACAGTGGTAAATATATCATTTCTTGGCTACGAGACGCAGAGTGTAGAGCTCACACAAAATGTAGTAGTAAAGATGGTGAGCGACTCGAAGGAGCTCGAAGAGGTTGTCGTTATCGGCTACGGATCGGTTCGTAAGAAGGAGGTGACAGGTGCGGTTGCTCGTGTCGACAGCGAGGATATTATGAAGATCACTACCTCCGACCTTGGCAATGCTATTCAAGGTATGGTTGCAGGTGTGAGCGTAACGGCAGACTCGGGTGCTCCGGGTTCGGCGTCGAGCGTTGTGATTCGTGGATATAGCTCGATTAGTGGTGACAACACCCCTCTCTACGTTGTGGATGGAGTGCCACAGGAGGATGATCCACGTATCAGCTCCAACGACACCCCTGAATTTGAGGCAAAAGTTAA
>JBCQTK010000082.1:0-8170 GCA_047178665.1 Rikenellaceae bacterium | reverse complement strand
ACGCGATGTGATGTCGTGATGTCTGCCAGACTAAGTAATTGTTGCTTTTCCATACTCAAAGATACTAATAATTATCTGAATATCAAAATATTAGATCGAATTTAGCCTTGCAATGGTCTCCTTATGGTTTTTATGTTGTATTTAGTTGTAACGATCTGCATTGTTGCAACAAAAGAAACTATGCGTGTATTAATCCACACTATTAGATACCTAAAATCGCTATTTATTTAGTTACTTTGTGATATCAAACTTAATCTACACTAAAACACCAACTTAAATTATGAAGTCAATTTTCAAAACAGCACTCCTATTTACTCTAACCTTTTTAATATTTAATGTTGAATCTAAGCCATTAAATATAAACAAGATTATGAATCCAAAGCAGACGAAGTATAGCGACCCTTTGATGGATGTTAGCCTCTACGACCGTGTGATAATTACAGAGAGAGATCTGCCAGTTAAGATCGATGGCGAGAGCATAGATCTTGACGTTAAGTCGGGCGAGGATATATCTGAGAAGCTGCAATCGACAATTGACAAATATAGTGCAGCAGCAGGTGCAATAATCAATATTCCAGCAGGCGAATACACTCTAGGCGGTATTATTATGAGATCAAATTGTCACCTTTTATTTGATAAGGATGTCGTGATAAATGTCGCCTATGATGGTAAATCACGTTCGGCGAGTGTCTTTAATGTTGGAAACCCCAAAGGCGGTAGCGACAAGCCTCTTGTTCGGAATATCTCGATTGTTGGTGTTGGGGGTCGATTTAAGGTTATTGTCCCTAAAGCATTAAATGGGTTTGATAATAAGAAGTTTGTATTCATATCCTCTGTTTGTGTCGAGAATTTCTACTATGCGAACTTCGACATTTATTCTAATAAGACGACTGGTCCCACATTGAGCTTTG
Source organism: Rikenellaceae bacterium (assembly GCA_047178665.1). Classification (GTDB taxonomy): domain Bacteria; phylum Bacteroidota; class Bacteroidia; order Bacteroidales; family Rikenellaceae; genus Alistipes. The sequence goes on along the minus strand of JBCQTK010000082.1, from coordinate 7,259 downwards.
GAACAGCGCGCAAAAACGATAATGAGTTCTATGGCCCAACACGAGGCTTGGTTATGAACAGCACTCTTGTAGGAGGTCACTATGGCTACGGCTTGGTTCAGACACAAGCAGGAACAGATATTCGCTTCTACAATCTCCACGGAATTGGAGGTATCACGCTTCGTCTTGAGACGGGTGACACACGTGCTAACGAGGAGCAATTTGGAGGTGTTCGTGATATTGTTGGTGAGAATATATCCATCGCCAATGGTCACGGTGGAGTAATGTGTGGACCACACGGCTTGAAGAATGGCGTGTGTCATTTTAGGGATATTACCTCTATCTCCTCTGCAACCGCATTCTCTGTCGATGAGTCAAAGGTGATTAATAAGGATAAAAAGAGTTCTGGACATAGAGGCTCCTTCTCGGCTGGTACGTCAGTCTACAATGTGACCTCTATATTTGGATATAACGCACAAATCAAGACAAAAGAGTTTCGATTCTTACCAATGGAGTTCCTTGAGATGGATAGGAGTGGTGAGCGAGTATGTTTCAACGAGGGAGTCCTTGGTCGAGGGGCGGTATTGGAGGATGCTCCAGCACACACGTGTGTGCGAATTGCAACGAGCGTTCCGATTGAGTATGATATAGATACCTTTCACGCCATAGGATATGAGTTTGATAAGGGCGAGCAGATTAGAATAACCGATAAGAATGAGCTGACAGAGCAGGGAACAGAACGCCAGCATATCTATATGGATTACTACAAGAAGAAATTCCCTGCGATAAATGTTACACCAAAAGAGTTGTAGCTCCCAAAAATGAAGGAGTGTGAGAGGTAGATAAATATGCACTTATTAAGACACCTTTCAGATTAAAAGATACTTAGAAATGGATGGGAATATTCACCTTTGTATTGTAATTAAGTCAAACTAACAATGAAAAATAAACTATTATGAAGTTAATTAAGGTTATTCCTTTTTTTGTAGCTCTTTTAATGGGGACGACGACGCTATTTGCGGCTACCGACACTTTAAGTTACGAGAGGGCAGCAACTCGCCACAATTGGCACTATCTGGGTGGGGACGACAATGTGCAGCCGTTAAGAAAGTTGGTCGTAAAGTGTGATGTAGCGGTGATTGGAGGAGGTATGTCGGGTATTGCGGCAGCAGTCTCTGCGGCTCGTGAGGGCGTGGATGTTGTGTTGATAAACGACCGTTCAGTATTGGGTGGTAACGCATCGAGTGAGATCCGAGTGACTGTTAATGCTCCGAGATTCGAGCGCAACACGGGAATATCGGAGGAGATATTAATCGCCAACAAAAAGTACAACCCTCAGGAGAGTTACACAACTTGGGATCACGTTCTTTATAATTATGTTGTCCAGGAGCCAAACATAACATTAATGCTCGACACTTCGGCTATAAAAGCGGAGTGCAAAGGCGACAAAATCACCGAAGTCGTTTGTTGGCAAACAAATACTGAGAGCGAGGTGAGAATACAAGCACCTATATTTATTGATTGTACTGGAGATGGCGTAATAGGAGCCTCGGCAGGTGCGGATTATCGTACAGGTCGTGAGAGCCGAGATGAGTTTGGTGAGAAGTTTGCCCCCGAGAAGGCGGATGGCTGGGTTATGGGTGAGAGTATTATGATGATTACACGCGCATTGGATCAGCCTGTCCCATTCTATCCACCTTCATACGCTAAAAAGTACACTCCTGGTAGTTGTAAGCACCGCAAAATTACAACCCTCAAAGAGGGCTTTTGGTGGGTAGAGCTTGGTAGTGAGTATGATGTTATTGCCGATCGACCTAAGAACAAACACGACTTGATGGCTTATTTCTATGGCGTGTGGGATTATATTAAAAATTCGGGCGAGTTCCCAGAAGCGGCAAATCTAGCGATTGAATGGGTCGGATCGATCCCAGGGAAACGCGAAAGTCGTCGACTAATGGGCGATTATATCCTTAACGAGGTGGATATGATGGAGTATCGTGAGTTTGACGATGCGGTAGCTTGGGGTGGCTGGTCTTTAGATGAGCACGCACCAGGGGGAATACTCTCATTGGATGAGCCAGCAAGTTATTTCCACGCTAAGTTCAAACGCCCTTATCAGATCCCTTATCGTGTAATTTACTCTCGAAATATCGAGAATCTATTTATGGCAGGACGAGATGTTAGTGTGAGCCACCTTGCGCTCTCGTCGACACGTATTATCGAGACTTGTATGTCGCTTGGTCAAGCTGCTGGAGTAGCTGCCGCGATGTGTGTCGAGAATAAGAGCACACCACGTGGAATCTACAAAAGTCATATCCCCGAGTTGCAAGAGCGACTATTAAGACGAGATTATTACATCCCATATATTGCACAGCGCGATGAGGATAATATCGCAAAGAGTGCCACTGTTACAGCTTCGTCAACATCTTCGGGCGATATTCTCAATCTCTTTGATGGCGTAGCACGTGACGAGCAGGGCGAGTGTCACCACTGGCAGAGTCTAGGCAACGAGGCGATATTGACAATTGATTGGGGCAAACCAACCTCAATGCAACAGCTGGAGTTGAAGTTTGACACAAATGTCCTTCGACCTTTAATGATGCACAAGAATCCACAAAAGCTAGCCAATCAAGTGCCTGGATTGCCTCCTGAGTTGGTGAAATCATTCTCGGTTGATGCTATGATTGATGGAGAGTGGCAGCAGGTAGCCTCGGTTGAGGATAATATTGTACGCTATGTTGTAGTAGAGCTAAACGATCTCACAACATCTTCATTGCGCATAAGACTACACGAGACCTATGGCGCAAAGGATATAAAAGTGTATCAGCTTGGAGTCTATTAATATTAGTCAAAAACTAACTATACTTAAAAATAATTACAACAATGATCAAAAACAGACCCAAACAATGGTCGCTACTGCTACTATTGGCTGCAATGGCGAGCTGTTCGAGTGATGGCTTCGAGCAGGATAAACACACACTGACAATTCAACAGGGCGAGATGACCACTCAGATCACCGTTATTGATGAGGATATTCTACATATCGTCAAGAGCAAGAACGGCGTCGTTGTCAATGAGTTACCCGATTTTGTAACAGTTCTCGAACCACAAGATGTAGAGTGGAGCGTGGAGCAGAACGATAGTGGTTACACCCTAAAAACAGCACAGATCATCGCTCAGATAAATGATGCTGGCGAGGTGACATTTAGCGACAAAAATGGCAAGATACTAACTAACGAGATTGCTGATGGCTCATATATTAACCCCGATGGTGATGGTCGTTATGATGTAGCACAATCATTCGCAGCGGGCGATGAGGCTCTCTATGGTCTCGGTCAGTTCCAGAGCGGTGTGATGAACTGGAAGAACTCACCACTTCGCCTTGAGCAGTATAATCAAGAGATTGTCGTTCCGTTCCTAATATCGACCAACGACTATGGTATCTATTGGCACAACTATAGCGTTACGGATTTCAACTATCCCGACAATGAGCTCGTACTAGAGCAGGTTAAGGGCGAAACGAAGAATATCCGCCGTGCAATATTCACACCCAAAAAGAGTGGTGAGTATAACTTTATGGTCGATAGCGAGAACCCGATCGAGAATAGACGCGACAGCCTCGTTATGTTGCGAGTCGGTCAGGATACGATTATCCACTACCGCACAATCTGGATTCCTGAGACCTTCTCTGGTCGTGTAAACCTTGAGGCTGGCAAAAGCTACGAGGTTGAGCTACAGAACACCAAATCTCAGACACCAGGTGTTGTGCTATACAACGAGCCCGACTTCAACCGCTCCGTGTTTAGTAGCAGCGTGGGGCAGAGTGTGGATTACTACTTTATCCACGGAGAGAACCCATCGAAGGTGATCTCTACATATACCGACCTTACGGGTAAAGCACCGATGTTTGATCGCTCAGTATTCGGATTTTGGCAGTGCCGTGAGCGTTACAATACTCAGGACGAGCTATTGGAGAATGCAACTCAGATGCGCAAGCGAAAGATACCGTATGATTACATCGTGCAGGATTGGCACTATTGGCCAGGTGGCACAAAGGGACCAGAGTGGAGTCGCGAGAAATATCCAAACCCAGCGGCTATGGTGTCAGAACTAGAGAAGATGAATACGAAGTTGATGGTGTCGGTATGGCCAGAGGTGCGCAATGAACCACTCCTAAAGAAGTATAATCTGGATAATAAGTATATGGGTGAGACTCCATTCCTAGATTTCTACGATAAATCTATCCACGATGATTACTACCGTATGCTTAGTGACAGTATGTTCCATATCGGTGTAACTGCTATATGGCTAGATGGTACTGAGCCAGAGCGCAAGCCTGCCGACGACGTTATGACTCCACTTGGAGAGTATCGTAGCGTAGCAAATCCCTACTGCCTATTGGTGAATAAGGTTATGTACGAAGGCAAGCAGAAGGAGTACCCTAATAAGCGCTCTTTCAACCTAACACGTTCGGCTTATGCAGGTCAGCAACGCTATGGTTCGGCTGTCTGGTCAGGTGATATTGCAGGTACTTGGAAACAGTTTGCGGAGCAGATACCAGCTGGATTGAATGTTATGATGGCAGGTATTCCTTACTGGACGACTGACATCGGAGGTTTCTTCCGTGACTCTAAATCTCTGAACAAAATATATGACTCACAATACACTAACCCCGAATATATTGAGTTGCTTACGCGTTGGGTTCAGTTTGGAGCGTTTAACCCTCTGTTTAGAATCCACGGCTTCCGCTCGAATACTGAGATCTGGAGATACACCCCTGAGTTCGAGAAGATTGCACGTTCGTTTATAGATCTACGCTATGAGTTGATCCCATACATCTACTCTGAGTCGTCAAAGGTTACATCGTGCGGTAAGCTACTTATGTCGCCACTAGCCTACTCATCGCCTGAAGATAAGAATACTTGGGGCATCAAGGATCAATTTATGCTTGGAGAGTCGATACTTGTAAATCCCGTGACAAACTACAAGGCTCGTGAGCGTAAGCTATATCTACCCGATGGTGAGTGGTATGACTTCTGGAGTGGCAAGAAGATCGAAGGAGGCAAATGGATCACTGCTGCGGCACCTATCACTTCGCTACCACTGTATATCAAGGCGGGCGCTATCATCCCAATGGGCGAGAAGGTGCAGTATGCCGCCGCACAGGATGGCAAGCCTATTACGCTGAAGGTATATCCTGATGGCGAGAGCAGCTACTCACTATATCTTGACGATAGCGAGAGTCAGGAGTACACCAAAGGTGGCTTTACTAAGATTGGACTTAGCTATTCGGAGGGTGAGAACACTTTAACCATTGAACTTGAGCAGGGTAGTGACTTCTTCGCTAAGAGCATCGCAGAGCAGATATTCAATGTTGAGGTTGTTGGCAAGAGAGCTGTCAAAGGTGTTAAATTCACTGGCAAGAAGCTATCTGTTAATATCAAGTAACTAGAGTTATATCAGATAGTAGTAGATAAAAAAGGGCTGATTTCCAAATTCCTGGAAGTCAGCCCTTTTTAGGTTAAAATTACTATTCAAATTACTCCTCGGAGTACTCCTCAGTAACGATATCTGGAACCAGATAGCCCGTTGCAACGACATCGCCTAAGACATCTAGCGTGTAATTGATATCGTCTAATAGAACACAAGCGACAGATGGACACTCTTCATAAAGACCACTATCACCAGTCGCTTCGCCTGTTGGGATCAATGAGGTTGGCATATATTTGAAGTGTTTACTCTTAACTTGGGCTGTCATTCCAAATACACCCTCAATATCAGCCACGTAAGAGCCATCTGCATAGGTGCCATCTACTACATCTGGATTCCCCGCAGCAATCGACGAGCTGACATATCCACCATCAATACGTGCTGCGAACCCGCTATTTACACCCTTAATATCTTCGATCTGCACTACACCGCATTGCATAGAGTGTGGAGCGACCATAACCGCAGCATTACCCATATGGCAAGATATATTGCGACCAACAACATCAAAAACACCTCCAAATTGGGCAATATTCATAGTTTGATCACCTGTCTCCAAACGCAGTGTCGCACCTCCCACGCCGTGTAAATTCTCAAAATAGACCTTGCGAGCAGTCTGTGCCTGCACCAAACCATATCCATAGTGCGAATTATATGTTGTTACATCCTTCACCACACCATTTGTAGGTCCAAAAATATCTGGATCCTTATCCTTATCCATACCCATTGTGATTATCGGGTACTCTATCTTATTGCCATATAGATCAAAGCCACTAATCATAAAGTTATGAGTTGATTTAATCACAAAGATTTGTGGGCGAGCAGTAGTACTTGAGATGTCGATTGTGAATCTACCATTTACTCCACAGACAACAACATTGTTTGTGAAACTGTAGCGACCAATGATAAACATTTTGTGATCCTCTGTATCGTTAGGTAACTTTAGAGTAGTCCCTGCCTCAATATGAATATGAATGTTTGACTTTAATTCGACATTACTAATCGCATAGGTCGCCTTGGGAACATACAGCACACCTCCATTTTCATCCTTGGCAAGTTGCTCTATTGCCTTCTCCATCAACGCTCCATCATCACTTACCCCATCAGCTACTGCGCCATACTCTAAAAAGTTAATTACGTTCTCACTATTCTCTACTATCATAGGCTCTATCTCAATCACAGGATACCCCTCTCTGGTGCTGTAAGCCTCAAAAGGAATAAGTGTTCTGAGTTTGCCTTCGTTCGCATATTCGAGGGGGCTATCTGGGGCTGGATCGAGGCCAGGATAGGGGTCTGGTTCGGGATCGGGTTCTGGTTCTGGTTCTGGGTCGTCACTATCTTGATCCTCTATTTGGATGTCACTATCTGGCGTAGGATCTTGATCTACTGATTGTGTCGCTTCACAACTTTGTGCGACCGCAAGCAGCACGAAGATTGTGAAGATAATTTTAGTTGTATTCATTTGATTTAGGGTTGTAGTTTCTCTTTGTATTAACCTTTTTTGTTGAAGGTTCTTAACCTTATTGGTAAAATTATGCATATATGTGATATAACACTTATCTATTCGTGTGTTTTTTGTATTCAATTGTAGAGTAACATATATTATGTATAATAGCATATATTATTGTCGAGATAAGTTTGCAAAGAGAGAGAAATAATTGTATATTTGTATAACGAATCTACAAAAAAGGTTTAAGTCGTTAAACCTCAGTAAGTGAATGTTGGGACATAGCGCAATAGGTTACGAATTAGTTATGCAACTGATGTATAGAACCTCTATGGTTTGCGTATAT
>JBCQTK010000081.1:0-8240 GCA_047178665.1 Rikenellaceae bacterium | reverse complement strand
ATCTCGGATGCCGACGACCTACCAGCTATTGTTGCGACCGATATGCGCTATGAGCGAGGAGCGCATACGATGGTTGTTGATATTGGAAATAGCTACAGCGGACTCTGCAACCATATCAACCGCAAAACTAAGGGTGAGGATGGTATCTACTTCACCTATACTGAGGAGAAACCGATCTCATTCAACCCATTTTATAACGAGGATTGCTACTACGATGTGGAGAAGAGGGATAGCCTCAAAACGCTACTGCTAACACTCTGGAAGAGCGAGAGCCAAGAGATAACCAAGACGGAGTCGGGAGAGGTGGGTAGTGCCGTGAACGCATATATCAATAAAATCACAACTGCGTCAGCCTCAAAAAATGGAACTTTCAAACCAAACTTCAATTCGTTTTATGAGTTTGTGCGTGACGAGTATCGTGAGGAGCTTAACAATCGTGAGATCAAGGTTATGCGTGATGAGTTCAATATCGACAACTTCCTAACGACCCTCTCGCAGTACTACAAAGGCGGCAGGTATGATTTTCTGCTCAACTCAGATGAGAGGATCGATCTGCTGAACAAACGTTTCGTGGTCTTTGAGATTGATGCGATAAAGGATAACGCCGAACTTTTGTCGGTTGTGACGATCATCATTATGGAGACATTCATCGCCAAGATGCGTAGGCTCAAAGGTATTCGCAAACAGATCATCATCGAGGAGGCGTGGAAGGCTCTCTCGTCACCAAGTATGGCGGAGTACCTGAAATATATGTACAAAACAGTGCGCAAATACAACGGAGAGGCGATTGTTGTGACCCAAGAGATTGACGACATCATATCGTCACCCATCGTAAAGGATGCCATAATCAACAACTCCGACTGCAAGATTCTGCTCGACCAACGCAAATATAGGAATCGGTTTGATGCTGTGCAGAGCTGCTTAGGACTCTCCGACAAGGAGAGAGATCAGATACTCTCGATAAATATGGCGAACGACCCTAAACGCAAATACAGAGAGGTGTGGATAGGTCTTGGCGGTGTTCAATCTGCGGTCTACGCCATCGAGACATCCCTCGAAGAGTACTACACATATACCACCGAGGAGAGCGAAAAGCTCGAAGTCACAACCCTCACCGAGAGGTATGGCGGAGATATAGAGCGAGCCATCAAGGAGATAGCAAACAAAAAACGACAAGAGCAATGCGAATTATAGCGATCCTACTATGCCTCTGTTGCATCACCACAACAAGGGCGCAACTCATAGTAAATGACCCTGCAAATATGGCGCAGAGCATAGTGAACTCATCGAAGAATATGGTCTACACAGCCACCACAGCGGCTAATGTACTCAAAGCCTACGAGGAGTCGAAAAAAATTTATGAACAGGGCAAGAAGGTCTACGATGCACTCAACAGCGTAAACAACCTAATTCAAGACTCATACAAAGTGAAATATACCATAGATATGATAATCGAAATATCAGATATATATAGCGTGGGGTTCGCCAAACTGCAAGATGATGAGCTATTCAATCCCGAGGAGATCACCGCCATCGCCTACGGCTACACATGCCTCTTGCAGGAGAGTAGCAACACACTCAGCAGCCTCAAAGAGGTGGTGAGTATCGCCAGCTTCTCGATGAGTGACAAGGAGCGTATGGAGATGGTTGATGACCTCTACAAGGAGGTGTTGGGCTATCGAAACTTGGTGAGCTACTTTACGAATAAACACTTGGCAGTGAGCTATCTGCGATGGCAGAAGATTGAGGATGCCGCACGCATTACCGCTCTCTACGGCAGTGATACAGATAAATATTGGTAACGATGGATAATATACACTCAATACTACGCAACCTCTACCTTGAAATGTTGCCCCTCTGCGAGGATATGACAGCTGTTGCGCAGGGTATCGCAGCACTTGGAGCTTTGATATTTGTATCGAGCAAGGTGTGGCAATCTCTTGCGAGGGCGCAGCCTATCGAGATCTATCCGATGCTTCGACCGCTGGTCGTTGGCTGTGCAATCACACTCTTCCCCACGTTGGTTCTCGGCACGATGAATAGTGTGCTAAGTCCCATTGTTCAAGGCACTCATCGGCTACTCGAAGATCAGACGATGGATATGAATGAGTATCAGGAGCAGAAAGACAAACTCGAATATGAGGCGATGGTGCGAAACCCCGAGACTGCATATTTAGTCAATGACGAGGAGATGGAGCGGCAGTTGGAGGATCTGGGTTGGGGCGATAAGATGGCGACGATGACAGGTATGTATATCGAGCGTGGGGCGTACCAGACAAAGAAGATGTTCCGTGATTTCTTTCGTGAGATCTTGGAGCTGATGTTTATGGCGGCATCATTAGTAATAGACACCGTGCGAACATTCTTCTTGATAGTCCTCTCGATACTCGGACCTATCGCCTTTGCAATATCGATATGGGATGGGTTTCAAGCCTCGCTGACGCAGTGGTTCAGCCGCTACATCTCAATATATATGTGGCTACCCGTCTCGGATATATTCTCCGCAATTATGGCGAAGATACAGGTTCTGATGTTGCAGAGCGACATCGAGCGGCTGGAGTCCGACCCGACATTCTCGATCGATGCAAGCAATGGGGTCTACATAATATTTCACATCATCGGAATCATCGGTTACTTCACCGTGCCGATTGTCGCAAATTGGGTGATACAGGCTGGTGGTGTGAGTGGCTACAACAGAAATATCAGCAAGGTCGCAACTCGTGCAGGGGGTATCATCGGAGGCGCAGCAGGTTCTGCGGCAGGTAATATCGCAGGGCGACTGAGAGGTAGATAATAATGATAAATGATTAATTAAAATCAAGATGGAATTTAAGAGCTTAAAAAATATAGAGACAAGTTTTCAGCAGATACGATTTTTCGGAGTGATATTCTTGGTCGTTTGCGCCTCAGTCACTGGCTACGCAGTGTGGTCAGCACTGAACTTTGCGGAGGCACAGCGAGAGAAGATATATATCCTCGATGAGGGTAAGTCGCTAATGCTGGCACTCTCGCAAGATCTCTCACAGAACCGCCCCGTCGAGGCACGAGAACACGTAAAGCGTTTTCACGAACTCTTCTTCACCCTCGCACCCGCCAAGGCTGCGATCGAGAGTAACATCCGACGTGCCTTGGTTCTTGTCGATCGCAGCGGCTACAACATCTACACCGACCTCTCCGAGAAGGGGTACTACAACCGCATTGTGTCGGGCGGAATCAACCAAACAATAGAGATTGATAGTATGGTGTGTAACTTCGACAGCTACCCATACAACATCAAAACCTACGCCACGCAGAGCATTATCCGTGAGAGCAATGTAACACACCGAAGTCTAATCTCGGAGTGCAATCTACTCAACTCAGTCCGCTCCGACAGCAACCCCCACGGCTTTACAATAGAGCAGTTTAACGTCATAGAGAACAACGACATAAAGGTAGTGAAGCGATGAGGAAGTTAACCCCCAAAGAGCGCAAACGCATAGTCGATTTTGTCGTTCGTGCAACCCTCGTATTTGTCTGTGTCGTGGTGATAATCCTCATCAACTCAAATGGTGATGACAACCCCAACGAGCAGACGACCACAACAGGGATAAACGCCAATATCCCCGACCCCTCAGAGAGCGATATTATAGAGGATAAACTAAGGGCAGAGCCACCGCAAAAGGAGGAGAAACCAGAGATTATAGAGCGTATAAAGATGAGTATGACAACGACAATCGAGAGCCACAAAGAGCCACCGAGCAGCCCCGAAGTAGCAAAGATAGAGGTGCAACAAAATCTAAAGCAGTTCTACAATCGCCCAAAGATCGAGACCAAACCGTCACAGGCAGCGGCACGATACGGCTGAGGCTCTTGGAGAGAGTCACAATAGAAGGTCGTAACCTCGAAATGGGTAGCATCCTCACAGGTGTGGGCAAGATTTCGGGGGAGCGGTTGAGTATCGCCATCACATCTATCGAGAGCGGTGGGATGATCCTACCCGTCAAACTCACGGTGATTGATAGCGATGGTCAGCGTGGCATCTACGTCCCAAACTCCGCAGAGGTGAGTGCCATCAAAGAGATCGCAGCGAATATGGGTAACACAGTCGGCTCAGCGATAATCTTCCCATCCTCGGTTACCTATGTAGATCTTGGCTCACAGAGTCTCATCGCTGGCAAGGCACAGGGAGCTGAGAATGTGTTGCGTGTCAAGGCATCGGTGAGGGGATTTGAGGAGGAGACAAACCTCTCGGTCATCACCGACGATGGCAGTTTCTACACCTTCAATGTGAAGTACTCCGACGAGCCATCAATACTCAATATTGATATGGTGACATATAACCTGCGCAGCACAAAGTCGGAGCTAAAGTTGGAGGAGCTAAAGGGCGAGAGACCCTCGCAGATTGAGATGATAATGGAGGCGATACATTATGGTAATCTCCACCGTATTCGAGCCGTGGGAAGTCGCAGCTTTGGTGTGCAGTACTCCCTCAAGAGCATCTATATCCACAACAATGTTCTCTATCTCCACGTAGAGCTTGCCAATAGCTCCGCCATCGCTTTTGACATTGATTTTATCTCGATGAAGATCGCAGATCGTAAGGTTGCCAAGCGCACCGCAATACAAGAGCAGATCATCAAACCGATAAGGATCTACAACGACATCACCCAGGTAGCGGGCGGAACGAGCGAGCGTACAATCTTCGCCATCGAGAAGATAACATACCCCAATAGCAAACATCTTGAGATAGTCATCAATGAACGAAGAGGAGGTCGCCACCAGAAGATCTGCATCTCCAATCGTGAGATATTAAAAGCCGAGACAATCAATAAGTTAAAGATCAAATAGAGGCGTGTCCTCGCAATCAAATTCATTTTTTATTAATCGCTGCAAATGCAGCACAAACTCAATTTTTATGAAAAAGACAATCTTGTCACTCGCTGTAATTACAGCATCAATCTTCGCATCGTGTTCAAAGGATTCAGACGTTGCAACACCCTCAATGCCCAGCACAGTAGACCCCGCTGGTGGAAGTGTCATCAGCTTGACCCTCACGGGTGACCCCACCTCTCAGATCTCCGCCTCGCGAGCCGACAGCGACACCGTTTTGGCTGAGGAGTGGGAGAGTGAACTCTCATCACTCACCATCTTCGCTTTCGACAACAGCGACAATCTCCTCGTGAGGCGAGATCTATCGGATACTGAGGTATCCTCAAAGACTGTATCATTTGCCCTTCCGAAGTCCGCAGCAAGTACAACCTGCACGTTCTATGCAGTGGCAAATATCGATACCTCATCAGCAGTCTCAAAAAGCACTCTGCTTGGTCTCATCGATGGTGATGCCTCCGACTATAACGGCTCATACTCATCGGTGACAGGTGGCGCAATGAGGGACGATGGTTTCGTGATGTCTGGCTATACGACTATGGATGTCGGGGCAGAGAACACCACAACAAAAGTCGGGATCACCATCAAACGAACCGTGGCAAAGGTGGCTCTGGAGCTATCTACAAGTGACACGTTCAAAGCGTCATACCCAACTGCAACACTCACATACAAGAGCGCAACGATCTCGAAGGCTGCAACGCAGAGTCCGATTATCTCGTCAGTTCTCTCGACAGGTGCGATGACCTACACCCACACGCAGAGCAACGCCACTCCGAACTACCTATTCTACATCTACGAGAATGGTGATCTTGCATCGGGTAGCCGTGTGATGTTGGAGGTGGTGACGACATTCGATGCCGATGGTAGCTCCTCGACAACAGCCGATCAGTCGGAGGTGATCTACTCGATCGAGTTGTCGGGCGATGGTGCAGGTGCAATCTCTCGAAATGGATTATACAATGTTGTAGCGACGATCAATGGTCTTGTTGGTCAGGACTGCGAGGTGACAATTTCAGTTGCGGATTGGGAGACTCCCGTTACACAGAATATTAATTTAGGTATGTAGGCGGAAATGCTGATAGGTGGATGAAATTTTGTAGATGGTGCGGAGGGATGCGAGGGAGCGTACTTTTAGTACGTGACCGAACAGCACTCCGTGGCATCTGCGAAATTTCGCCGCCTTGCAGCATTTCCTTTTATGGAAAATATGAAGAAATATATAATACTATTCACAGCGATTTTCGCCATTCACTCCGCCTCGGCTCAGTTTTGTAGCGCACGGATCAATGCACTCTCGGCACTCACTGGGACGCTCGATGTCGGGGTGGATATTGCGATTACCGACAATATCACACTTGATGTCGCAGCACAATATAACCCTGTCAATATCAACGCATTTTCCTTGTCGCATTATGGCGCAGAGGTCGGTGCGAAGTATTGGATTTTCGAGAATTTTGTGGGGCATTTTATGGGCGCACATCTTGGGTATGTCAATTACGACATCGGCAACAAAAAGAGCCGATACGATGGCAACGCATATCGATGGGGAGTGAGCTACGGCTATGCGTGGATCTTGTCGGTGCACTGGAATGTGGCGGTCGAGGCTGGGTTTGGACTATGCTACACTAAGGATAAGGAGTACGACCCTACACCCGATGATTGGGCGGTGGAGTACGTCTACAACCACAGGCGTATCACACTGATTCCCACTCGCATAGGTGTCGCATTTAACTATCTATTCTAATGAGACGTTTAGTAGCGATAGTTATAATAATCACCTTCGCAAGTTGCTCCGTAACCTCTCGATTACAGCGAGACTCCACCACCGCTAAACTCTCGCAGCTAAACAGCGCAGAGCGTGAGATGATCCAAGACACAGCCGCCCCTCGACTCACAACGATTGAGCGAGAGGGCAAGCGGCTAAACGTATTTCGCAGCGAGGTGGTAGATGGTGAGTTGATGGGGACGATGGATATTAAAGAGGTCGTGGTGGTCTCGAATATGCGAACAATCCCAGAGCGTGGCGGTGAGGTGACACTCGACTTTGTAGTGACTATCCCAAAGGAGCTTTTGGGGCGAAGTCGAAATGTCAAGATCACACCTCAGCTGCACGATGATAGCGGAGCAAAATCTTTGGAAGATCTAATCATTCGAGGGGCTTTGATTGACAAGATTCAGCAGCGAGACTTTTGGCAATATGAGACTTACGTGTCGAGATATTCGCCAACCGCTGAGGATGCACAACGAATGTACGCCCGATTTGTGAAGTTCCCACGACCGCAGGATGCACGGCTCGATTCTTTGGTCGAAAACAATAGCCACATGACATATTACTACTCTCAAAGCATTAAGACGGACGAGACGACAAAGCGACTTGCGGTAACCCTTAATGGACTTGTAGAAGGTGCAGATAACACTATATACAATATGCCGCCATCGGATACTATTAGCTACTCAGTCTCTTCGATGCTCTCCTTTCTGGATTTGTCGCCACGCTTCAAAATCAAGATAGTAGATAAGTATATCACAGTTAGCGATCGCAACTACATTCGCTATCCATTGGGGAGAAGTAATATTGTTGATACTCTCGGAGATAACAGGGCGGAGCTAGCAAAGATCACATCCCTAATGCGAGAGATCACTGAGCAGAATGAGTTCTTTGTAGATACAATCACCCTCACTGCAACCTCCTCGCCCGAGGGTTCATTTGCACTCAACGATAAGCTTTCGGAGCGTAGAGCTAACCTCGACCCCGAAATCACAAAACTACTGAGACGATGAAAGTGATATATTTATTGGCGGTACTCCTCTGCGTAACTCTCACAAGTTGCGACCTTTACGAACGTATCGAGGTCGAGGAGATCCACCCACCACAAGTTGAAAACGATGAAATTATAATTCCCGATTGGGATCAAAAACCTACACAACAATGAAGAAAATAATTACGCTGGCGCTCCTTGCAGTCGCCACTTTGACAAGCTGCGAACTCGACAAGGAGGATGTTGCGATCACTCCCGAACCAAGCGACCCAGTCGAGAATTTTGATGATGTCTATGCTCTCGGATGGACGAAACTCGATGGGCAGACGGCTCGTGCGACAATCAATTTTGATGTCACGGAGGAGGCTGTCACTCGCTCCTCAGGCTCTGCTATGGAGCGGAATATCGAGGATGTCAACCTCTACTTTTATAATGAGACGATGGGGATTGAGCAGCATATATTTTTGGGTGTGAGTAACTCGGTGACACTGCCTATTATAACACTCCCGAAAAAAGCGACCATAGTATAAGTCAAAAATAATTATTAAATTTGAACCATTATGGGAACAACACGCAGACAACACAGCGCCAGTTTTAAGGCGAAAGTAGCCATCG
>JBCQTK010000080.1:0-8241 GCA_047178665.1 Rikenellaceae bacterium | reverse complement strand
CTCTTTTTTTGACATAAAAAATTACCTTAATTGAAACACGTTTCAATTAAGGTAATCAATCTTTTTGTATATCAATGTGTTACAGCAATTTTGCCAACTATTTTTGACCACATTGCCTAATGTTTTGTAGTCAGCCTATAGCTGACATCCCTATAATCACGAGTGTTGATCCAGAGAGTGTTGATAGGTTCTTACATCATACCGGGCATCCCACCGCCACCCATCGGAGGCATAGCGGGTGCGTCGACCTTCTGCTCCGCCAACACACACTCTGTTGTGAGGAACATTGAGGCGATTGATGCAGCATTCTCCAGAGCTACGCGCGACACCTTTGTGGGGTCGATGATACCTGCGACGAGCATATCTTCGTACTTGTCGTCGCGAGCGTTGTAGCCAAATGCGCCCTCGCCCTCGCGGATCTTGTTAACCACTACCGAGCCCTCGCCACCTGCGTTGCTCACGATCTGGCGAAGAGGCTCTTCGATTGCGCGCTTCACGATCTGCACACCTGTCGTCTGATCCTCGTTGTCGCCCTTTAGCCCCTCCAGCGCGTCGATTGCACGGATGTATGCAACGCCACCACCAGGGACTATACCCTCCTCGACAGCTGCGCGTGTCGCCGCCAATGCGTCGTCCACACGATCCTTCTTCTCCTTCATCTCAACCTCTGTCGCAGCTCCTACGTAGAGCACCGCAACACCACCAGCTAGCTTCGCGAGTCGCTCGGTGAGCTTCTCCTTATCGTAGTCCGATGTAGAGACCTCTATCGACACCTTGATCTGCATCACACGGTCGGCAATCGCCTCCTTCGAACCGTCGCCGTCGACGATCACAGTGTTCTCCTTGCCGAGTGTAGCCTTCTCTGCCGTACCCAACATAGCGAGCGTAGCATCCTCTAGCTTCATACCCTTATCTGTCGAGATCACCGTAGCGCCTGTCAAGACTGCAATATCCTCCAACATCTCCTTGCGGCGATCGCCAAAGCCTGGAGCCTTGCACGCCGCAACCTTCAATGCGCCACGCAACTTGTTGACAACGAGCGCCGACAACGCCTCACCATCTACATCCTCCGCGATGATGAGCAGTGAACGACCGCTCTGTGCCACAGGCTCAAGGATCGAGAGCAACTCCTTCATCGTCGAGATCTTCTTGTCGGTGATGAGGATGTATGGCTTCTCCATCTGCGCCTGCATCTTCTCGGTGTCGGTGATAAAGTAGGCAGAGATGTAGCCGCGATCGAACTGCATACCCTCCACAACATCTACATAGGTCTCTGTTCCCTTAGCCTCCTCGACAGTTATGACACCCTCGCGGTTCACCTTCGCCATAGCCTCGGCGATCAAACCACCAATTGCGCTGTCGTTGTTTGCCGAGATTGTCGCCACCTGCTCGATCTTCGCAATATCCTCACCGACCGCCTGGCTCTGCTCGCGCAACGACGCCACAACTGCAGTAACCGCCTTGTCGATACCACGCTTTAGATCCATTGGGTTTGCTCCTGCCGTCACATTCTTGATACCTACGCCGATGATCGACTGTGCCAAGACTGTAGCAGTAGTCGTTCCGTCACCTGCGTCGTCGTTAGTCTTCGACGCCACCTCGCGCACCATCTGCGCGCCCATATTTGCGAACGGATCCTCTAGCTCCACCTCCTTAGCGACACTCACACCATCCTTTGTGATGTGTGGCACACCAAACTTCTTGTCGATAATTACGTTGCGTCCCTTAGGTCCAAGTGTCACCTTCACGGCGTTGCACAATGCGTCAACACCAACTTTGAGAAGCTCACGCGCCTCTACGTCATATTTAATCTCTTTTGCCATTTTCTCTTGCTATAATATATTTTGTACACTACTTCTCGATAACCGCCATTACGTCGCTCTGCTTCATCATCAGATAGTCGACGCCGTCGACGCTGATCTCCTGACCTGCATACTTGCCATAAAGAATGTGGTCGCCAACAGCAACCTCCATTACTATTTCCTTTGTGCCGCCTCCGACAGCTACAACCTCGCCTTCGAGTGGCTTCTCCTTGGCTGTGTCGGGAATAAACAATCCTGCTGCTGTGCGCTCCTCTGCCGCCTTGGGCAGTACGAGGATGCGATCCGATAGTGGTCTAACTCTCATAATCTTCTAAATTTGGTTTTATATGTTATTATCCTAGAATCTGTTTAACGTGTATCACCCAACTACCTCAATCGCTGTGCCAAACCGATTTTGTCGCAAATAGTGTCACATCAAGTGACAAAGATAGCTATTTTGTATGACATTTTGTCATTTACTGAATTTTTACCACTTTTTTCTTGCTCAATTCAAAAATCTATATTACCTTTGCACCCACAATCAGCAGTGATTGTATCTTTATGGTGGAAGTAGCTCAGTCGGTTAGAGTGTCGGATTGTGGTTCCGAAGGTCGTGGGTTCGATCCCCATTTTCCACCCTTGAGGGGGCAAGTATAATACTTGCTCCTTTTTTTATTTTGTTGCTCCGCCATCTTTTTTATGCAAAGTTTAGAAAATTCAGTTTTTTTTGAGTAACTTTATCCCAACAATGAAGTATATATTCGTAATACAGGGAGAGGGACGTGGTCATCTGACTCAAGCACTAGCACTTAGTACACTGCTGCGAGAGGCTGGCCACACCGTCGACGAGGTGTTGGTAGGGCGCTGCAAGAATCGTGAATTGCCGCAGTTCTTCACCTCCAAGATCGCGGCGCGCATAACTCAATATGACTCCCCAACATTCGACTATGGCAAGGGCAGCAAGAGGGGTCGACCTCTCAACACGCTACTCAACAATCTCCGCCCCATCAACTTCAGCCGTTGGGTCGATAGCTCGAAGATCATATCAACGACGATCGAGGCGAGCGGTGCCGACGTAGTGGTCAACTTCTACGAGTTTCTGCTGGGTGCAACGAAGATGATCCACAAGATCACGCCACCCATCATCTCCATAGGGCATCAATTCCTGATCGACCACCCACACTTTCAGTCGCCCTACAAGAGAGAGTCGCTACTGCTGACTATGACCAATCGCATCTGCGCCTTTGGGTCGAAGCGTCGGTTGGCGCTATCGTTCTACCCGATGCCGTACTCACTGACCCACAACACGGAGGTGGTGCCACCGCTTCTGCGACCCGAGATATTCAGCCATAAGCCCACCGATGGCGACTTTATGTTGGGGTATATGCTCAATCCAGGCTACGTCGACGAGGTGTTGGAGTGGAAGAGCCGCCACCCCGAGGCGAAGGTGCACCTCTTCTGGGACAAGAAGGGGGCTGCCGAGTGCGAGGAGCGAGTCGAGGGGTTGTGGCTACACAAGATCAACGACGTTGAGTTCCTGCGATATATGGCGTCGTGCCGCGGCTACATCACCACCGCAGGGTTCGAGTCGGTCTGCGAGGCGCTCTACTTGGGCAAGCCTGCGCTTATGATCCCTGCTCACGTTGAGCAGCAGATCAATGCGGCCGACGCACAGCTAGTTGGCGCAGGCGACGAGGCGGAGAGGTTCGACCTGTCGCTTCTGGAGAGGGCAATCGAGGGGTATAGTGCCGACACGGAGTCGTTCCGCAGGTGGGTCGATTCAGCACGCGAGGTATTTCTTAAATCACTTACAGACATATAGACAATGGACAACATACTAAAATATTTCCCCGACATTACCGCACATCAACGCGAGCAGTTCGAGGCGCTATACCCACTCTACGAGGAGTGGAACGCAAAGATAAACGTAGTGTCGCGCAAAGATTTCGACCAACTCTACCTCCGCCACGTGCTACACTCGTTGGCTATTGCGAAGGTGTGTCGGTTCGACGCAGACGCGAGGATTCTCGACGTAGGGTGTGGAGGTGGATTCCCCTCTGTGCCTCTAGCGATTATGTTCCCCGAGGCGAAGTTTGTCGCTGCCGACTCCATCGCCAAGAAGATCTCGGTGGTGAGGGGTGTATCGGAGTCGTTGGGGCTCGACAACCTCGACCCACGCTGCTGCAGAGTCGAGAGCATAACGGAGCGATTCGACTATGTTGTGTCGAGAGCTGTCACCGATATGAGCAAGTTCGTAGAGTGGATATGGGGTCGCCTGGAGCGAGGTCAGGCAGGCACGCTCCCCAATGGCATTCTCTACCTGAAGGGTGGCGATTTGGCTGAGGAGCTGGCGCTTACACGCAAGCGATGGGATCTATACAACATCTCCGACCACTTCGACAACGAGTTCTTCGAGACGAAGAGGGTTGTCTACACCAAGCGCTAATTAGTTCTTCTCGTTGAACTCTACGTTGTGAATTAGGTGCTCGACGCCTCTCATAAAGTTACGTTTGCCGAGCTTTGGCGAGAATACATAGCAGTCGATTGTGACGATCTCGCCATTCTGCGTGTTGAGCGTCGAGTAGCTCACGAAAGGACCACCCATAAAGTCACCCTCGACCTCCCATAGTCCGCGCATCTCAGCCCATAGGCGCCCCTCCAATCTGTAAAGTCTGTAATCGGGCGCAAACTCGTCGAATGTCGTCATATATGACCCATCGACAGGTCCTGGTATCTTGGCTACATATTTGTTGCGTGCGGCGAGCAGATCCTCCTCCGCCAACGATCTCACGCCGTTGACAGCAGGGTATGAGTAGACCACAACCCCCTGGCTAGCAGTAGGATACTCGTACGACATCCAGACAAAGTCCTCACCCTCGTTGCGGAGTGTGTAGCCTGCAGGTATCTTCATATCGAAATGGAATTTGTCGCTAATAATCTTCTCCAGCGACGCCACATTGAACTTGTTGGCGTAGTCGATTGCGCGATCTCGCTCAGCCCCCTCAAGAGCCGAGACAATTGCGCCTCGATTCTCGCTCAAGCACTCTGTGACAGCCTCGACAGATCCGCCCTGCAGCGTCAACACAATCTGCGGCGTAGCGAGTAGATCATACTGAACGATCACCGACGCGGAGTCTATCGTAGGGACTACGAGCGTCTTGAATATGTTGCGGTGGCGTGTGACGAGTTTAGAGAAACCACGCTCCGTCACCCTTAGCACATCGAAGAGAGGCTCTGTCTGAGGAAGATATGGTATTGGCGCCGTAAAGACAGATCGCAGCGTGTCACCCAACGCACCCTCCCACTCAGGCTGGTCGCACACGACGATAAGTTCGTATGGTGCACCCTGCGAGTTGACCTTGTTGTCGGCGACAGTGCGGAACGCGTCGCACGATACTGCAGCGAGGATTGTTGCAAATAGAATGAGTGTGGATGCTATCTTTTTCATTGCTTACGATGAGTTATAGTGTAATATATTAGGTGTTATACTTTAGTATATGGACAAAGATATTGTTTTTTTTCTATAATTTAGTACATTTGCATATTAATTATGAGATAATATTATCAACCCTACGACGATGCGTTTAACCCCTCCAAAATTCCTACGACGAATGTTGCCCGATCTGATCTGGGAGCTATCGAGCGACAAGTCGGTATATCTAACATTCGACGACGGCCCTACGCCCGGAATAACGGAGTGGATATTAGCGACGCTCGACAAGTATAATGCCAAAGCGACATTCTTCCTGCTGGGTCGCAACGTAGAGATGTACCCCGAACTATATCGCAAGATTGTCGATGCGGGGCACGCCGTGGGCAACCACACATACTCGCACCAGAAGGGGTGGAAGATGTCGTTGGAGGATTATGTCGACGACGTGGAGTTCGCCAACTCCTTCATCCACAGCAACCTCTTCAGACCCCCCTACGCGCAGATCACCCCCTCGCAGTCGAGGGTGCTTGGTCGTCGCTACAAACTGATAATGTGGGACATACTCTCGCGCGACTACTCGCCACGAGTCTCGCCAAGCGGATGTCTGCGCAATGTGACGACCTATCTGGAGGCTGGGTCGCTCATAGTCTTTCACGACAGCGAGAAGTCGTTCCGAAATATGAGCTATGCGCTGCCTCGCGTTCTGCAACGTATCGAGGAGATGGGGTTAGTATGCAGCAAAATAGAGATGTAGGGATGAGAGTAATAGTAGCTATAACGGCAGCAAGCGGCGCAATCTACGCCCGTCAGGTGGTGGATCTCCTACTTGCCGACGCCACAGTGGAGCAGGTGGGGATTATCTACAGCGCCAACGCAAAGGAGGTGATGGCGTATGAGGGCGAGAGTATTCGCGACGCCGACGGTCTGCGCCTTGTGGAGTTCTCCAACAGCGATCTGTTCGCCTCGGCAGCTAGCGGCTCGGCGCGGTGGAGTGCGATGATCGTCGTGCCGTGTAGTGTCGGGAGCGTTGCACGAATAGCTGCAGGGGTGTCGGACTCGTTGATCGCGAGAGCGGCAGATGTGATGCTGAAGGAGCGGCGGCGGCTAGTGATGGTTGTGCGCGAGACGCCCCTGTCGCTGATACACCTGCGGAATATGACGACACTCACCGAGGCTGGCGCAATAATTATGCCTGCCTCACCGAGCCTCTATATGGGCGCTCGGAGCGTTGAGGAGCTGGCGATGAGCGTCAGTAGCCGCGCCGTAGATATGGTGGGTGCGAGTGGCGACGTGAGGGCGTGGGGCGAGTAGAGTAGGGTGCTCGCAACAGAAGATAAAAAACCAATAAAAACCAATATGAATATGAAGATCAGAAGATGCGTAGTGTCGACATTGGCGCTACTCTCGCTCCTCGAAGCGAGTGCAAAACCGAGGACAAAGAGCCTAATTGTCGACCCCACGGATCGACGTCAGCAGGTGCTATTTATCGGCACAGATATGGAGCGTAGCCAAGATCACCTCTCCTATGCGACGAACAAGGAGGAGGTGGCGGAGTGGTGTTTCAAAGATATTGACTTCAATGTATGCCGCTTCTCCTACGACAAACACCAAGAGATGGTCGAGGGCGAGAGTCGATGCGAGGAGTACTACGCCAACTGCGTGGAGGCGATGCAACTAATCCGCAAGGCGAACCCCAAGGTGGAGTTTTGGGGCACTCTCAAGAGCGACTACTACGGCTACGGCAATCCGCCCAAGAACAACCTGCCGCAGTGGATCTGCGACTACGAGTATGTGGTTAGCGACGAGAAGAACAGCGGCAGCGAGCGAGGCGTGGGATCGAAGGAGGTGAAGGGCAAGGCTGTCGTTCACTCACTCGACACCAAGAAGTACGCCTACTTTTTGGTCGACTTCCTCGAACACTTCCACACCAAGGGGCTGACAATAAAGTACCTCTCGACAGGCAAGGAGTGGACTCAGTTCCTCACCGCAAAACGCACCAAGGAGGTTATCGAACAGATGCTGCCCGAGTTGGAGCGCCGCAGTGTGCCGACCCCCCGATTTGTGGATGCCTCGACGTGGAGCACGGCGCAGGGTGCGAAGTGGGTCGACGACGTTACGCGTCTAGGATTTGAGAGCTACTACTATGGCTTCTGCACCCACAACTACAACAGCCACGGAACAGCAAACTACCAAGATATGGTAGAGCGCGCAAACGCCATAACGACCCCCAATATGTGGGAAGAGCCACAATACTACTCCTTTGCGAGCGAGACAGGAGGCGCTACGATGGGGCCCAACCACGGTGTCGACGCCGCAACATCCATATCGTCGCTGCTCTCGTCGTTTAGCCACAAGTGCGAGATCTTTGCGGACGGTATGCACGGCGAACTAATATTCGAGATCTTCTCGCGAGAGCTGGCAAACGAGAGTCGCGCAGTCTACTTTTCGCGCAAGAACGGATATGTGGGCACACGCCTCAGCAACTACTACGCACTGCAGTCTCACGGCAACTTCTTCGAGGATGGTATGTACTACCTGGGCGCAGAGCGTATGGGGCTCAACAACCACATCAGCACAATGCAGTTCGCCAATGACGACCAACTCTACATAGCTGTCATCAACAAAGACAAACGCGCAGTGAACAACTTCCGCATATCACTCAACGACACAAACTACGAAGGTGCAGTGAGGAGACACGAAATGAGCGAACAGAGAGTTAAGGTCGAAGGAGACCTCGATGGCGAGTACTACGATCTGACACTTGCAAATGGAGAGCTCATCGTTACACTCGCAGCCAATAGCATCAACTTCTTCAAAATCAACTACAACCGCATCGTCCAGCCTTAGGTGCTCTGACAGGCTGGTCGGGGTCTGCTTGGGGCTGGTCGGGGTCTGCGCTTACGCCGCGCGGGTAGGAGTGTTCGGAAGAAAAATAGCTGCATATTTTTAGGTTAAAATACTTTGAAAATATGCAGCTATTTTTTTGCTAATGCCATTGATTTTTCG
>JBCQTK010000079.1:0-8308 GCA_047178665.1 Rikenellaceae bacterium | reverse complement strand
ATACGAAAAATCAATGGCATTAGCAAAAAAATAGCTGCATATTTTCAAAGTATTTTAACCTAAAAATATGCAGCTATTTTTCTTCCGAACACTCCTACCCGCGCGGCGCAAGCGCAGTCCCTGACAGACCCCAAGCAGACCCCGCCTACACCCAGAGACTATTTCCGTGCATAGATCTTATCGACCACCATAGCGATTGCGCCGTCTCCAGTTACGTTACCTGCTGTGCCGAAGCTATCCATAGCGATATAGAGAGCTATCATCAGACCGCACTGAGTCTCGTCGAACCCTAGTTGAGTTGACAGGAGTGCTAGGGCTGCCATAATTGCGCCACCGGGGAGACCTGGTGCTGCGATCATAGTTATCGATAGCATAAATATAAATCCAGAGTATAGGGTTATGTCGAGGGGCATACCACAGCTCCAGCCTATCGCCATTGCGCACGCTACAATTTTGAGGATGCTACCCGACAGGTGTATTGTAGCGCAGAGGGGTACGACGAACTCTGCAACGTCGCGGCTGACGCCATTGTTGCGGCAGCACTCCAATGTAACGGGTATTGTCGCCGCAGACGATTGTGTGCCGAGGGCTGTGAGGTATGCAGGTATCATAGCGAGCAGCGACTTTGTGGGGTTGCGCTTTGTGAGCGCTCCAGCCAGCATAAACTGCGTAAGTAGCAGGACAATGTGGAGTGCAAATATCACACACACCACCTTCATAAAGAGTCCGAGCACCGACGCCACACTCCCCTCGACACCGAGTTTGAGAAATACCCCGAATATGTAGAGTGGCAACATCGGGATGATGGAGTTGTTAATAACCATCATCACGACACTCTTCGACTCAGCCACCACACTGCTGAGTGTGGAGTTGCTGCCGAGCTTCGATGTAGTGAGCCCCATCACGAACGCCAACACCAGAGCCGACATTACCCCCATTATGGGCGGTATTTCGATTGCGAAGTAGGGTGTGCAACTCACAACATTTGACACGTCGATTGCACTGAGCGCACCCCCCTCTATGAGTTTTGGGTAGGTCGCACCAGCCACGAAGTAGGAGAGGTAGCCCGAAAATATAGTGCTGCCAAATGCAATCATCGTCGTTATGAGCAACATACGACCAGCCTTCGCCCCCAGCTCGCTGATGCTAGGCGCTACGAGCCCCAGTATCACGATGGGGATGATGAACGATAGGTATTGACTAAATATTACGTTGATAGTCTCGAATATGCGCGCCACCGCCATAGGTGTCACGAACGACGCCAATATACCTAGTGCTATGGCTATAACCACCTTGGCGAGGAGCGATGTTTTCGCCAGTTGCTCTACTATTTTCATACTCTGCGTTTGTTTTTAATTTGTGATGACTACACCCCCTCGGGGAATCCCTGCGAGCGTAGTTGTATGTCGCTGCCGTCGGGTGTGACGAGGTATGCACCCTTCTGTGGCTCGGTTATGTGACCGATGATGTCGATGCATCCTAGTTTCGCTATTAGCTCCTGCTTTTCGAGCGGCACGGTGAATAGTAGTTCGTGATCTTCGCCTCCGTTGAGTGCTGCGACTACGGGGTCGACATTGAGCTCTGTGGCGAGTGTTGTCGCCTGCTTCGCTATCGGAATACGCTCTAGATAGATGCGAGCGCCACACTTGGAGCTCTTGCAGATCTGCAGCAGGTCGCTAGCGAGTCCGTCTGAGAGATCTATCATCGAGGATGGCACAATCCCCTCCTCCGCCATCGACTCCACGACGCTAAGGCGTGGGCGAGGCTTCAGGTAGCTCTCCAATAGATACTCATACCCCTCGAAATGGGGCTGCGGATTCTCCATATCACCCAACACCCTCTTCTCGCGTTCGAGTAGATTCAGCCCCAAGAATGCAGCTCCGAGACTACCCGTAATACATATTAGATCGTTGGGCTTAGCGCCGCTTCTGTAGGCTACCGACTCACGTTTTGCGCGACCTATGCAGGTTATGCCGACAACCAACCCAGTCATTGATGCACGCGTGTCGCCGCCCACGAGGTCGATCCCCATCTCGTCGCACGCGATCCTCACACCCTCATATAGGTCGTCGATCGCCTCCACGGGGAGTTTCGAAGATATGCCGAGCGAGACCATAATCTGCTGTGGCACACCATTCATTGCGAGTATGTCGTTTGCCCCCACCACGACAGCCTTGTAGCCGAGGTGTTTGAGGGGGAAGTATGTGAGGTCGAACTCCACACCCTCAAGGAGTGTATCGGTAGATGTGAGCACCACCTCACCCACGCCGCCCTCTATAACGGCTGCGTCGTCGCCAATTCCGCATAGCGTGGTTCTGTTTTTGTTGCGTGCAGTTGCAGCGAGTCTGTCGATCAGACCGAACTCGCCGAGTGTTGCAATCTCGGTGCGTGCTCTCTTCTCCATAGGTTATTCTCAATTTTTCTGTTTGTGGCTACAAAAATATCTAATCTTCATTGAAATCCCAAAAAAAAAGGTTACTTTTGTAACATAGAAAACAAACAAAAATTTTAATTAAAATGTTGAATATCGTACTATTTGGAGCTCCAGGCTGTGGCAAGGGGACTCAGGCAGCAAAGTTGAAGGAGAAATACGGTGTAAACCACGTCTCTACAGGCGATGTAATCCGCGCAGAGATCAAGGGCGGCACAGAGCTAGGTAAGGAGATGGAGAGCTACACAAGCACAGGTCGCCTTGCGCCCGACGCCATCGTTATCTCTATGATAGAGAACTACCTTGAGGAGCACAAGGGTGAGAAGGGTAACATCTTCGACGGCTTCCCACGCACAACTGCGCAGGCTGAGGCGTTTGATGTTATGCTATCAAAGATTGGCGACTCGGTAGATGTGATGATCTATATGGAGGTTCCAGAGGAGGAGTTGGTGAAGCGTATTTTGCTCCGCGGCAAGGAGTCGGGTCGTGCAGACGACGCGTCGGAGGAGGTTATCCGCAACCGCATCTCTGTCTACAACGCGCAGACTGCTATCGTAGCAGACTACTACTCTAAGCAGGGTAAGTATGCTGCAGTCAACGGATTGGGTACAATGGAGGAGGTCTTTGACCGCATCAGTGCAGCGATCGACGCAGTGTTGTAGGGGGCGTCTGACGAAACCTATATTTTAGGAGGGGGGGGTGCTCGACTACGTTTCACTAACGTAATCAGCTCCCCCCTCTCTCTTTACCCAACAATAGTAACAACATACACACACGCACGATGAAACAACCCAACCCCAACAGATACAGCCAAATGAGCTACGCCCAGTGCGGCAAAAGCAGCCTCGTGATGCCACGAATATCTCTTGGGCTGTGGCACAACTTCGGCGAACACCAAGATTACGACCGCGCAAAGGAGATGATAACCCACTCTTTCGACCGCGGCATAACCCACTTCGACCTAGCCAACAACTACGGCGACACACCTGGCAGCGCAGAGGTTACATTCGGGCGTATCCTTCGCGACGCGCTACCATCATACCGCGACGAACTACTCATCTCCACAAAGGCTGGACACGAGATGTGGGATGGCGTCTACGGCTGCAACTCCTCGCGCAAAAGCCTAGTTGCGAGCATCGACCAGAGCCTGAAACGTACGCAGCTCGACTATTTCGACATATTCTACACCCACCGTTACGACGGCATAACCCCAATCGAGGAGACGGCGCAAGCCCTAACCGACATCGTGCGGAGCGGCAAAGCCCTCTACGTAGCGATCTCGAAATATCCCCCTGCTGAGGCACAGCAGATCTACACACTCCTGCGCGACGCAAAGACCCCAGCGATCGTCGCACAATATAGATATAGCCTCTTCGAGCGATCTATAGAGCAGACAATAATCCCCCTCACAGCCGACAATGGCGCTGGAGTCGTAGCCTTCTCACCTCTCGCGCAGGGGATGCTTAGTGACAAATATATCAACGGCGTACCCGACGGATCGCGCGCAGCAAGCTCCTCACGATTCCTCACCCCCGACTCCATCACCCCACAGAAGCGCGCCGCAATAGTGGCTCTCAACGAGATCGCCGCAGCACGCAACGAGTCGCTCGCACAGATGGCTCTGGCGTGGGCAATGCGCGACACGAGGGTGACATCGTTGGTGATCGGTGCAAGCTCAACAACGCAGATTGATCAGAATCTGGAGGCTCTAAACTCACACCCCTTCACCCCCCAAGAGCTAGAGGCGATAGATAACATAACACTATACCTATAATTAATAGAGAATGAATAGTAAATTCAAAGTAGCAATTTTTGACCTCGACGGCACACTCACCAACTCGAAAAAGGAGCTGTCGCCACGCAACCGACAGGCGCTAATCGACCTACAGGAGCAAGGCGTAAGGGTCGTACTCGCCTCGGGACGCCCCACATATGGGATTGTGCCGATAGCTAATGAGCTAAACCTCAGCCACTACGGAGGCTACATACTCGCCTACAATGGCGGTGTTATACTCGATTGTACGACACAAAAACCAATCTACACACAGCTTCTGTCGGCAGAACTCATAAAACCGCTCTACGACGCAGCAAAGCAGGAGCAGTGCGTGATACTATCCTACAAGGGGCACGAGATACTAACCGAACAACCCGACAACAAATATGTGGAGTTCGAAGCGATGCTCAACAAGATGCCCACACGCAAGATCGACTCATTCGTAGAGGAGTTTAGCTCAGACCTACCCAAGTGTCTGGCTGTGGGCGACCCCGAACGCGCCATAGCGCTCGAACAGCGACTCGTCGGTGAGTTTGGCGATGTGATGAGCATCTATCGCTCCGAGCCATTCTTCGTGGAGCTAGTTCCGCTGGGGATCGACAAGGCTCAGTCGCTCACAAAGTTATCTGCCCACCTCGGCGTCGGAGCGGAGGATATGATCGCGTTTGGCGACGGCTTCAACGACCTCTCGATGATCGAGTTTGCAGGGTGCGGCGTGGCTATGGCAAATGCGCAGGAGATAGTTCTACAACGTGCAGATCGACACACACTCACCAACGACGAAGATGGTGTAGCGCACTTCATCGAGCGCGAGCTGCTGCCCTAATATTCGAAGAAAAATTGTTAAATTCTAATCATTTTATTAAACCCTCCGCAACCTCAATTTTTCACTCCGAAAGATCAAATTGAGGAAAAAATAGAGATATTTACACTACTTTTTCTATTTTTAACGCCACAAGGTTGCGTAATTAGTTTTTTATTCCTATATTCGCTTAATCTTTGTCTACGTCAGCTCCACATCAAAGCCACAGACCACTTAGGTGGGGGTAATAATAGGTGTGAGGCGGATGGGCGGAGTGGTTTGACAGAGGGAATAGAAAATAAAACAGAATTTTAATAAGCAACAAACAATAACAAATAATTAAAAAATTAACTTATTTACTACAACTATGAAAAGATTATTTTCAACATTGTCACTAACAGCAATGGCAACAATGTCAGCAATGGCACAGGCAACAGAGACTATCGAGGGCGAAAGTATGCACCAAGTCCTTATGCAGAAGTTCCTCGAGGGAGGATGGGAGTGGATGCTTCCAGTACTTTTGTGTTTGGTTATCGGTTTGGCTGTAGCTATCGAGCGTATTCTTTATCTAACACTCGCTACAATCAACACAAAGAAGTTCATCGCAGAGGTTGAGGAGGCACTTTCAACTGGAGGAATAGAGGCTGCAAAAGAGGTTTGCCGCAACACACGTGGTCCTATCGCATCTATCTACTATCAGGGTCTAGAGCGTTACGATCAGGGACTTGATTCTGTAGAGAAGGCAGTAGTATCTTATGGTTCTGTTCAGACAGGTCTTATGGAGTCAGGTCTTAGCTGGGTAGGTCTATTCATCGCCCTCGCTCCAATGCTCGGGTTTATGGGTACCGTAGTCGGTATGATCGGCGCCTTCGATGCGATCCAGGCTGCGGGAGATATCTCTCCAACACTCGTTGCAGGTGGTATCAAGGTTGCCCTCCTTACTACGTTGATGGGTCTTATCGTTGCGGTTATTCTTCAGCTTTTCTACAACTATATCATCTCAAAGATCGACTCTTTGGTGAACGATATGGAGGATTCGTCGATCACTTTGATGGATATACTTACATCATACAAGAAATAAATTCTTGCGACGTTACTCTATATAGTGTTAAATCACGACTATATAGTTATATGTAGAATATAAAGCTATAAGAATAAAATGAAAAATATTAGTGTATTAAAAATAATGCTAATCCTGATGATGGTTATCACCATCGGGTTAGTGGTTGCAGCTGTCGCAACAGGATCGCCCGAGGTTTTGGGATATAACCTCATCTGGGCCTATATCCTTGTCGCTGGCTCGCTTGCATCGGCTATCTTTTGTGCAGTCTTTGGTATGGCTAAAGCCTCTGACGGTCTGGTTAAAGCAGCTATATCAAGTGGTCTCGTAGCGATCATAATTGTCGCTTCATACCTCGTAGCTTCAGGTCACTCTATCCAGATTGTAAATCTTGGTGACGGAGGATTCTTCGGTGAGTGGGAGACTGTAATAACTGAGGCATCTATTTTCGTTACTTACATCACGTTCGGCGCAGCAGCAGTAGCTGCAATCGGCGGTCTTATCTTTAACTCAATTGAGGGTATGGGCAAAGCTGGTTTGATCGAGGAGGATGAGACAAAATAAGGAGGATAAATAATGGCAGGTAATAAGAGAACAGTACAGGAGATCAATGCCGGCTCAATGGCCGACATCGCCTTCCTCTTGCTCATCTTCTTTCTCGTTGCCACCACAATGAATACCGACACAGGTTTGGTGCGTATGCTACCACCGATGCCTGAAGATGACCAGATCCAGGAGGATATTAAGGTCAAGGAGCGTAACCTATTCTTGGTTTTCGTCTCTGGTAGCGGTAACATTATGGCGGGCGGAGAGCAGTTGGACATTAGGCAGCTCAAAGACAAAGCAAAGGAGTTTATCACAAACCCTTACGACGATGAGGATCTACCCGAGACCAAGATCACGAAGTTTGATCTTCCAAATGGAGGCGAGTGGAACTACCCTGTTAGCCAGGGTGTGATTTCGTTGCAGACTACGCGTGAGACAAACTACGACGTCTATATTATGGTTCAGAATGAGTTGACTCGCGCCTTCAACGAGGTGCGTAACGAGGTGTCGATGAAGCGTTTTGGTAAGTTGTATGCAGACCTAATTGATGAGCAGCGCAACGTTGTGACAAAGGCTATTCCACTAAAGATTTCGGAGGCAGAGCCTCGTCAAATTAAAAAATAGGAGGAGATTATGGCAGTAATGAAAAAGAAGGGTGGCAAGGGATTGCCCCCGATCTCGACAGCGTCGCTTCCTGACGTTATCTTTATGATCCTCTTCTTCTTTATGGTCTCTACGACAATGCGTGAGCAGGAGTTGTTGGTATCATATAAGCTCCCTGGAGCATCCGAGGTGCAGAAGTTGGAGAAGAAATCGTTGGTGAGCTACATACACGTAGGAAAGCCGTCGTTGGCTATGCAGGGTAAGTTCGGTACAGCCCCACGTATCCAGATGAACGATTCATACAAGAGTACAAACGACATTCTAGACTTCGTTGCCGCAGAGCGCGATAAGTTGTCGGAGGCTGATCGTGCTTCTATGACAATATGTCTGAAGGCCGACGAAGGTACAAAAATGGGTATCGTAACAGACGTTAAGCAGGAGTTGCGTAGAGCTAACGCTCTTAAGCTATCTTACTCAGCACAGAAGACAATGGGATACTAGTTTGAGGTGATACACAAATCACAGAGTAGAGTGACTCCTATAAGGTTACTCGAAGCGTAGAGGAGTGGTATGACAATATATTTAGAGGAGTGATAGGGTTGCCTACCACTCCTCTTTTTTTGCCCCAAATAGAGCCCCTTTGTCGATATTGAGTGCGTTCATACTATTGCTAGCGGAGCGTACTAATGGGACGTTCTACCACTGCCCTGCGCGGGCGGCGGCGGAGTGCTCTCCGCGGAGCTATTCTTTTGTTGCGATTGTTGATAGGCTTGCGCCTACTATCAACAATCGAATTCAACCCACACCAAAATTAAAAAAAGGAAACACCTAAATTTTAGTCTACGCATATGATGTCACCAATGGTATCCACACTCAAGTTCGAGACTCTTGATCTAACCCCTAGATTCACATACGGCAATTATAGGGATGCGAAGCACCCCTATAATTACCGCAAGAAAAGCAAATGCAAGTTAGCTTGCCGCCCGCGCGGTAGGAGTGTTCGGAAGAAAAATAGCTGCATATTTTTAGGTTAAAATACTTTGAAAATATGCAGCTATTTTTTTGCTAATGCCATTGATTTTTCGTATCTTT
>JBCQTK010000078.1:0-8715 GCA_047178665.1 Rikenellaceae bacterium | reverse complement strand
TTCTGTTGTTAGTGATTGATACTCTGCGGTGTAGGCGAAGTCGTCGGAGAGTGTGTACTTCTTGAATATGGGGTCGAGCAGAGGGCGCAGCCTGATGGCACACTCACGTGCATCCTCCGCCTTAACGTTGGCGGAAAACTCTCTCCACAAGATGTTTACGATGGTGTCGTGGCGTGAGAAGTGCAGCCCTGCATAGAGCACCTTGCTCGCTGCCGATTGGCACTGCTGAGCGTCACCACCCCCCATAAAGGTGGTGGTGTACGCCTCGGCAGCTTGGGCGGCTCTGCCCTTAATGAAGGTTCTCTGCTCCGCCAGCTCGGGATGGCTCTCTCGCAGAAACGAGAGGAGCGATAGTTGGTAGAACGAGAACTCTATTGAGTGGTTGTTGGGATTCATTATATCTTGACCTTACTCTGTTTCTGCGGCTCAGCAACTTCGCTCCTTTGACTCTGCTCCTTGTCGGGATTCCAACGGTAGAAGTTGAGCTTGTCGCCATTTTCACTCACCTTGATGTAGGCGTTATACTCCTTGCCTGCACGATCTTTGAGGGCTTCGAGGTAGATTGTGCCGCCCTTCTTGAGCCTCTCTCGATCCTCGGGCGAGATCTCCTTGCCACCCAACTTTGTGGGGATTCTGAACTCTTGGGGTTGGGATTGGGCTTGTTTTCGGTCGTTGTCGAAAAGAAACTCTACGCCTCGCCTCTCTGCGCTGACCTGAACGTAGGCATCGAACGATTTACCACTCTTGGCGGTCATCCCTTCGAGGTAGATCGCCTCGCCCGTGCGAAGCTTCGTCTGCTGCTCTGCGGTTAGCTTGACACCCTTTATCTCACTGGGGATCTTTAGCTTATCGGCTCGCATAGTCACCAGATCGTTGGTGAGTCGATCGACCGATATTAACGATGAGGTCACCTCGCCTGTCTTGGTGTTGACGAGCTCGACCACTCGCCCCATATTCCCCGTTGCCTTTAGATTCTCCTTGTCCTCCTTGGTGAATGTGTGCCCGAAGAGGGGGCGGTCGAGCTGCGGCTCGTGCCTGATGGCGTGGATGACGGGGATGATGCGACCGTCCGCCATCTCTCGCAGCGATAGTCGACCCTGCGTGCGGATCTGCACGTCGCCCAACTTGGCAGAGATGTTCACCAGATCGGGGCTCTTGCGGAAGTTCAACATCTCATCTAGTGCGCCACTCTTCTCGATCGCCTCACACTTGATGCCCAACGCCTCGAACTGTGACCAATCGACACGCTCCCTGTCGAGGGGTTTGTAGCCTTGCGATTGCGACTTGGCATACTCCTCGGGGTTGATATTTGCGCTACGAGCTGCCACCTCGTCGTCGATCGTGGCGGTCGCCGTATATGCGGCAGCGATAGATTTCGCACTCTGCTCAACACCCTCCGCCAGCACCTTGAAAAACCCAAAGTGTGACGGCTCCTTAGCCTGCCGCAGGAAGTTCGAGAAGAAGCTCTCCAGCACATCCGTCCCCCTCCCAAGCTTCAAAAATGATGTTTTGTTCTGCCGCTCCGCAGCGACCGTTTTGAGGCGACCATCCGCCTCGATTCCTGCCACGGCACGCACCTGCGCCACATCGGGCTCCTTGACCAAAAGTACCTCCTGATCCTTTGTTTCTTGCTCCATATTTGCGATATTTTAGATAAAATTAGTGAGTCACCAATGCGGTAACACAGTTCAAATATAGATCTCATCACACCGTAAAATGGGCGTTTTTTGAGCCTTGTCGCTCCGTGTCGCCGTTTGTCGCAAAATATTATCGTTTAACTAGATGTTGAAGAGCGGGGTCTGCTTTGATACGGGCGATCTCCTTGTCGACAATCTCCTGCACATCTGCTTTGATTTTGTCGTAGTTTAGTTGGATCTGCTCTGCCATTATGTCCTTGCCGTTATCGTCTGTGAAGTTGACGATGGTTGGGATTTTCTTATAGTTGGCGGTCTCGGTGGCTACTTTTTCGTTATCTACTACGATCTCGGCGTGGAAGATCTTTTGGTCGATGCGCTCCCCGAAGTTGTCGGATACTGCGCCTACGAAGATGCCCTGCGTGAGGGTTGAGATCTTGCTTTGGGGGATGAGGCTATCCATCTGCGTGGAGATTTGGGTGGATTTGTCGTTGCGGTTGATTGTTAGGGATTGTCTGCGTTGGAGCACCTTACCGAAGCGATCGGAGAGGGTGCGGGCGGTCTCCCCTACTACTTGACCTGAGAAGATGTTGCCTACGGTGTTCATCACTACTGCTGCCTCTTTGTCGCCATAGTCTCGTTTGAGCTGGCTGAAATCTTGGAAGCCTAGACATACTGCGACTTTATTTGATCGGGCGGTGGCGATAAGGTTGTCGAGACCTCGAAAATAGATGGTTGGTAGCTCGTCAATTATTACGCTGCTTTTTAATTGACTTTTTTTGTTGATTAGCTTTACGATACGACTATTATATAGTCCCAACGCTGCTGAGTAGATGTTTTGGCGGTCGGGGTTGTTACCCACGCATAGGATTTTGGGCTCTTCGGGGTTGTTGATGTCGAGGGTGAAATCGTCGCCACTCATTACCCAATATAGCTGAGGTGAGATCATTCGTGATAACGGAATTTTTGCCGATGCAATCTGCCCTTGAAGCTGATCTTGGGCATTACTTTTCCACGCATCCATAAAGGGTGAGAGGTAGTTTTCAAGCTCTCCATACGAGGTCAAGATGGGGAAGATTTGGGTGTATGGTTTACACAAAAACTCGATAGCGTGGGGGAATGTGCAGTACTTGCCG
Organism: Rikenellaceae bacterium; assembly: GCA_047178665.1. Lineage (GTDB taxonomy): Bacteria > Bacteroidota > Bacteroidia > Bacteroidales > Rikenellaceae > Alistipes. Next base: position 5,945 of record JBCQTK010000078.1, on the reverse strand, counting down.
CCCTCATATAGACGCAGATACCAGATGATACTTGCCAACAAGATTATCGGAGACTCCACGAAGAAGTCGCCCTGCTTGCTAATCCACGACTTATTGAGGTTGAGCATTATGGTATATGCACTCTCGTAGGCATCCGATATGTCGGTCATAAACTTTGGGTTTAGAGGGTTGCAGCGGTGTGATTTTCGTGGGTCATCGAAGTTTATTACATAGAATTTTGGCTCTACTGCATATGCTTTTCGGTGTCTAATCAAATGGTTATAAGCGATTTCGGAGAGGTCGGGGAACTTGTAATCGTATATATATTGACTATACCCCTTCTCGATCTGCTGCTTGATGAACGAGTTCACCACAGCATACGACTTACCCGACCCTGGCGTACCCAACACTATTGTCGCACGGAATGGGTTGACAACATTTATCCACCCCTTGTTCCACCGTTTGTTGTGGTAGAACCTTGATGGTAGATTCACAGAATATTCGTTCTCGATGAGTCGTGTCTCTTGCTGGAAACTCTCGTTGTCGTCATTAAATCGGTCGTCCATTAGGTTGGCTCTGAGCAGTCGGCTCATATAGAGACCTGCCATCAGGAGGCAGATGTAGCCAATCGCTGTCGACACTATATATATAATGCCAGTCGCCCACCAATTCAGGAAAAATAGCACGCAGCCAACCCCAAAAAGTGCCCCGATGTGCCACCACTTTATCTTCTCGCTCACCACGCCTTTCGTCCCCAGACAGGAGAGGGCGAGCATCAGTAGCGCACAGAGTTTGGTGTATGCCGTTGAGCCAAACAGACCCACGTCACTATCTAAATTAGTTAGGATTTTGTCGACAATGGCGAGGTCAAAGCCCCACAACTGCATCGCCTCATAGCAGAACCAATATATATTCATCATCACGAACATTATGCTCGTCGCACGCAGCAGATCCATTATCTTACCGAGTGCTCTCAGATCATCTTCTTGTTGCATCTTTTTCTAATTATAAATTGTAAATGGTTAATTGTTAATTACATTTTGCGTCCCTTTTTCTTTTTTAGTCGCCTCTTTATGGCGTTGGCGGCACGCTCATCCTCGTTGTCATCGAACCCATCATCAATAGGGAAGTCGAAGAGTCCACCCAGCGAGAAGTCACTGTCGTTGCTCTGCTCCTGATTTAGGGTGTGAGTTGGTGTCGGCTCTGTAATCTGTGGGTTCTCAAACCACTCTGAGAGGGCGTTAGCGGAGAGGTCTCTCCCTAGTCGTGAGCCGTTGAAAACGCAGTGGTTGTTGTGGTCGACAAAGGTTGCGCCATACAATCGCCCTGCATCATTATCTCTAAATATCACGTCGATGTTCTGCCCACGTAACCTCTGCTGAAACTCATCCCGATCTCTCGACTGCCGCAATGTCTCCGATATTTGCAACCTCGTCTGCTGTGCCAGTCGCCCCTCCTTTATCTTGATTTTAGAGCGGGCGAAACCTCTTTGCAGAGCCTCATATCCCACCGATCGAACAAACTCAGAGGAGTTGAAATGGTTGCCTATTTTATTGCCTTCATCATCCGTTGCAGAGTAGACAACACCTCGATAAGGTCTGCCGCGCTCCTCGCCCCTCACCTCCTGTGCCGAGACATTGTAGAGTGACAAAATCGCTCTATATTCGTTGAAACTCAAGAGGTGGTAGTTTGCCGCTACGTATCCTACCAATGCTCCCACCTGACGCTCCACTTCACCCCTCTCCACATCCACCTTTTGGGGCTTGTACGGACTCTGCACCTGCCCATCACCTGTGGCTATCAGACCATACTTACGCTCCAGATCCTTGACGATCCTGCGGCTTTTGCGATGTTCGAACTTATCATCTATCTTTCGCCCTCGACCATCGACACGCAGTGAGACTATATGCAGATGGTGACGTGAAATATCCTCGTGTTTGTAGACAATGTAGGGCTGTTCACCATATCCCATCCTCTCCATATACTCCTCTGCGATGGCTGCAAGTTGCTCGTCGGTGAGGCGATCATCGGGGTGCGGATTGAGCGATATGTGAATCGTAGGCTTCTCTGTGCGGAAGTGCGAGGGTAGGTGATCTTCAAGTTCTCGTATCGTATGCAACGGATTGTGTCGACCATCTGCGGAGTCAAAGAGACGGTTTGTGTGTAACACTCTCGCCTCGCCATCCTCGACCTTACGAGCATTATAGAGTATCGTCGCTCGCAGCGAGTTGCCTACTGATATTTTTGCGACCATACCCTCTTGAACTCCTCCGTTAGCGTTATGACTTGACGGTAGAGCATCGTCATATCGATCGTCGCTCGCTCCAATTTATAGAGAAGTGAGAGGGCTTTTTTCTCCGCAAAGTTACTCTTCAATGCAGCGACTGTCTGGTTGTAGTTGTTCGCCACACCCCTAAACTGAGCGTAAAAACTCGACAATTTCTGATAGTAATCGAGGAGTGTACGATCGACTTTTAACACCTTAAAGTCGTGATTAAAGACCCTAGCCTTGATAAATGCAGAGTGACTATTCACCCCCGACTGCTCAAATAACGTGAGGAAATGGAGATACTCCACCGTGTTAAAGTTGACCGTGCATCGCTTCGTTGCAGGGTCTGTTTTGGGTGGTCTACCACCATCTCTGTTCTTTACTCTGTTCACTGTTTTTAGATTATTTACGTGAAGAGCCGACTTCGGAGGGGCTGATTTTGTGTGCTGCACAAAATGTTTTCCGCAGCGGAAAACACAACTCGCCTATCACTTTACCAAGCGATAGATATCCGCCCACAGGCTGATTCTGAAGGTCGAAACATTCACAATTTTTGTTGATCCTATATCTAGCGACAAAGTTAGTGTAGATAGATTTTTGTAGCACCATACATCAATGCGACAGAGCACGACACCGAACGACACTGTGCGACACACTCTCATATCACCCCCTTTTTGCCATAATTTTGCCGTTGGAAAGTCAGAACCGACAACGGTCGTAATGTTCCGACATTCCAACGTTCCAACGTTCCATCATCGCAACGTTCCAACGTTCCAACGTCCCGACCGATGCTGCGACAACCCATTATTATAACATCCCAAAAACTCAACTCAATGAAAAGAGCCAAGTTCATAACCATAAGCACTCAAAAGGGTGGCGCAGGAAAGACAACGCTGACAGTACTGTTGGCGAGCCATCTCCACTACCTCTGTGGCTACAACGTAGCAGTCATAGATTGTGACTTCACACAACCTAGTATAAGTAATATGCGCACAAGAGATCTCGCAATGATAAAGAAGGACAAACTATACCGAACGATGGCGTGCAACCTATTCTCGAAGCTAAAGAAGAGGGCATACAGAATTGAGCGTTCACCCCTCGATAACGCCATAGAGTGTGCAGAAAAGCTCACGGAGGAGGATAGCGATCTCGACTATATCTTCTTCGACCTACCTGGTACAATCAGCACTCGGGGCGTAGTTAATATCCTCGCTGTGACGGACTACATATTCACTCCAATTACAGCTGATCGGTCGGTGCTCGAAAGTTCCCTCAGCTACGCATCTATCATCAACGATCGAGTCATAGCCACATCGAAGAGTGCAATCAAGGGGCTCTATATGGTGTGGAATATGGTCGACAGAAGAGAGCGAAGTGAGCTATACGACAACTACGAGAGTGCCATAGCGGAGTTGGGCATACCCATTATGGAGACACGACTGCCCGACAGCAAACGGTTTCGACGAGAGATAGGATCGCTGCACCGAGCCATATTCCGATCGACAATGTTCCCGATCGACCGAACACTAATCAAGAGTAGTGGCATCCCCGAGTTTACAGCCGAGTTCCTCAAGATAACTGAAGAGAGCAATGACGAATAAAAAGGGGCTACCAGCAGATTTCGACGAGTTGGAGTTTATATCCTCCATCGCTGAAGCTCCACAGATAGCACTGATGAAAAGCTCCGAGAGTGTGGCGACACCTCGCAGAGAGTCCCGAGGTCGCAAGAGTCGCAAGGAGGAGTATCTGTCACGCTTCATCGTCCCCCGAAGAGAGTTCTCGTCACGCCAGGGTAAGAGCATTACGATTCTGCCCGAACACCACACGAAGATATTGCAGATTGTCGGCGTGGTCGACAACAACCGCTTCTCGATATTCAACTATATCGACAATGTACTCACAGATCACCTAAGCAGGTACGATCCTGAGATAACGGAGGTCTTTAACGAAAAATCACTAATCAAGCTAAAGCAGGAATGAAAGTAATTGAAATTTATCTCGCAATAATATCCATCTACTGTCTGGTCTCGACCATACGCCATCTAATATCACTCTTTGGATTCACTCTAAAGTTAGAACGACAAGAGCCGCCAACGCCCAACGTCGCCCCACAGTCGCCACAACCTGAGCGGTCAATAATAGGGGCTAGCAACTCCCAAATACTACATCCGACACCACCACGCGACACGGAGCGACAGAGTGTCGAGGAGAAGAGAGATGCCGACATAGATAAAAATCGAGAGCAGGAGAATCAGATGGATCTAGATCTAGAGAGCGAGGCAGAGGGTGAAGAGGAGGCTGGAGAGTACGACCCAGCTATGCAAGCATCGGGGGTTGAACTCTCTCAGATTCAAGATGCAATTGCGACGCTGCAAGATCGCAAGAGCACCCTCAAAGATATGAGGATAGCAGGAGAGATATTTAGCAGGCTCGAAGGCAGCGAGATTATAGATCAGGTAACCAACAATGAGGAGAGCAAAAAGAGAATCGCCAAGATGCTCGACTATCACCAAAGAGCAGGTAGCGAGACTATGGCAAGCGAGAATGTAGAACTCTCTGTGGCAGCCGAAAAATTTAACATTGACGATTACATATAAATAGATCATACAATATGACGAAAGAGAGAAAAGAGAGCATCGTGATTACGATTGTGATATTGTCGTTTATCCTCGCTGGAACGGCAACTGTAACCTATGCGCAGGGGGATGGGTTGGCGGGGATTGCGCAGGCTACGGCGATGATAACCTCCTACTTCGTGCCGATCTCGCAGCTTATGTATGCTGTGGGGGCGGTCTTTGGGTTGGTCGGGGCGCTCAAGGTCTTTAGCAAGATGCAGTCGGGCGATCCAGACACCTCGAAAGTTGCAGCAGCGTGGGGCTTTGCCTGCGTCTTTTTGGTGATCGCAGCGACAATCCTTCAGGCATTCTTCCTCTAATGGCGAACTATCAAATCAACAAGGGGATCGGTAAATCGGTGGAGCTGGCAGGGCTGACAATGCGCTACATCATCCTCCTCGCAGGTGGGTTGGTCGGGGTGTTTCTGCTCTTCGTGATACTCTCACTCGCAGGGCTACACACCACCACAAACCTCGCCATCACACTCGCAGCAGCCGCAACCCTCACGTGGCAAATATTCGCCCACAACAAAAAATATGGTGAGCACGGAGCGATGAAACGTCAAGCACGCAGCTACCGCCCACGATACATAATCCGCAGAAAATCAACACACAAGCTATTCTCAAACAATGCAAAACATATTTAGAGCAGATACACTGGAGCGCAGATTCCCCCTCCTATCGGTCGAGCAAGACTACATAGTGAGCAAAAGTGGCGACCTCACCGCAGCCTTTCGAGTCGAGCTACCCGAGATATTCACCCTCGCCACGTCATATTATGAGGCGATGCACTCCACGTGGGTCAAGGCGATCAAGGTGCTCCCCAACTACACCATCATCCACAAGCAGGATTGGTTCACAGAGGCGATATACAGAGCCGAGGCGAGCGCAACATTTTTGGGCAGCGCATACGAGCGACACTTCGACGGACGACCATATCTACACCACCTCTGCTACCTCTTTCTCACCAAAACGACACGTGAGCAGAGCCGCACACAGAGCACTTTCTCGACCCTCTGCCGTGGGCATATCACCCCCAAGGAGTTGAGCCGAGAGACCCTCGCAAACTTCCGTGAGGCGGTG
>JBCQTK010000077.1:0-8740 GCA_047178665.1 Rikenellaceae bacterium | reverse complement strand
CAAATTCTGCCTACAATAATCGCTCAATTAAATAAGCCTAAAACAGGACAGATTAATGATATTTTGTTTTCTTTTGTACAAACACAATTATAAAATAATAGGAATATGATTTATGGATACATTAGAGTAAGTACTGATAAGCAGACTACTGAAAACCAAAGATTTGAGATTGAAAATTTCACAAAAGATCGAGACGTAATTGTTGATGAATGGATAGAGGAGACAATTAGTGGCACAAAACACATTAAGGAGCGAAAGTTTGGTGAATTGCTCGATAAAATGGTGAAAGAGGATATATTGATTGTAACGGAGTTGTCTCGAATGGGACGTAATTTGATGCAGATTATGAGTATATTGCACACCTGTATGGAGAAGAATATCAAGGTCTTCACGATCAAAGAGCGATATGAGCTTGGTAATAATATAAACTCTAAGGTCTTAGCGTTTGCATTTGGTTTGTCTGCGGAGATTGAGAGAAATCTAATCTCTCAGAGAACAAAAGAGGCATTGGCTCGAAAAAAAGCTGAAGGCGTTATTCTTGGACGACCTAAGGGAAGTAAATCTAAGCATCATAAGTTATCTGGACGAGAAGCCGAGATAAAAGGGCTACTTGCTAAGCAGGTCTCAAAAAGTGCAATAGCACGTATATTGGGCGTTCATCGATTAACTGTTGCTGAGTTTATCAAGAATCATAACGAGATATTTTTATAACGACGCTCTATTTTGTCCAAAATAATGTACCTTTGTAATATAACATTCCGAATATATGAGTGATAAAATAGTAGAACTAATAGCCCAATACAAAAGCCGATTAAGCCACAATGGTGGTTTGAAAGGGTGTGATGAGCTGTATAAGTGGGAGATGGTGACAAGCGGTCAATTCCTGATAGATCCACTAAATGCCGATTTTGCAGAGCGGATTAGGAGCATAAAGTTTTCTAATATGTTGTATCAATTCTCGTATGATGCAATTAGAAATGTATTTTGCAAGTTGGCAGCTCAGGAGTATCGTGAGATAGTGAACTCTTTGTTTGATGAGACAAAAGAGCTGAACTCTCGAATTGCAACTTACATCTCTCAATCGGAAGAACTGTATCGCAAAGTTGGAGATAGTGGCAAGAAATCACATCAAGATGAACGCACCGCAGCTACTCTGCTAACATTGCATAATCCACAAAAATATACATTTTATAAATATACGCTATACAAACAACTATGTAAAGAGCTTGATGTTGAGCTGCAAAATTCAAATTGTTATGAACACTATTTGAGCCTATTGCAGAACTTTATACCTATTATTAAATCCGATACTGAGCTGTATAATATGCTCCAGAGTCAAACTACTAACTTGGTGCAAAGTGATCTATTGGTGGCTCAAGATATCGCTTTTCAATGTGTAGTAGCTGTGGATATTGTGCAGGTTGAGATTATTGACGGATGGCACGATTGTGATTTATCAATCTCTGTCGCTGAGTGGCGAGGAATTTTACAAGATGCTACTATCGCCAAGCCCTTAACGATCGATTATCTCTCTAAATTTTACAAGCAAGAGAATCATACAGCCACATGTCGTGAGTTGGGTGATATTTACGACATTGAACCAAGCTCATTTATTGGCGTTGTCACTGCATTTGCAAAAGCCGTACAGAATAAGTTAGGGCGATTCCGCATCAAGAGGTTAGATGGTGATGATACATTCTGGGTTATTCCTATGAAGGGTAGATATATTGAAAAAGGTTATTTTGAATGGAGATTACGAGACGAATTAAAACAAGCATTGGAGGAGCTAAATATGGTAAATAGAGAGAAAATGAATTTGATAGATATACTAAATACATTTGATGTTGAAGATAAATGGAGAGATCGCTACAATCAATGGACTCCACGATTTATTAATGAGGCACTCAGAAACGAGAATTGGACAGAGTGGGATCACACAGTCTTTGGTGAGTATTTCGATAAGGCATCAGATCAGTGTGTATCTTCACTGCAACAAGGTTATTTCACAAAGGAAGAACAGAAGAGAATCAAAAAGAATTGGTCTAACATCTCTGGTATATTGAAGGATATTGCAAGCAATCAAGACGAGATGATATTAGAGAACTATTACGCTCTCGAAAGGGTTGTTCGCCCATTGCTTAGCTCTTATAAAAGAGCTTCAATACACCGTATGATTGCAGCTCTTCAGCCAAAGTTATTGTGTACAATCGTATCAGATCACCACCTAAGAGTGCTATATCGTGAGTTGAAGAGAGGTGTTGTTGACAATATCCCTAAAAGAACAGGAGACTGGTATAAAGACAGTGCTGCGCTCTTAAACTTAATCAAGCAGACTTTAGGTGACGTGGACTACACTCGTATTCCAACATATGCGTGGCGATTGAAAAACTTCTTACTTAATGAAAATTCAGAAGATCAATCTGTTGACAATATAGAAGAAGAGTATTATGCAGAGCCAGAATACGTTAAGCTTCTGCGAAATAATAAGAATATAATATTACAAGGCGCACCCGGAACTGGTAAGACATATACAACTGCTGCTCTCGCTTTGTCTGTAATTGGAGAGAAATATGATCCGTATAATCACAAAGATATAATGGAGAAGTATCAGCACTTTGTTGATGAGAAGCGAGTATTTTTCACGACGTTTCACCAATCGATGGATTATGAAGATTTCGTAGAGGGTTTGCGTCCACGTGAAGAGGGTGGTAATATCACATATTATGTTAGAAATGGTATATTTAAGGAGGTGTGTAGTGCTGCTTCAGCTGGAGGGAATATCGATATTGTTAAGTGCATAGATGAATATTTGCAAAAAATAAAAGGTTTTGAGAATAGGAGACTGATACCAACTAAATCTGGTAGGTCTAATATATATGTATGGTGGAATGAGGGTAGTGATACAATCAGCACAAGAAGTGAACTCTCTAATTCAACAAAGGATCAATCTTATTCTCCTTCACCGCTTAATATAGAGAAGGTAAAGCTTCAAGCGATAGATGAAGGTGTTGAGAATAATTGGAAACACTATGCAGAAGCTTTTATAACCGCAGTTAGAAAAGAGTATACGAATGATGATGAGTCGAACAACAAACCATACATACTTATAATTGATGAAATAAATAGAGGTAACATATCTAAGATTTTCGGTGAGTTAATAACTCTACTCGAAAAGGATAAGCGACGAGATGGAGAGCATCCAATTAGTGTTATGTTGCCGTACTCAGACAATGAAACTCTCACAGTTCCATCAAATCTATATATCATTGGCACAATGAATACAACCGATAGAAGTGTCGGTCGTATTGATTATGCTATTCGACGACGTTTCGCTTTCTATACGCTCAAGTCTGACATCGAGGTACTCAAGTCGTATTATCAATCGAGTGACGCATTGAAAGAGGTTCTAAGCACAGCTGAGGAGCTTTTCAAACGTGTAAACAATACAATTGTGAAATACACGCCTGATGATGTAGAGGCTGATGATATTATGGTAGGTCATAGTTACTTTATGGCTAATTCTCTCGATGAGTTGGCAATGAAATTGGAGTATGAGATAATACCATTGATTAGAGAGTATGAGAAAGATGGCATATTGTCAATTTCTATTAAAGTGCTAAAAGAAGCTGAGGCAGAATGGAGATCATTGATGGAGTAGTGTTAGAAGAGTATAGTCCCGAAAATGTTATCTCGTTATGTGAGCATAGCTACCTTAGTGATGAAGATGCAGCCTACTTCATAAAGCAAGAGGTTGATTTTTGCGAGACTGCTTACGAGGGTATTCCAAAGTATCTTGGAATATGCTCAGAGGAGTCACGGCTACGTGCAAGCTACTATATTGGTGCCGAGTGGATAGATAGCTCTCACGCTGTAGTGGTTACTCCTAAGTGTACAAATGTAGATTATGTGGAGATGTTCGCAACTGCGTTGAAACACTCTGAGTCATCAAGCTACTTCTCCAAATTTTACGGAATGGACTTTAGCGGAGAGAAAATAGCTACAAATGCACATCTGTCTATGCTAACCCCAATGCTTGTTATTCACTACCTAAGTTTAATTAAGAAATTGCTAAAAGTTGGCTTGAGGCGAGATTATATCTTGCGAGAGGAGAATCTACACTCTAAAATTAAGGGAAAGATTGTGATTACTCGTAACATCAAGCTAAATAATATCTCAAAGAGAGGCGATAGAACCTATTGTAGTTATCAAGAGTACACCGTAGATACAACAGACAATAGAATCCTCAAAAAGGCATTACACTTCTCTAAAACACTAATATGTGCACTAAAAGATCATAAGCTATACCCATCTCTTATGAAAGAGTTAAACAGTGCGTTTGCCGAGTTTGAATCTGTCGGCGATGATGTAGAGGTGCGAGAAATTAAAAGGTGTGCAGGAGGTAAGGTTTATAGCTCCTATGCCGATGCTCTAAAGGTCGCCCAAATGATTCTAAAGAGATGTAACTACTCTTTGTCAGACGTTGGTAATACGAATGACGAAACAGTCCCATTCTGGATTGATATGGCTCGACTATATGAAGTCTACGTTTATAGTAAGTTGGTCGAAGCCTACGGAAGTGATAATATTAAGTTCCAAGTCGAAGGGTATCGCAAAACAGCAGTTGATTTTATCAAGTTAGACGAGCAGGTAATAATAGATACTAAATATAAGCCTCATTACCTAATTGGCAATCGAGGGATAGTCGATGATGTAAGACAAATATCCGCCTACGCACGAGATGAAAAGATATTAAGCAACTTTGGAGAGTATAATGATATTGCTCCTTGTCTTATCATATACCCAGATGTGACAATTGAACCCGATGAAGAGGGAGACCAATGTAATAAGGTGGTCAAATTTTCCGAAGATTCTATTTTAACTCAATCTTCACCTATTAGAGGATTTCGCAAATTTTACAAGTTAAGCATACCGCTACCGCAGTTGTAGCGCAAATATTGTTTTCCCCACCAAATAACGAAATTCTTGCACGTGTGGGGAAAATGTGGGGAAAATCCCAAAAGAAAAATCGCTAACTATCAGCGAATTAGATAGTTAGCGATTTAAAAAGTACCCAGAGCCGGGATCGAACCGGCACGTCATTACTGACATTGGTGTTTGAGACCAACGCGTCTACCGATTCCGCCATCTGGGCTGATTTTGTTTTCGACCTTCTCTTTTTTGTGGGGTTGCTGCGCTTCTGTTGTATCACAACTTCTTCGTAACTTTGCCGTCACACGAGTAGGTTCGTTCGGTAAATCGAGTGCAAATATATAGCTTTTTTTGTTACTTACAAAATATTTGGCTACTTTTTTTCGTAAATATGTCGTGTTATTAGTTCGTTTGCCGCTATGAATGGTGTTATCTGCTCCTCCAGTACGCGTCGTTCGTAGTCGCTCAGAACGGTTGACACTCGCGTATCGTTGTAGAAATCAGAGAGTAGGCGTGCGTGGATCGTCTCGCGCATCCAGTAGCGTAGCTGTCCCTGTCGGCGTCCCATAAAATGTCCGTTGCGCTTTACGAATTCGATATAATCTTCGACCCCTTTCCACACCTCTTCTAGTCCTGTGCCGTCGACCGACGAGCAGGTATATACTTCGGGTCGAACGCCTGAGTCGGGCATCGGAAAGAGTCGCAGCGCTCCTGCATATTGTGTACGCGCCATATCTGCACGAAGCTTATTCTCTCCATCCGCCTTCGTGATGACCATCATATCCGACATCTCCATTATACCACGTTTGATACCTTGTAGATCATCTCCTGCACCAGAGATCTGCAGCATCATAAATATGTCGACCATCGAGTGTACGGCTGTCTCCGACTGTCCAACGCCCACGGTCTCTATAAAGATAAGGTCAAATCCTGCGGCTTCACACAGGATGATTGTTTCGCGGCTCTTCCGCGCAACGCCGCCCAACGATCCTGCCGAGGGTGAGGGGCGGATGAATACATCTTGCGAGGTCGATATTGTGCTCATTCGGGTCTTGTCGCCGAGGATAGAGCCGCCGCTACGCTCCGAGCTGGGGTCGATTGCGAGTACGGCTAGTTTGTGTCGAAGTCCTGTGACGAGACCGCCTATCGCCTCGATGAACGACGATTTTCCTGCGCCAGGGACGCCTGTAATACCCACTCTCACCGAGCGCCCCGAGTAGGGTAGGCACCTCTCGATGATCTCCTGAGCCTGTGCGTTGTGGTCGTGGTTGGCGCTCTCGATGAGGGTTATAGCCTGCGAGAGGATGGTGATGTCGCCACGCAAGATCCCACCTACATACTCCTCGGTTGACATAATACGACGACGTTTTCGCACGAAGTGTGGATTGACGATCGGTTGATCCGCCACGCCTGTCGTTACGCTGAGTGCTGAGTCGTGGTGTGTATCTATGTGCTCCTGTTCGAAGTGAGTTATTTTTGTATGCTTCATCTCCTGTATTATTATTTGTGACGTAAATATAGAAAAGTTTTCTTGTTGGCGCAACAAACGAGCCAATTTTGTCATAGATGGCAATCAAAATATGACAGAATGGCAGAGAATGGCAGAGTTTAGCTCCTTTTGCGCATTTTTTCGATTTGGTATATCATTTGTAGATTGGAGTGCCAAAGAGGGGGTGATAGCGATCGCCTCGTATAATTTGAAAACAGAGATAATAATTAATAATTAAAAACTGAATTACAATGGGAAAGATTATTGGAATTGACTTAGGTACAACAAACTCGTGTGTATCTGTAATGGAGGGTAACGAGCCAGTCGTTATACCTAACGCTGAGGGACATCGCACAACTCCGTCGGTTGTCGGATTCACAGATGGTGGCGAGCGCAAGGTGGGTGATCCTGCGAAGCGTCAGGCTATCACAAATCCGCAGCGTACGGTATTCTCGATCAAACGCTTTATGGGTGAGGCCTATGATAAGGTGACGAACGACATCGCTCGTGCGCCATACAAGATTGTGAAGGGTGACAACAACACTCCACGCGTGGAGATCGACGGTCGTCAGTACACTCCACAGGAGATCTCGGCTATAACACTTCAGAAGATGAAGAAGACTGCCGAGGATTACATCGGTCAGGAGGTTACGGAGGCGGTTATCACTGTCCCTGCATACTTCTCAGACTCGCAGCGTCAGGCTACTAAGGAGGCTGGTGAGATCGCAGGACTCAAGGTGCGTCGTATTATCAACGAGCCAACAGCCGCGGCGCTTGCCTATGGTCTCGACAAGAAGGACTCTGAGGCGAAGATCGCAGTTTACGACCTTGGTGGTGGTACGTTCGACATCTCGATCCTAGAGTTGGGTGACGGCGTTTTTGAGGTTAAGTCGACTAATGGTGACACACACCTCGGTGGTGATGACTTCGACCACGTATTGATCGACTTTATGGCGGATACATTCAAGGCTGATCACAACATCGACCTCCGCAAGGATCCGATGGCTCTTCAGCGTTTGAAGGAGGCTGCCGAGAAGGCGAAGATCGAGCTTTCGTCGACTACGCAGACAGAGATCAACCTACCATACATTATGCCTGTTGATGGCATTCCACAGCACTTGGTGTTGACGCTTACGCGTGCTAAGTTCGAGCAGTTGGTAGACTCGTTGGTTCAGCGCACAATCGAGCCTTGTAAGTTGGCTTTGCGCGATGCAGGTATGTCGGCATCGCAGGTCGATGAGGTTATCTTGGTCGGTGGATCTACACGTATCCCAGCTATCCAGAAGGTTGTAGAGGAGTTCTTCGGAAAGACACCTAACCGCAGCGTAAACCCCGACGAGGTGGTTGCGATCGGTGCGGCAATCCAGGGTGGAGTCCTCACTGGAGAGGTGAAGGATGTCCTTCTTTTGGACGTTACGCCACTCTCACTCGGTATCGAGACAATGGGAGGTGTGATGACGAAGCTTATCGACGCCAACACAACTATCCCAACACGCAAGAGCGAGACATTCTCGACTGCAGTAGACAATCAGCCATCGGTCGAGATCAACATCTGCCAGGGTGAGCGTCCGCTTGCTAAGGACAATAAGACATTGGGTCGTTTCCACCTCGACGGAATCCCACAGGCCCCACGTGGAGTACCACAGATTGAGGTTACGTTCGACATCGACGCCAACGGTATCTTGAACGTGTCGGCACGTGACAAGGGAACAGGCAAGGAGCAGAAGATCCGTATCGAGGCGTCGTCAGGATTGACCGATGCAGAGATCCAGCGTATGCGCGACGAGGCGAAGGCAAACGAGGAGGCTGACAAGGCTGAGAAGGAGCGTATCGAGAAGATCAACGCTGCGGATTCAAACATCTTTGCGAGCGAGAAGCAGTTGAAGGAGTATGGCGACAAGATCCCAGCCGAGAAGAAGGCGGCAATCGAGTCGGCACTGGAGACTCTCCGTACGGCCCACAAGGCGGCAGACATCGCAGCAATAGACCCTGCCATCGAGGCGTTGAACGCAGCTTGGCAGTCAGCATCGCAGGACATCTACGCGCAGCAGCAGGCAGAGCAGGCGCAGGGCGGTGCACAGGGTAGCGCGCAGGATGCACAGCAGGGCAGCGGACAGACACAGCCTGAGGACGTAGAGTTCGAGGAGGTGAAGTAAGTGCGGGGCGCACAGCCAAACTGGTTGGCGCAAATGTATAGGTAAAGAGGCTGTCCAAAATCACAATAGTGATTGAGGATAGCCTTTTTTTTTGTATTAATCTCAGAGAACCTCTTCGAAATTACGATTTATAGAGGCAAAATAACCCTCCTATGCCATATAAGTG
>JBCQTK010000076.1:0-8770 GCA_047178665.1 Rikenellaceae bacterium | reverse complement strand
CGAATGTGCCACGAGGCGCTGCGTCGCTAAACCTCTGTTGGCTGCTCGACTCAGACCTGAAACGACCCAATCCTAAGCAGTCGTTCGAGAGCGCGTTGGTGGAGATGGGGGTTGGGTCGGTACGATTCCCCTACGGATTTCTCGCTAACAACTATTTGTGGCACACTCCCCCCTACGATGACGTAGAGGGGGGGCTACGCCCAAAGGTAGCGACGATGAAGGTGACGCCCGGCAATTGGCAGTGGGCGGTGAACCCCGACGGATCTTTTACGAGCGCAATGGATTTTGATGAGTATATGGCACTCTGCAAACGTACGGGGATCAAACCCCTTGTCGTAGTCAACTCAATGTCGCATAAGATGGAGGGGGGATGTACGCTCGAAACCCTCGTCACCAGCGCTGCTGAGTGGGTGCGCTACGCCCTCAAAAAGGGGTACGAGGTAGCATATTGGCAGATCGGCAACGAGATGGATCACCACCCTAAGGATATAACGCTCGAGGAGTACATCGAGGCGTATGTGGCTATTGCGTCGGCTATGAAAGAGGTCGACCCCGATGCCTACATCGGACCTGGCATATTGGGTCGTGCCATCTACTTCACGGAGCTTTTTGCTGTAGCGCCTGAGTTGGTCGACTTCACATCGTGCCACCAATATCTATGGTCGTTTATAGATGACTGCAAGGACTATGAGCTATGGAGCAAATACGACGGAGCCTATATCCGCAACGTCACAAATATGCAGACCGCTGTGAGCAAGTCGTCGAAGCCCGATATGGAGATCCTAATCACAGAGACTGGTGTCTCGCCAGCTAAGCAGGGTATGGGCAACGTAAACAATACCTACAAGGCTCTCTGGTGGTTTGAGCTACTAATGTCGCAACTGAGCGTGAAGAATGTGTCGTACTCCTACAACTGGGGTACACACTCACCCTGGGGTGGCGCAGTGGATAATGACAATATGGATGTAGATGTGTTGCTGCGCATCGACGACAACTCACGCAAGCCTACAGGCGAAGTGGTGCGATTCGTAAATCAATATATTGGAAAAGAGTTCGTTGAGTCTAGATGCGACGATTCTCGCCTCAGGGTATATGCGATGAGCGACGACGGCGGTGAGGGCGGCGTGATCTATGTTATGAATAAGTCTACCCAGAGGATCGATACCTCTGTTGCACTCGATGGTCTGCCTGCTAAGGTGTCGAGATTGAGGTGCGCAACTCTGATGGGTAAGCGACCCGATAGCCGTAGTCTCAACTATGGAAAGGAGAGTGTGGTGAGGGTAAGTGACGAGGAGGGGGCACGCTGTAGTGTTAGGGTCGAGCCCCTCTCGATAACTACTCTGCGATATTAACCTAGTTGGTATTTGCAATAAAGATTTTTTCGCGAAATAATAACACAAATTCGACGATGTGAATAATTGATGTTAATATTATTTATATGTATCGGCGAAAACAGAGTGTTATAATATATTTGCAATGAATAGAGAGATGACCTCTGCGACGAGGCGTGTACTGCACTACTAAGTTGCGTTGAGTGGATGTTGTCTTAACCCAAATTAACAACCTTAAACAAACCAAATTATGAAGTTAAATTGTCTATTTGTTTTTCTGCTGACGCTCTTTTATACTGCGGTGTCGGCGCAAAATGTGACAACAATATCTGGGCGTGTCGTAAATGAGCAGGGTGAACCATTGATTGGTGCGACAGTGATTGTCACAGGTACCACCAATGGCGCAAGTACGGATCTGAAGGGCGAATATACGCTCGAAGTGACAGAGAGCGACAAACGATTGCAATTCTCGCACCTGCATAGCAACGACATATCTGTCGAGATAGGTAGTCGCACGAGGATCGACATTACGATGACTGATGCTAACTACGATCTCGACGAGGTGGTGGTTGTCGGCTATGGATTCTCGAAACGCTCCGACCTGACGGGTGCCGTTGGATCGTTGAGCTCCTCCGCTATCGAGGATAGTGGCGTCACATCGTTCGATGGTGCGTTGGCAGGACGTATTGCGGGTGTCAACATCACGTCGGCCGATGGTGCTCCAGGTTCGTCGTTCTCGATGCGTATTCGCGGTACAACCTCGTTGAACTCGTCGACCGAGCCGCTCTATGTGATCGATGGTTTCATTCAGGAGGGTGAGACTGTATCGTGGGATTCAAAGGAGCAGAATCCACTATCGGGGCTCAACACAAACGACATCGCCTCGATCGAGATATTGAAGGATGCCTCGGCTACAGCTATCTACGGCTCTCGCGGAGCTAATGGTGTGGTACTGATAACCACCAAGTCGGCAACTAAGTCGCAGACCAATGTCACCTACAAAGCGACATACTCCATCCAGAATATATCGAAGAAGCTCGAAACTCTCGACACCGACCAGTTTGTAGCGATGGGGCAGGAGCTAGATATGTATGCGTCGTTCTACGATACATACGAAGATGTCACCTACAACTATCAAGATCTAATCTACAGAACAGGTGCAGTGCTCGACCAGCAGGTGTCGATCTCGAAGGGCGGCGACAACTCGCAACTCTATGCGTCGTTGGGCTACCTCGACAACCAGGGTATCATCATTGAGTCGGAGTATAAGCGATACACGGCTCGTCTTAACTACGTATCGAATCTCTACAAGTGGCTTAGGTTCACTACGAGCAACAGTTTCAGTCGTGTCGACGAGACTGGACTATATACCTCGACATCGGGTTCGGCGAGCATCGTGATGCAGGCGCTGACGGCGAAGCCATATATGAGTCCGTTTGAGGAGTTGGACGAATCGGACGACGACTCTGTTGTCTACGTAGAGTCGACCTCTAACCCATACATCACGGCACACGAGGTGAGCGATCTGTTGACATCCTACAATTTTGGTTCGAACAACTCGTTGCAGTTTACGCTTGCTAAGGGGTTGATGTTGAAGAGCAGCGTCGGTGCCTACTATAACAATGCGACCAACAAGACCTACTATCCTGTGACTGTCACCACTGGCTCCACTGTCGACGGCAAGGCGATCAACGAGTTCCGTAATTCGTTGAATCTGCTGACTGAGCACACGCTGTCGTATCGCAAAAACTTCACGCCAAAACATAAGTTCGATGCACTCGGAGGTTTTACGTTGCAGAACAACACAACAAATATGTGGAGATATACGGCGACCAACTTCCCGTTCGACGATCTCGGATCCGACGGTTTGGCGCTGGCTCAGGTTATAGATTCGCCGACGACCTCAAAATACTCATTTAGCTTGATGTCGTTTCTGGGACGTGTAAACTACAACTACGACAATCGTTATATGTTGACGGCGAGTATGCGTGCCGATGGTTCGTCTCGCTTTGCGGACGGCAACCGCTGGGGCTACTTCCCATCTGTAGCCTTTGCGTGGCGTGTAGCTGAGGAGAAGTTCGTTAAGAATAGTGGGTTCGACGCATTGAGTAATCTGAAGTTCAGGGCGAGCTGGGGTGTCACAGGTAGTCAGAGCATTCCCAACTACGCATCGCAGAGCATCTATGGCTCATCGTCACAGGGATATACCTTCTCCGACAGCTACTACTCGACAACTATCCCATCGACCACAATCGGTAACAGCGAAATCACGTGGGAGACAACCTATCAGACAAACGTCGGTGTTGACTATGGAATGTTCAATAATCGTCTCAACATCACTGCCGACTACTACTACAAAAAGACAGTCGATATGTTGCTGAACACCGATCTCTCGATGTCGTCTGGAGCCTCTAAGATTGTGCGCAACAGCGGTTCGATCTCCAACAAGGGAGTCGAGCTCTCTGTTAATGTCGTAGCACTCAACACGAAGGATACGTCGCTCTCGTTGGGGCTCAACGTATCTATGAATAGGAGTAAAGTCCTCTCTCTAGGTGGTGTCGATAGGATATTCATCGACCCAGGTGGAAAGTGGGGCATCTCCAATGAGGCGATATTGGAGGTCGGCAAGCCTGTCGGTTTGTGGTATGGCTATCAGGTTGAGGGCGTGTTCCAGTATAACGACCCTCGTCTAGATCACTACTCGGTTATCCCTGCGGTTAGCTATACGGGTTCGAATGGTGAGTACTCGCTTACTACGCCATATGCTGGCGACTACGTCTATGCAGAGAATGTCGTAGATGGTGTGGTGGATGATGATGATCGTCGTATCATCGGCTCTGCGGAGGCTGACTTTACGGGTGGATTTACGACGGCGTTTAGGTGGCGTAGCCTGTCGTTCAACACCAACTGGTCGTTTAGCTACGGCGGCGACATATTCAACGCAAACCGCTCGGTGACTAATCAGTTGCTACATAATGCGTCGCACAATCAGACTGCCGAGGTGCTCGATAGATGGATAGCGCCAGAGGTCGATCGTGATGGTGTGGCGGTGGAGGGCACAGGAAACCCCTCTAACACGATGGCGAAGGTCGGACGTGTCCCTACTGCGGCGATGATAAGTTCGTGGATTGAGGATGGTTCGTACTTGCGACTCCAGAATGTGAGTGTGACATACAATCTCCCAACTAAGTATCTAGCCAAGATCGGAATGAAGTCTGTGGCGCTCACGTTGAGTGCGCAGAACCTGCTGACAGTTACGGGATATACGGGTTATGACCCCGAGGTAAACTGCGGTTTGAATGGCACAAGGGCGACAGCACCAGGATTGGACTACTCAGCCTATCCTAGATCGAAGGTCTATACGGGGTCGATTAGCATTGGCTTTTAATTGATTAAATTTTGAGTGTAACATTTAATTAGTGAATAACGATATGAAGAGCAAAATAATTATTTTCCTATCCCTCATATTTGCGAGTTGCTCTCTGCTTGAGGAGCAGAACTACAACAACTTCAACTCCGACGAATATTTCCAGAACACGTCGCAGATACAGACGGCACTCTTTGGTGTCTACGAACCTTTGAAATATCTGACCAACTATAGTCAGTATATGGGTAATCTCGGCACCGACGAGACGCGATACTACTCGGGCAGTACAGATATATTGGCGTTGGATACATATGGATTCGATGCAAACAATTCATACGTAATATCTCTCTGGACATACCTTTTTAGGGGCGTCTACTACGCAAACTCAGCTATCGAGGGTATCGAATCATCAGAGTTGGACGAGGAGGTTAAGGCTCCATACCTCGGTGAGGCGAAGTTCTTGCGCGGTCTCTACTACTACTATCTCGTTCGCTACTATGGCGCTGTGCCATTGTTGACATCGCCGAGCGACTCGTATGAGTCATCTATGACCCCGCTGGAGAGTATCTCCGACATCTACGACCAGATCGTCGAGGACTTCACCGCGGCTGGCGAGTTGTTGCCATCTACTCAGGCTCTGTTGGGGCGTGCTACCTCGGGTGCTGGATACTCGTTCCTCGCTGCGGCATACCTATCTATGACTGGATACCCTCTCTATAAGAATACGGTGGCTGATTATCAGAAAGTTATTGACGCTGCGCAGAAGGTGATAGATCTAGACGTCTACGAGCTCCTCAGCGAATATGGCGCTGTCTTTGACTCGGAGAACCACGCAGAGTCGATCTTCGAGTTTCAGGCTGGATGGGAGGTCGGTTCGGGTGCCTCTATGAAGACATTTATGGGAGTAGTGGGGCAGTACCCTGTCGTGCAGCACCAAAACGACCCAGATATGCACTATCCCGACCTGCGCGTCGGCACAGCAAATATTCGCCCTGTCAGGAAGTTCGCTGAGTCCTATGAAGATGGAGACACTCGTAAGGAGACTAACATTGCAGACTACTATCTCGCTGGAGTCACCGCCGAAGGTACGATAGTGACTTCGTTAACCTACATCGCAGATATTGTCTCTGTCGAAAAGGTCTATCTAACGGATAATTTCGACAAGCTCGGAATTGCCAAGTTTAAGTTCCCTGAGGGGACAGATGTGACGCTCTTTACGACGAACGACAACCCTCTCAACTTCGCTCTAATGCGCTACTCTGAGCTCTTGCTTATTATGGCGGAGGCACAATACCACGTCGGCGGATACGAAGCCTCGAAGCCCTACTTTGAGCAGGTGTCGAGCCGTGCAGGTGCCACGACGTGGGATGGTATAGGCAACATCGACGATCGCATATTGGATGAGCGCGCCTGGGAGCTATGTTTCGAGAGCAAGCGCTTCTTCGACCTGCAGCGATTGGGCAAGCTCAAGGAGTATGTAGATCAGAGAGATAGCGAGTACAAGCCATCCGACTACTCATCATACCAGGAGGTTATTGTCCCATCGACATTCACCTTCTATCCTATCCCAACGGAAGAGTATGACTACAACCTCAATATCTAGGAGGCGACGAATAACAGCTCTAACACTATAAAAAATGAATTCATTATGAAACACATATTTTATTATACAATGGCACTTGCGGCTGCGATGGCTGTCGGGTGCGTAGACGATACAACGCTGGATCTCGACCCTCGAGTTAGCGTCACCCTCACGCGTGTCTACGATCCTGTAGACGAAAATCCTGCTGTGGTGGAGGATGCGAACGGCGTTACATACGAGATCGACGAGATGCAGGGAGCTCAGCTCGCCGCTTCGTCAGATTCGGGCACAGGGGTAGTCTGGAGCTCTAGTAATGAGCAGATTCTCGAGGTCGACCAACAGGGGTATGTCACTGATGTCGGATATGGTGTCGCTACAATTACGGCATCTGCAGAGGGGTGCGAAGTCCCTCCATACTGCATATTCGATGTCGACGCTATGTATTGGACAACAATTGCACAGGAAGAGATCCAGATAACTCTCTCCGACTCATTCTACCTCACGGAGGAGACGTCGTTCGACACAGAGGATCCCGAAATCGAATATGAGTGGCGATCGCTCAACGAGGATGTCGCGACAGTGGGGCAGGATGGTTGCGTCAAGGCTACGGGTGTCGGCGAGTGTAAGATTGTCGTTACGCGTGGCGGTGTGCAGTCGCTACCCTGTATCGTCAGTGTAAATCCAATAACAGCCGACATCAACTACGCCGAGGCGTATATCTCGATCGAGCAAGGTGCGGACATATTGACGCTCGTCGCAACACACAATCGTACACCTCTCGAGGTCGACGACGAGCCTGTGATCGAGTGGTTCGCCGAAGATCCAACATTTGTCTCTGTCACAGATGGCGTGTTGACACCACTTGCCATCGGTTCGACAAACGTATATGCTACGGTCGACGGAGTTACTACTCAGATGTGCGTCGTGAATGTACTCGACTCCATCGTCGACTCGATTACGCTCGATGTGACGGAGGATGATGTCGAGTGGTATAAGGGTGTAGATCCTACATATAACATTGGATATACGTTGATGCCTACTGCTGCTGCGATCACATTTAGCTCTAGCGACGAGAGTGTCGCAACTGTCGACAGTGATGGTGTCGTGAGGGCTTTAACAGAGGGCGACGTGACAATAACGATGAAGCACTCGCTCGACGAAACTGTCGAGGAGACAATAGAGCTATCTGTCGTCAAGAAGGTATCGATACCCTACGAGTCATTCCAGTATAGCGACGGCGCTCTGCTCGACGACACAATCGACCTGTCGTGGTCGAACGTATGGGTCATTACTGGAGATATGACTACTGTAAATAACTTCTACGGCTTGAAGCTGCACGTTCAGTCAAACACATACACCAGAGGGCAGCTCTATCTCGAATTCCCCGACCAGACTACCGTAATCCCTAGCTCAGCACTAGCATATACCGAGAACGTGACAAACATATCTATCGCGTCGTTGAGTTTCCCTAGGGTGACAAGTCTTGGTACTAAGGCTATAAACTACCTCGTGGGGCTAAAGCATATCCATCTCCCTGCATTGACATCTATTGCGTGGGCTGTATTCACGGGTGTCTGGGATCTGGAGAGTATTGAGGTGTCGACAAACCCAGGTGTGACGCTTGCTACGCTGCCGGCGAATGTATATAACTCGACCCTCTCTGCGCCTCTGGCGTCGACATTTGGTATCGCCGAGAGTGGTATCTACTACTGGGAGAAGGAGGCGTCGCAGATCACGCTTATAGTGGGTAGTCTGTCTAGTACGTCAAACTCAAAGTACACGGTTAATACAGATACAGCTCCATATTATTGGTGTTATAACTCTTTTGCTACATACCTTTACGCTAAGGAGATAATTATAGTCGACAACGCTCTATAGTCCTGTACTTTGTCGGAATATAAATGTGTCTACCCTGTTAAATAGAACAACTATGAAAAGATCAATCTCTATGCTGCTCCTGCCGCTAATTTCGGAGGTCTCAGTAGCTGTTGCACAGGACTATGTGGCTGTCGATCTTGCGGCACAGGTGCAGTGGCTCAATGCTGAGTCTGTTGAGCTGGCAATTGATGATATGGTGACGAATTTGGGTGCCGACAGAGCCTCGTTTGACGATGACTTCAACGCCCTGAAACCACTGCTCGAGCAGGGTTTCGGGGGGTTGAAGAGGGCGAGGAGAAGCCTACGGAGCGTGCTGTGCGTGCTTTGGCGCTCTACCGCTCGCCTATGGTGGCTCGGCGAATCGAACTTGCCAACAAATATGGTAATGGTTCGGGTGTAGAGTGGAAACGAGAACTAGAGGAGTATGCGGAGTACATAAAGTCAAATCCTCCTCAAGCACCTGCCAAGCGCAAGAGTTCCGAAGGCAAAAAGAAGTAATGTGGTCAAAAATAGTTGGTTTTCGCAGTGAAAATTATCGTATTTTTGCAGAGTAAAGCTGAAGAGGAATCAAGCTCTGCTGGGGAGCAACTTGACAGAAATAGGTTTTACGAT
>JBCQTK010000075.1:0-8828 GCA_047178665.1 Rikenellaceae bacterium | reverse complement strand
ATTATAGGGGTGCTTCGCACTGCAAAAGGATAAGGTATAGCGCTTTGTGAAAACAAGTTTTCAACGCGCTATACCTTATCCTTTTTATGTCAGCCGACGGCTGACATCCCTATAATTGCCGAGTGAAGATACGAGTGTGACACCATCGGTGACAACTCTGTGCACTAAGATTAGTAGTTCTCTCAATTGTTAATAGTAAGCGCAAGCCTACGTAGTTTTGAAGACTACATCCACACACAACCATCGCAGGTCACTTCGCCAGGGGGCTATCCCCTCTTCGCCCGCAGCTCAATGTAGGGGACTATCATCTCCTCCATCGATATACCTCCGTGCTGGAACGTATTTTTATAGTATCGGATATGTCTATTTGCGTCGTTGTTGTAGACCAAGAAGTCGCTATCGTATGCAAATATGAAGCTCGACGTGATGTTGCTCGACGGCAGCTGCAGCTCCTCGGGACGTGTCACCTCAAATACCTCCTTTGCGCTGTATGCGAGGTTGCGCCCCGTCTTGTAGCGGAGGTTTGCCGACGTCTGCCTGTCGCCCGTCACCTTGACGGCACGATCCACACGTACTGTTCCGTGGTCGGAGGTGATGACTACATTGTGTCCCCTCTCCGATAGCAACTTCAACATAGTGAAGAGCTCCGAGTGGTCGAACCACGAACGCGTAAGCGAGCGGAACGAAGCCTCGTCGTTGGTGAGATCGCGGATAATATCTGTCTCCGTACGTGCGTGCGAGAGGATGTCGAGGAAGTTGTAGACGATGACAGAGAGATCTGCCTCATATATATGCTGCATATTGTCGAGCAACTTTCGTCCCTGCTCAGGGCGAATGAGCTTGTCGAAGGTCATTCGGTAGTTCTTGCCCGATTGCTGAATTAGGCGACGCAAGAACTCCTCCTCGTGCTGATTCTTCGCCCCCTCCTCGTGGTCGTGCACCCACTTGTCGGGCATAATCTTAGCAATGGACAGAGGCATCAACCCTGCGAAGATTGCGTTGCGCGCATATTGTGTCGCTGTGGGGAGAATGGCGCAGTAGAAGTCATCGACCGTGACATCGTAGTAACCACGCAGCGCCGCCGCAACCACACGCCACTGGTCGTAGCGGAAGTTATCGATCAGCAGCAACGTCGTCTTTTCGCCTCTGTCGACGAGCGGAAAGACACGCTCGCGCATCAATGTGTGCGACATAACTGGAGTCTCCTCGCCCCTCTCCTTTATCCACTTGGGGTAGTTGCGGCATACGAACTTCGAGAACTCACCGCGCGCCTCAATCTTCTGGTAACTCAACACGTCGCGGATACCCTCGTCGCCAGCCGCCGAGAGCTCAATCTCCCACTGCGTGAGTCGACGATAGAGATTACACCAATCGACAAAGGTCGACGCCATCTGCAGCGAGCTGCTTAGTCGTCCAAACTCCGAGCGATAGTCTGCCGTAGTCTGCTCTGTCACCAACTCATCGGAGTGGACAAACTTCTTGATCGACAGCAACACCTGATTGGGGTTGACGGGTTTGATGATGTAGTCGGCAATCTTCGACCCAATCGCCTTATCCATAATGTTCTCCTCCTCGCTCTTTGTCACCATTATGACGGGTGTGTCGGGACGAATCTCCTTTATTCGCGGAAGAGTCTCGAGACCTGTCATACCAGGCATCATCTCATCGAGTATAACCAGGTCGTAGCTATCTTCGGCGAACATATCTATAGCGTCGTAGCCATTGTTGCAGGTTGCGACTTCGTATCCTCGCTTGTTGAGGAAGAGTATGTGGGGCTTTAGTAGGTCAATCTCGTCGTCGACCCAGAGTATTTTTACCATCTTAATATTGTGTTTGATCTACCACAAAGGTAGTGATTACTTACTATAAATGCAATTTTCGACCAATTTATTGCCCACCGACCACAATATTTTCCAAACACAATAGAACCCCAACCCCAAGTCGTTATAGAGCCAAAACGCATTTACAACGATATAACTATGCAGAACACAAAGAGATCAAAGAGCCTGAGCGCAACACTCGCCTCAGCGACATTCACAGCGTCGAAACTCGGCGCCACACGCTCCTACGAGGATATACTCCTGCTGGAGCTACTATCGCGACCCGACACCCTCTGCTATCAGCTACTGAGTAGCCACTTGGGGCAGATCCAGATCGAGCAGTTGCGGAGCCAGATAGGTCGTATCGTCTCCGTCCCCCACACCCCGACAGAGCTCTCTGCGGCAGGTGTTACGCCCGAGATCTACTACCACGATATGGCGGAGGCTATAGCTGCTCGATACCCCGACGCAGAGCGTCTATCGACCATCCACGCACTCCACTTTATCCTGAGCGACACGACAACCATAGCCTCGCGCGCACTAGCAATGCTCGGTATGACCCAAGCTACGCTCGACAGCGCCATAGCCGACTACACCACCACCAACGACATAGCTCCTCTCATCACCTTCGAGCAGTCGTTCGAGATGGAGAAGCGCACAAAGGAGAGACCACACCCACTCGCCAAATTCGGCATCGACCTAACAGAGCAGGCGCGCATAGGGGCGATAGATCCCGTCGTAGGGCGCGAGAGGGAGATAGAGCGCGTTGTGGAGATACTATCGCGACGCAAGAAGAACAACCCAATCCTCGTGGGCGAGGCGGGCGTAGGCAAGAGCGCCATAGTCGAGGGGCTGGCGCTGCGCATTGTCGAAGGGAGCGTCCCCACACCGCTGCGCAACAAACGACTCTTTTCGCTCGACGTATCGTCGCTCGTGGCGGGGACAAAGTTTCGCGGCGAGTTCGAGGAGCGTATGCAGCAGCTACTCACCGCCATCGAGAGCTCGCGCGACTCGATCATCTTCATCGACGAGATTCACACCATAGTAGGTGCAGGGTCGACGCAGGGTAGTCTCGACACCGCCAACATCCTCAAACCAGCACTTGCAAGGGGCGAGATCGAGGTGATCGGTGCCACGACTACCGACGAGTATCGCACCAACATCGAGTCAGACTCCGCGCTAGATCGACGTTTCCAACGTGTGGTGGTCAACCCCACCTCGACCGACGAAAGCATCGAGATCCTACGCCGCATAGCACAACACTATGAGGAGCACCACCGCGTAATCTACGACGACGAGGCTCTAGTGGCGTGCGTCACCCTCTCGGAGCGCTACATTGGCGACCGCCACCTCCCCGACAAAGCTATCGACCTGATGGACGAAGCAGGAGCACGCGTAGCCACACGTCGCGTCGACGAGCGTGTGGAGATAGTGAAACGAGGCGACATAGAACGGGTTGTCACCACCACAACAGGCATACCCACCGAGCAGATCTCGGGCGACGAGCTGCGGCGACTCCGCGGACTCGAGAACCACCTATCGTCGAAGGTGATAGGTCAACCTCACGCCATCGAGCGCCTCTCGAAGCGAATACGACGATCGCGCACAGGTCTCACCGACGCCAACCGCCCCATAGGGGTCTTTCTCTTTGCAGGCTCCACTGGAGTGGGAAAGACTCTGCTGGCTAAGGAGCTAGCACGGTGGATCTTCGGCGACGACAGCCGCAACCTCATCCGTATAGATATGAGTGAGTATCAGGAGCGCCACACCATCTCGCGACTCATCGGCTCACCCCCAGGCTATGTGGGGTATGGCGAGGGGGGCGAGCTGTCGGAGGCGGTGCGACGCAACCCCTACTCGGTGGTTCTGCTCGACGAGATCGAGAAGGCGCACCCCGAGATCTTCAACCTTATGCTGCAGGTGTTCGACGAGGGTCGACTCCACGACGGCGCAGGTCGCGAGATCAACCTACGCAACACGATCATCATTATGACCTCCAACGTAGGGTCACGCAGCCTCGCCACCCGACACAAACCCGTCGGTTACGCCACCGAGAGCAGAGAGATGCAGATAGCGCAGGGCGACGAACAGCACCTACACAGCTCGTTGGAGAGCCACTTCACACCCGAGTTTCTCAATCGAATCGACGAGGTTATACTCTTCCGAGCACTCAACGACGAGGATATGACGAGGATTGTGATGATCGAACTTGAGAGCATCTTTGCACGCTTCAGATCGTTGGGCTACAGCATCCGCGCGACAAATGGCGCACTGCGTGAGTTGGCGAGGGTCGAACACCCCACAAAATATGGAGCAAGGTCGCTGCGTAGGTCTCTGTCTCAGAGAGTTGAAGAACCCCTATCTGAACTCATTACCGAGGGACTCAAGCGTGGAACTACAATTGTCGTCGAACGCAACAAGCGAGGTGAGGGCATTCGTCTAAAGGTCGCATAAAGGTCGCTTTATACGCAAACATATTTGGCACGCATACGATGCTGTCGAAGAGTAAATATCGCACAAAAATGGCT
Organism: Rikenellaceae bacterium; assembly: GCA_047178665.1. Classification (GTDB taxonomy): domain Bacteria; phylum Bacteroidota; class Bacteroidia; order Bacteroidales; family Rikenellaceae; genus Alistipes. The sequence goes on along the minus strand of JBCQTK010000075.1, from coordinate 4,480 downwards.
CTGAGCCATCTCTGTGCGATATTTTTGCATAAACAAAATTACACTCAACAGGTTGATCATATCATTTTTTTGATTATATTTGTGCCGAGCTACATACTTTAACCTACACTTTAACCAAGAGAACTTTAAACCAACCCGGCATCTCAGCCTATGCAAAAAAATCAACCCAAGCGAAGAATCGAAGTAACTGGCGTTAGCAATGGCTTCCAGTTCGGCATCATCGAGTGTCGATACTTCCCTAAACCGACACAACAGAGACGTTGCTTCGAACTCCTTTATATTAATAAGGGCGAGGGGCTCTGTTTTGCAGGCGACCAGATCACACAGTTCCTACCAGGCGAACTCCTATTTTTTGGGGTCGACACCCCCCACTACCTAAAGAGTGCGAAACAGTTCTACGCCCCCAACTACCCTCTTCGATGCGGAGCCACATCGGTCAAGTTCAACGAGGGAGTGTTGCCGTCGGAGTACTCGTCGCTGCTCGACTGTGACAATATAAACCACCTCATAAAGAGCTCGCAGCGCGGAATAAGATGGCACAGCAACAGTATCAACAGCCAGATAGTAAGCGACATAGAGTCGATGGAGCAGTTGCCAGGTCTCGAACGCTACATACAGCTACTAAGGGTTCTCAACAAATTGGGTGAGATGCTTGCCGCAGGCGACGGCGAGATGATCTCGACCGCACGTAGCGAGGAGTCGCTACATACCTACGATGGCGCCTACCAACACGTCATCGAGTTCATATCGCACAACTTCCACCGCAACATAACGCTCGACGAGCTAGCAGAACACACGAAGATGAACCGAACCGCCCTCTGCCGCCACTTTCGTGGACACGCAGGTCGCTCCATATTCGAATATCTGCTGGAGTTCCGTCTCAACTACGCGAAGCAGATGCTGCAGACGACGAACCTCCCAATAGCGGAGATAGCACAGAGCGCTGGGTTCAACAACCTACCCAACTTCAACGTGCAGTTCAAACGCTCCACAACCATCACCCCAGGCGAGTATCGAATTAGAAACTACGTCAAAGAGAGTCTATAGAGGATCACTCGCCATAGACCTCGACGATACGGTCGCACATAGCGCCCCACGAGAAGCGACGACGCTCCTCCACCATATTGGCTCTGAAGCGATCTAAGTTATCGCCACTCCAGATGTTATCAATAGCCTCTGCTACCCCCTCCGAAGTTGGGTCGCAGACATATCCCACACAGTCGTGCGGCACAATCTCGGGCAGCCCCCCCACTCGCGTCACGATAATAGGCAACGAGAAGTTGTAGGCAATCTGCGTAACACCGCTCTGCGAGGCGGTATGGTATGGCAACACGATGAAGTCGCTGAGCGAGAAGTAGTTCGCCACATCTGAGTCGTCGATAAAATGATCGTGCAGGATCACTTCGTCACGAATCCCGAGCCTCTCCATCTGCTCCATATACTTTTCGCGCGAGGTGTAGAACTCGCCAGCCACAATCAGCCGTCTCTGCTCTGCCCTGCACTGAGCCCAAGCGTCGAGCAATATATCGAGCCCCTTATAGTCGCGAATGAGCCCAAAAAAGAGGGCGTAGCGAGATGTAGGATCGAGCCCCAACGCCTCTGCAGCAGCCTCACGATCTATCGGAGCACCGAAGTTCTCAAACATCGGGTGGGGCGAGAAGAGGGCTGGCATCGTGGTATATTGACGCAACTCACTATGCACCTGCTCCGACATATATATAAATCCGTCGACCGAACCTAGGAAGTAGCTGTTGAATGGTCGATCAATGAAGTGGTGTTCGTGCGGCTCGACGTTGTCGATCTGGCATATCACCTTGGTGTGGCGATTGGAGCGAGCGATGCGCGCAATTGTGCCGAAGCAGGGCGCCATAAATGGAGTCCAATACTTTACGATCACCATATCGGGTCGCTCACGTTTGAGCCGCAACCCCACCGCCAACCAGTTGAGGGGGTTTGTGGTGTTAACGACGCGCTCGATGTCGAGCCCTGCGGGGGGTGGAGTGTCGAGCGTCTGACTCTCTCCAGGGAAGAGAAACGAAGGGTATTGGAGAGTGAAGGTGAGGATCGTCACCTCGTCGCCACGCGATATATATTCGCGAGCGAGAGACTCCATTATCGTCGCCAGACCACCTCGATATGGGTGTGCAGGTCCAAGTATCGTTATTTTCATTGTCGTGTGTTTACTTTAGGGGAGTTCTAATTTATCCCATTTATATTTCGCCACTTCAATCACAAAGGTATGAAAATAAATATATAATCGCTATCTTTGTGGCAAACTAAAATTTGAGAGCAATGATTAAGGGTGTACTATTTGATATGGATGGTGTGTTGGTTGACAATATGGATATACACATCGCAGCGTTCGACCGCTTCTGCACTAGCTACGGTGCAGCAGAGGTTGGTCAGCGACTAATCGCCTGTGCAGGTATGGGCAACGAGGAGATAATGCATATTATGCTACCTCACGAGGTGATCGAGGAGAGAGGCATAGAGGTGCTATCGGTAGAGAAAGAGGCTCTCTATCGCGAGATCTATGCTCCGACGATCAAACCCGTCGAGGGTCTTGTCGAGCTACTGAAGGAGCTAAAGTCGCAGGGCGTGAAGTGTGCGATAGGTTCGTCGGGCTGCAAGGAGAACGTGGAGTTTGTGGTCGAGAAATGTGGCATCGCAGAGTACTTTGACGCATACGTCTACAGCGACCTGGTGACACGCTGCAAGCCCGACCCCGAGATCTATCTTACTGCCGCAAAGCTCCTGGAACTAGAGCCAGCAGAGTGTTTGGTATTTGAGGATGCACTTGTCGGTATCAAGGCGGCACGCAACGCAGAGGTAGCAAAGGTGATAGCACTCACCACGACTCTCACACGCGAGGTGCTAGAGAGAGATGCTGACGCCGACGAGATCGTACGCGACTTCCGCGACCTGCTGGGACGCGAGTGGTAGAAACGCACTATTTGCGCAACCTCCGATCGTGACGATAGAGCTGATAGGAGTTTACGAGATTCTGCCAAATAATATATGAGGTGGGGGCAATAGAGCTCACAGGGTAGAGGAACGCTTGCGACAGCCACACTGTCAAGACGGTGTTCTTCTGCCCCAACGACTGCGCACCAGCCACCCCGTCGCCAAACCTACGTCCCAACAGACGCCCCACACCATACTGCGCAACGCACGAGGCGAAGGCTACAGCCGCCAGAGCGAGAGCTGTGGCAAAGGTTATCGTGTCGCTCACATCGACAATGTAGCGAGTCGTTCGCGCCAGAGTCAGCGCCATCGAGACCAGCCACATATAGAACGACATCTGGCTATGACCACCGATCCACTCCGCCGCATTGTGCCACACAAACTTCAGCAGCTGCGCCATAACCAACGGAGCTAGCAGCAGCGGCACTACCCTACCCAATATCTGCGCAAATGTGCACTCACCATTACCAAAGAGATCGAGATAGATCGGCGCGACGAACGCCATCACGAGGTTGCAGATCAGCGTATACGACACCATAGTCGTCACATTGGCACCCAGCAATGCCCCAATCGCAACAGCCGCCATAGCTATGGGCGCTAGGAAACAGACCATTCCACCCTGAGCAACAATCTCCCCACCGACAGGCAGCAAAACATAGTAGACCAACGGAGTGGCGACAACCTGAAACAACACTAAAATAACGTGGAGCCACGTGATGCGAAGATCGCGAATACGCACCCGACAAAATGTAACGAAGAGCATCAAGAATATGAGCAGTGGTGCAGCGTTGTTGTTCGCCATATCGTCGACTCGCGCAATAGGCAGGAAGAAGATCACACCAACTAACATAGAGGTGAGCATCAGTAGCGGACGACGATTGTCGCGAAGGGCTCTAAACACGACCGCCATCATCTCTCGCCCCTCCTAATAACAAGTAGCCCGACAAAGGTAAGGATCGCATTATAGATAAGCAACTCGAAGCCAACACGATAGCCCCAGAGATGCATCACGCACCACTCACCACCGACACTCAGCAACAGCGACGCAACAGCGACCACCCACACCCCTCGATCGTGCACCCTCCATCGTGTCATCATACCAAACGAAAACATACCCAAAATAGGTCCATAGGTGTAGCCAACAAACTTAAAGAGTAGGTTTATAACACTCTGGTTGCCGAGCGACCCGACGACGAGAATGAGCAGTGCAATAGCGATGGCTATGAGCGAATGAACTACATATCGTTGCCTAGTGATCGTCTCCTCCGACCTCTCCGCAGCCCCACCCGAGAGTAGATCGACCGTGCAGGATGTGGTGAGAGCAGTGAGCGACGAAGCCGACGAGGCGAAGGTCGAAGCGGTGAGCCCCAACACAAACAGCACCCCCACAAATGTCGGCAGCCCCCCCTCGACAGCAACAAGAGAGAAGAGCTGATCGCTCTTGGCAGGGAGCTCGATCGATCGCACCGCAGCATACTCGTAGAGCAAAACACCGAGAACAAGGAAGAGTGCGATG